>NZ_JAPYJX010000003.1:0-293242 GCF_027257105.1 Corynebacterium faecium
CTCTGACAACGTCGGCGCACTGACGGGGCGCGTCACCAGTACCCTGTTCCGGACTGTTACTGGATGCTCACCATCGCGTTACTCGATACTCACCACGGTGTTACTAGATGCGACCACGCAACAGGCCGTTTTGTCTTGGTACTCCAGTGATGGGGTCATCACCTGCATCACTGCGTCAGAAAGTATTTCTCCCAAATGGTTCTCCTTTGAATCCGTCGTTTTTCTAGACCGATCAGTACGGTAAGCAGGTTCGCAGGAATTGTCAAGAACATATGTTCGACATAATAGGTGCCGATGCCTGCGCAGCATTAGCTTCTCGACGAGCACTCCGCTCCCCCTGCAACTACACTCTCAGCCTGTGCTGAGCAGAAGAACGTTCATGTCCGCCACGGCAGTGGCGGGCTTTTCTGCGTTAGTGGGGTGCGCCGGCCCGCGTGGCACGACAGTCACGGAGACGGAGACGGCCACCACCACCGTCCGCGAGACAGTGACGGCGTACCCCGGCCCGGAGCGCTACGCGGGCCGGGTGCCACAAATGTTTGGGACCTCCATGCGCGGCATTGCAGAGATGGTGCCTGTGACGCCGGGCAGGCGCACGATTGCGCTCACATTCGATGCCTGCGGCGGACCCAGTGGCTCGGCCGTGGACCAAGGGTTGATAGACGCGCTGCGCGAGTACGCGGTACCCGCGACGCTGTTCTTAAGCGCCACCTGGATCGAGGCGAACCCGGATGCGACGCGCAAGCTCGCGGCCGATCCTCTATTCCGCCTGGAAAATCACGGCACGAGGCACCTGCCGCTGAGCGTCAACGGCGGGGCCGCCTACGGCATCGCGGGTACCAAGACGCCGGCGGAAGCCATAGCGGAAATCGACGGCAACCGGGCGCTGCTGGCGGACTACGGGGTGGAATCGACGTGGTTCCGCTCGGGCACGGCCCATTACGACGATGTCGCCGTGGGCATCGCGCGCGAGCGCGGCGTGGCCATTGCGGGCTACACCGTCAACGGCGATTTTGGGGCGACTGCCCCGGCAAACCATGTGGCGTCGGCAATCAGGCATGCCCCTGACGGGGCGATCGTGCTGGCGCACATGAACCACCCCACCTCGGGCACCGGGCCTGGCGTGCGCCACGCGCTGGAGCAATTGCCTAGCGACGAGGTCCGGTTCACGTTCCTCGACGGGAGCAGGCCCTAGAACTCAGCCGGCATGATCAGCCAGGCCACGCCGTAGGCGAGCAAGCCCGGGAACACGCCCATGAGAACGAGCAGGATAAAGACCACGCGCACCGCGGTGGCGTCGACGCCAAGGTACTGGGCGATGCCGCCGCAGACGCCGGCGATGTACTTGTCGGTCATGGAACGCTCGAGGCGCTTCGGGGAGTTGCCCGGATTGATGTTCTGCGGATTGTAGGGGCTGGACATCGTGGAGTCCTTTCATCCAAGGGGTTCTGTACCTCCCATCCAACCCCTGCCGGCGAAATCCCGCAAGGACAATTGTCGACGAAAGTGACTGTTAAAGCTGGTTAGTTGGCAGATCCTCGGCAGCGAGCACGTCGGTGAAAAACTCGCTGATTTTGTCGGCGCGGTCCGCGTCCAGGTGGTCGAAGATGAGGCGGCGCACGGTCTCCACGTGGTCCGGCACGGCCTCTTCGAGGTGGGACATGCCTTGGTCGGTCAGGGTCACCAGCACGCCGCGGGCGTCGCCGGGGCACTTCTTCTTGGTGAGCAGTCCGCGCTTTTTCATGCGCGTGACCTGATGAGAGGCGCGCGAGCGGTCCCAGCCGAGTTCTTCGCAAAGCTCGCGCAGGCGCAGCGTGCGGTCTTGCGCCTCCGACAACGCGACGAGCACGGAAAACTCCGGCGAAGAGATGTCGCCGCCTGCTTGGAGGCGATCGTCAATCGTGCGCGAGATCTTGGTAAACCCCGCGAGCATCAGCCGCCACAGTTGCTGTTCTTCGTCATCGAGCCACCGCGGTTGTGCATTCATACGGGCAGATCCTAGCCGATGGGTCCGGTTTTCAGCTCGTCCATGGAGTACGTGCGCGCCGCGGCGACACGGTCGAAGCGCTGCGGGAAACAGGTCAGTACCAGCACCTGCGAGGACTTCCCCACCTGGGAAAACAGCGAGTTCATGCGGGCGAGACGCTCCGGGTCGGTGGCGCCGAGGGCGTCGTCGACCACCACGGGCACCGGCGTTGTTTCGCCGGAGGCGGTGACTAGGTCAGCGATGGCGAACCGGGTGAGGATGGCCAGCTGCTCCTTCGTGCCGCCGGAGAGCTGGTCCAGCGGCACGCTCACCCCGTCGACGGTGCGCTCGGTGACGGTGAGATCGTCGCCGAAGTTGAAGTCCACGGTAGGTCCGAACAGCACGCGGGCGCGGTTGCGGATCGCTTCGTTGAACGGCGCGGTGTAGCGGGCGCGGGCGGCGTCGCGGTGGGCGTGCATCGTCTCGCGCAGCAAGCGCACCGCGTCGGCGCGGCGGGTGGTGCGGGCCAGCTCGGTCTCCGCGGCATCGAGCTCCGCGGCCGCGCGGTCCGCCTTCTCAGCGGCGCCGGCGGCGATCTCAATGCGGCCGGTCAGCTCGGTGATGCGGTTTTTCGCCTCGGCCTGGCGCTTCTCCAGGTTCTGCAGGCGAGTCTTCGCGCCCTCGAGCATCTGCTGGGCGATCTCCGGGTCGGCAGCCGCGAGCTCGGCGGACAGCGCCGCGTGCGCCTCGTTGGCCTCGCGCTCCTGCTCGCTGGCCGATTCGAGGGCGCTCTCGAGCGCAGTTTTCGGTGCGTTGTCCTCGGCGTGTGCCAGCTCGTCGGCGGCGTGGCTCGCCTCGGCCTGCTTCGCCTCCAGTTTGGTCTGCACGACGGTCAGCTCGCTGGCGGCGGTACGGTCGGCGTATGGCTTGAGCGCGGCATCGGCGGAATCGACATCCTTCTCCGCTTTGTCCAGCGCCTTTTGCGCGTCCTTCACGGCCAGCTCCGCGGCCTGTTCGGTGTCGGGCAACTCGGCGCCGTCGAGAAGCTCGGCGAGCTCCTCGATCTGGGTGGTGAGGCGGTCGCGCTCGGCCGCGAGCTCGTCGGCGTCGGTGCCGGCCAGCGCGTCGTCGCGGCGCTGGCGGGCGGACTTCACCTCTGCCTCGTGCGCCTTGCTGGCGTCGCGGGCGGCGCGGGCCTCGTCGACGTCCGCGCAGCCCAGCTTGGACAGCAGGCTGGAAAGGGCGTCCTCGGCCTTTTCCACAGCGCGGCGGGGGTCCTCCGACCCCTGGGCGGCGCGGAAGACCACATCGAAGTCGTCGAGGGTGAGGCGCGTGCCTTCGTAGACGGCGACGGACTCGGTGCCGTCCACGCCCACGCTTTCGCCGTCGACCTGGATGGTCTTGTTCTCGGCGGTGATCTCCAGCTTGGCGGAGGCTGCCTCGCGCAGGCGGCGCTGCAGGGTCAGTTCACTTTCGGCCTTCTCCAGCTTGCGCACGTCCGCGTCTGTGACTTGCAAGGCGGGGGCGTTCTTGAGCAGGGTTGCGTAGGCCTCGTCTGCTTTGCTGATGAGGGTGAGCTGGTCGGTGACGACCGTGAGGCGCCGAGAGGCACGCACGTGGTCGCGGACGTTTTCGGCGCCGCGCAGGGTGGTGCGAGCAGTGGCGAGGCGGGTTTTCGCCTCCTCGACCTGCGCCGTCAGCTCGGTAATCTTCTCGCGTTCGGCATCGCGCGCCTTCTGCGCCGGCGCGAGGGCGGCCTGCAGGTTCTTTTCCTCCTCGCGCAGCTTGGCCACGCGCTCGGAAAGCGCGACGCGCTCGGCGAGGTCCTGCTCGGCGCGCTTCCTGGCGACGGTGGCGCGCTCGAGCTGCTCGGTCGCAGCCTTAGCTTTCTCCGCGAGCTGGCTGGCGTGGGCGAACTCGGCCTCGCGCCCGGCGAGCTCCTCGTGGGCCTGCGGCAGCTCCGTGTCCACCGCGCGGATTTCGTCTTCGCGGCGGGCCACCTCGTCGACAAACGTGGCCAGCTGCTGCACCTCGGCCTCGGCGGCGCGGAGGGTGTCGCGGGCGGCGTCCACGGCGTCGGACTTGGCGGTGAAGGAGGCTTTGGGCTTGGGCGGGGTCGCGGCCGTCCAGTAGCGGGCGTACTCCGCCTCGATGGAGGCCATGAGGTCGGTGTCCTCCTCGCCGGAGCGCTCGGCGCCGTTCTCCGCGTCGAGCGCCTGGGAGATGGACGGGATGCCGGCGGCGGCGATGCCCGGATCCAGCTCGCCCTGGCGCAGGAACAGAGTCTTGGCCAGGCTGGTGTCCATTTGCTCGGCGATGATGCGGGCGAGCTCGTCGTCCGCCTGGCGGCCGGTGAAGTTCTTGTGCACCGGGGAGAGGATCTCCAACTCGGAGAGCTTGCCTTTCAGCCAGCGCTTGTGGATTTTGAAGGTGGTCTCCCCCACCGTCGCGGTCATCGTGACCTCGGGCGAGGCGTCGCGGCCGACCGGGGCGAAGATCTTGATCTTCTTGCCGCCGGCGGAGTGGCGCTCCTGCAGCACGGTGTCGATGGCGTCCAGGATCGTGGACTTGCCGGCCTCGTTCTGGCCGTGGATGACAATCACACCGGTCTCCGGCAGGTCGCGCAGCTCCAGGTGCTCGATGGCTCGGAAGTTGTCAATGACAAGGTCATGGATGCGCATGGTCTAGCCCACCTCCTTGGACAGGCGGAACAGCAAGTTCACGGCGTCGCGGGCGGTGGCGTTGTCCTCGGCTGCCTGGCCGATCAGCTCCCGCATCGCGTCTTGGGCGAAGCCGGTCAGCGGCAGGTTCTCCATCTCTTCGTCGTCGGGCTCGAGGTGCAGGCTCATCAGCCGATCGCGCGGGTAGAGCGCCGCGAAGACCGGCTCGAGCTCGGCGAGTTCGCGCTCGAGAGTGCGCGTGTCCTCCAGGCCGAGGGTGCCGGAAAGCGCGTACTTGATCACGGTGCGGTCCTTCTCCGGGTAAGCCTTGAGGTCCTCGATAACCCCGGCCACGTCCTCAGCACTCGCGACCTCCCAAAAGCGAGCCTCGAACGTCCAGGCGCCGACCGGGACCTTCTCCACCGAGACGTCGGCGCGCCCGCCGCTTTTGTCCACGGTGACCACCAGCGCGTTGCCGGAATCCACCTCGCCGCCGGCAACACCCGGGGTGCGGTCGAAGTAGTCCGTGGTCTCCGGGGCGCCGGAGTACCAGATCCGCTCGGAGGCGGAAAGCGCCGCGGTGGAGTGGGTGTCGCCTAGGGCGACGTAGTCGATCGTGCCCTGGTCGATGGCAGTGTCGAGCGAAGCAACGTCGATAAGCGAATGCGCCTCCTCTTCCCCGAAGCCCTCCACCGCGCCGTGGCCGACGAGGATGCGGACCGCCTCCGTCGGCTCCAGGTCGCGGATTGCCTTGGCACACAGGTCCTCCGAGGCGTGCTTGGTTAACAGCGGGGCACCCACCACCTCGACGCCCTCGCGCACGACCACAGGATTAGAGTCCGCGAGCACCGTGACGCCTTCGATCCCCTCGGTGCGCTGGAAAATACTGTCCGCCACCAGCGGGTCATGGTTGCCGGGCAAAAGGTAGACCGGCACGGGCAGTTTGCGCAGCGCCTCGAGCGCGCGGCCGAGTGTGGTCGGCTCGAGCGAGTTGTGCTCGAACACGTCGCCGGCAACCACGATGAATTCAGCGCCGCGGTCCTGGGCTATCTCCCCCAAGCGGGTGACGGCGCGGAGGCGTGCGTCGTCGAAACGCGACTGCGCCTCGGGCGACAAAAATTTTCGGCGCATGCCTAACTGCAGGTCGGAGGTGTGGATGAAGGTGGTGTGCGTCATGTCTTATACACCTACCACCGCGGCCGACACGCCAGCACAAACATTCGAACACATGAGCTAACGGGTGAGTTCGTCGTAGAGATCTTCGATGTCCGCAACGGCGCGCAGCTGGTCGATGTTGGTAAACGACACGGTCTGCATCGCGCGGTGGAGCAAGTCGATGTCGGAGTCCTCGATCATCGGCGCCACCTTCGGACGCGGCAGTTCCGGCAACTCGCGGCCGGGCCAGAAGTACTCCGACCCGGGCTCGGCGTTTTCCCTGGCCAGATCATCCGCCTGGTTGCGCTTGCGGTTCTCCAGCTCCTCCAGGCGCAGCCCGCGCATGGTGAAAATGACGCTCGGATCCTTGTCTATGAGCTCCGCGGTGCGCTGCGCCACGGCGACGGCGTGTTTGCACACCTCGGCGCCATCCGGACAGTCGCAGTGGAAGGTGACCTCCTGCGGAGTTCTGCACAGCAGAATCTCCAGGACATCCTCGGCGAGCGTGCCAGCCTTCGCCGCGGCGATGGACCCTGGCGCCCGCACGATCGCGCTGGTGGCCTCGCGGATCTCCTCGGCGTGGCGCCGCGGCAAGTACATGGCCACCCGGAACGGGTCGTTCTGGCTGCCCACCACCGCCGCGCGCACACCGTGGGACACCGCCTGCAGCTCCACCACATGCCCGCGGGCGGCGTACTCCGCGCCACGTTTCGCCCGGCCCACGTCGGTCTGGCGCACCGCGGCGTTGTAAATGGTCATCGCCGCAGGCGACAGCGACCGCGGACGGAACGTGCCGACGTCCGTGCCGCCAGTTTCCGCCGCGCTGGACACACGTTTGCGCGCGCCGAAATTGGCGTAGATGACGTTGTTTTCCTGCGGGCGCTTCTTCTTCTCAGTCATTTTGCCCCCTGTAACTGATCAATTGGGCGAGCTCCTCGGTTCCCAGCTCGGTGATCCAGCCCTCGCCCTGGCCCACCACGGCGCCGGCGAGCTGGGTCTTGCCGTCCAGAATGTCCTGGATGGATTCCTCCATCGTGCCGCGGGTGATGATCTTGTACACCGTGACGTTCTTCTCCTGCCCGATGCGGAACGCGCGGTCCGTGGCCTGGTTTTCCACCGCCGGGTTCCACCAGCGGTCCAGGTGGATGACCATGGACGCCGCCGTCAGGTTCAAGCCGGTGCCACCGGCTTTCAGGCTGAGGATCATCGCGCGCGGCCCGTCCGGCTGCTGGAAACGCTCCACCATCGCGTCGCGCGCGGATTTGCCCACGCCGCCGTGGAGGAACGGCACGTCCTCGCCGAGGCGCTCGGACAGGTAGGGCTTCAAAATGTCGCCGAATGCCTTGTACTGGGTGAAAATGAGCACCCGCTGGTCGGACGCGGCGGCTTCCTCGAGCAGCTCCATAAGTTTTTCCACCTTGCCGGAGCGGTGGCGGCCTTTGTCGGTGACCGCGGAGCCGTCGCCAAGAAAGTGCGCCGGGTGGTTGCACACCTGCTTGATGCGGGTGATCGTGGCCAGCACGAGCCCCTTGCGTGCCATGCCCTTGCGCTCGTCCAGCTCCGCCTGCGTGCTGTCCACCAGCGCCTTGTACAGCGCGGCCTGCTCCGGGGTCATGTCCACGGCGGTGACGTGCTCGGCTTTGTCCGGCAGGTCCGAGATGATCGCCGTGTCCGTTTTCAGGCGGCGCAGGATAAACGGCGCGGTGAGGCGCTGCAGCCGCTCCCCCATCTCGTCCGCGAGCTCCGGGTCCCTGCGCGACTCGATGGCTTTGGCGAAGTGGTTGCGGAAGAAACTCTGCGAGCCCAGCATCCCGGGGTTGACAAAATCCAGGATGCTGCGCAGCTCAGAAAGCTTATTTTCAATCGGCGTGCCGGTCAGCGCGATGCGGTGTCGTGCGGGAATCGCGCGAACGCTTTTCGACGACTGCGTGCCCGCGTTCTTGATCGCCTGCGCCTCATCCAACACCACGTGATCCCACTGCACGGACGCCAAATCCTTGGCGTCGCGCGCGGCGGTGCCGTAGGAGGTAATCACGATGTCGGCATTGTCCGCGGCCGCAAACAGGTCGTCGCCCTTGAGCCTGCCCGCGCCGTGGTGCACGCGCACGCGCATGTCCGGCACAAAGCGGGCGGCCTCGCGCGCCCAGTTGTTCACCACAGACGTCGGCGCCACGATCAGCGACGGGCCGCGCCTCGTGCCCTGCGCCTGCTCCACCGCGAGCAGGGTGAGCAGCTGCAGCGTCTTGCCCAGCCCCATGTCGTCCGCAAGCACCGCGCCCAAGTTGTTGCGGGACATGAAGTACAGCCAGTCCACGCCGCGGCGCTGGTACTCGCGCAGCTCCGCGGTGACCGTGTCCGGGATATCCACGCGCTCCGGCGCCGGGCGGTCCGTGCCGCCAACCAGTGAGGTAAACCAGGGCGAGCCGGTGAACTCGATCGGGCTATCCGCGCCCGCCTCCAGCGCGAGCTGGCGCAGCTCCGCGGCAGACACCACCCCCTCGCCCTCGGCATTTTTGAGCCGCTCGTACTCGGCCTGCGCCTCCTCGGCGAGGCGCTGCAGCTCCTCGGCGTCCTCGGAGCCGGCGGCCTGCGCGATGCGGGCGCGCTTGATGGCGCTGTCCGCCTCGCGCATGGCGTTTTCCAGGGAGGTGTCGTGCAACTTCTCCAAGTACTTCGCCGTCTTGGCCACCTCGCGGCTATCCGCCAGGACCCACTCGCCGCGCAGCTTGATCAGGCCCGACTTGGACTTGACCAGCTGGGCCATCTCTTCGTCTGTGAGCTCCACGCCACCGATGGAAAGCCGCCAGTCGTACTTGACCAGGGTGTCAAAGCCCATCATGGTCACGGTGGAGGAATCGTGCGGGTCCTGGTGCTCGCTGACCTTGAGCTTGGACGCCGTCTCCGCCGTCGCCCACGCGCGCGGCAGCAGCACCACAAAGCCGCGGGCCCGCAGGTAAGAGGCACTCTCGCGGACGAACTTCACAATCTCGTCGCCGTTCAAGTACAGGTCCCAGTCGCCCGCGTTCGGGTCGAAGCCGTGGTCCGCGGTGGAGCGGAACCGGCCGTGCTTCGCCGGATCCACAAGCGAGGTCGCTTCGATCGCCACGTCGAGCTGACCTCTCAGGATGTCCGCAGTCTTCGAGTCGTAATCCCCCAACCGCACCGGCCGCGGCGAATCCGCGCTGGAACGTACCTGCACCCGCACCGGCCACAGCGTCTCCGGGCCCGACTCCTCGGCCCCGTCTGGCGACTCCACAATGAACACCAGCTGCATGTTCACCGCCGTGATCGTGCCGTTCCAATCCCCCATCTGGCGGGCCAGCACCGCCCCGCCGCGGCGCAGCGGGATGCTGTAGAGCAGCGACTTCACAAAATCGTGCCAGGGGTACGGCCTCGTCGCCGCCCTCTCCACCGCGCCCTGCAGGCGCTCCGTGGCGATCCAGTGCGTGAACATCTGCGCACAGTCCTCGCTCAGGTTCGCGTTGTTCACAGTGAGCACACCCGGCGAGGCGGCGATCATCTCCGCCAGCCAACTGCGCTCCTCCAGCCCGGTGCCCAACTGCCATTGCGCGTACCACAGCCCGTCGTGGTACGGCACGTTGATGCTCACGCGCCCCGCGCGCACGAACTGGGTCAGACCCCGATACATGCGCAGGATCCAGTACATGTCCGGCGCGACCGCCTCGCGCTGCGCGGGCGTGGCCGCCGGCGAATCCCCGTCCAGGTGCGCCAGGTTGTCCAAAAAACGCACCGCATCCTCGGGCGCGAACTGCGCCAACGGCGCCCGCAAGCTGACGTGCCGGCCCTTCGGGGTTTGCAGGATCAGGGTATGGATGTGGTGGAACCTTTGGCCGTCCAAAAGCGAATGCACGATCGGCGGAAACGTGCCGGGCGGCACGTCTTCCATGGTCACAATCCGGTGGCCCTGTACGCGCTCAACCCACACCGAAAGCCCGGACTCGGGGAGCCACAGGCCATGGAGAAGGTATTCAGGCATACCCACCCTTATACCACCGACGCCGACATTGCCCCCGCCGAGCGATCGAACAAAATCTTTCAGCCCACACTCAGCCGATTCTGCAAATCAATACAGCACGACGGAAGGATGCGTTACAGTGTGGCGAAACTTACACCGACCACCGACGTAAGGGAGTGCACATGTCCGACAGTTTCTGGCTAGTGCTTGCCATCGTCCTGTATTTCGGGGTGATGGTCGCCATCGGGTTCTACTCGTGGCGCAAGACAACTAAATACGACGACTACGTCCTCGGCGACCGCGGCCTCGGCCCGCTCGTCGCCGGCATCTCCGCAGGCGCATCAGACATGTCCGGCTGGCTGCTCATGGGTCTGCCCGGCGCACTGTTCGTCGCCGGCATGAGTGAGCTGTGGATCGTCATCGGCCTGTTCATCGGCACCTGGGCCAACTGGAAGTGGATCGCACCAAGGCTGCGCGCCTACACCGAGGTGGCCAAGAACTCGATCACGCTGCCCAGCTTCTTCGAAAACCGCACGCACGACACCTCGCGCGTGCTGCGCTTCACCTCCGCCGTGATCATCATCTTCTTTTTCACTTTCTACGTGTCCTCCGGCATGGTCTCCGGCGGCCGCTACTACGAATCCACCTTCGGCGGCGAATACATCCACGGCGTGCTCATCGTCGGCTCCATCACGGTGCTCTACACCTTCATCGGCGGCTTCCTCGCCGTGAGCTACACCGACGTTGTGCAGGGCGGCCTGATGTTCCTCGCCCTGATCACCGTGCCGGTCATGGCGCTGATGTCCCTGGACAACCCGTCCGACATCTTCAGCTGGGCCACCTCCAACCCCTACGGCCCCTGGGAGAACGGCAACCCGAACTACTTCAACATCGTCGCAGGTGTTTCCGCCGGCACCATCATCGGCAACCTCGCGTGGGGCCTGGGCTACTTCGGCCAGCCGCACATCATCACCCGCTTCATGGCGCTGCGCTCCCCGTCTGAGGCAAAGGCGGCCCGCCGCACAGGCACCATCTGGGTGGCCATCTGCTACCTCGGCGGCATCTTCACCGCGCTGGTGGCAACCGTCTACTTCTCGCAGAAGTCCGCGTCCGTGACCGACCAGTCCGGATACGAGACCGTGTTCCTGGACCTGGCACGCCTGATGTTCCACCCGCTGATCGCCGGCATCGTGCTCACCGCCGTGCTCGCCGCGATCATGTCCACCATGTCCTCGCAGCTGCTGGTCACCTCGTCCGCGCTCATCGAGGACGTCTACCGCATCTTCAAGAAGAACCCGAACAACACCACCCTGCTCGTGCTCTCCCGCGCCATGGTCATCGGCGTGGCCCTGGTGGGCATGGCGCTGGCGCTGAACCCGTCGGACACCATCCTCGGCCTGGTCGGCTTCGCGTGGGCGGGCTTCGGCTCCGCGTTCGGCCCGGTGGTTGTGGCGTCGTTGTACTGGAAGCGCCTCACCTCCCAGGGCGCGATCGCCGGCATGATCGTCGGCGCCGTCACCTCGTTTGTCTGGGGATCCGTGGACGCGCTGTCCGGCATCATCTACGAGATCGTCCCGGGCGTCATCCTGGCTACCCTGGCCATGGTCATCGTCTCCCTGGCAACCCGCCCGAAGGAAGGCGTGGAAGAGGAGTTCGACACCGCCGCGGACGCCACCGACTACGCTCTCGCCCACCCGGACGAGGACTTCTCCGCAGCACTGCGGAACCGCGGAGGCTCCACCGCAGTCTAAGAAGGTATGCGCCGATACCTTCTTATTCTGTCCGCCCTCACTGTTCTGGTGGTGCCGTTCCCCACGGGGCGATTGCCTATCGACGTCCCAACGGTGCCCCACCGCACCACCATCCTCGGCTACGACAGAGCCGAGTTCGGCCCCGGTTGGGCCACCGGCACCGGCGGCTGCGACACCCGCGCCGCGGTGATGGCCGCCGCCTTTGACGCGGACTGCGTCCAGCCCTGGCCACAGTGGGGCAATCCCCGAGTTGTAGACCCCTACACCGGGGATTTTCTTCTGCCCCACGACGTGGAAATCGACCACGTCCTGCCCGTCTCCGCCGCCTGGGACTTAGGCGCACACCGGTGGGACGCCGCGACCCGCGAACGCTTCTACAACGATCCGCACAATCTGGTCGCCGTGTCCTCCGCCGCCAACCAGGCCAAAAGCGACAAGCTCCCGTCCGAATGGATGCCCACGGACAGGCGCGCGCGGTGTGCGTACGGGCGCAGGCTCGTGGACGTCGCAAAGCACTATGCTCTGCCTTTGCCGAAGCCTGACCTGCGGGCGGTGCGGCGCGCGTGCTCCGGGGTCGCCGGGCTGCTCGCGCGCGGCGAGCTGTGAGGATTTTCCCACCATGCCGTAAGGTGTGGGCACATGACTACATTCCTCATCTTCCTGCACGTGGCCGCGGCCATCCTGCTGCTCGGCCCCGTTGTCGTGTCGACCTCCATGTTCCCGCGCCAGGCCGCAGAATCCCGCGCCGGCGGCGAGGAGTCCACCGGCCGCGCGTCGGTGCTCTACCGCATCACCAAGACCTACGGCATGCTCTCCCTGCTCGTGCCGCTGCTCGGCGGCGCCGTGCTCGCCTTCGACTGGGAGACCTACAAGGCCAACTACTGGTTCCACACTGCCATCGTGCTCTCCGTGATCGCCTGGGCGATCCTGCTGGGCATGGTCATCCCGCAGCAGCGCAAGATGATGGGCACCCTCGGCGCGCTGCCGGCCGCCGACGCAGACCCGGCCGATGTGACCAACAACTTTGAGAAGTCCAAGGCGAAGGCAACCGCCGGCGCCGGCATCTTCAACCTGCTGTGGATGCTCACCCTGATCCTGATGTTCCTGCCGACCCCGGCGTAAGGAACGCGCGGGCGTTTCCGCTTGAGACAGGCCCAGCTATTCCCGATTTTTCGGCGGATAGCTGGGCCTTACTAGCTGGAAACAGAATTCTGGGGGGGTGGCAGGGGCCGAGATGGACTCGGTTTCGGACTGATCCCGGTGACCGGGACGCCCCCGCACAGACCCCAGCCGCGCAGACCCCAGCCCCCTACGTGTACCGCAGCGCGGAGGCGCCGCCGAGGCCCAGGCCGGCAAGCACGCGGAAGATGCCGTCCACCGCCTTGCGCAGCACCTCCGCCACCGGCCCGGTCAGCCCGGGGAACAGCGCGTTTTGCCCCCACACGCCGACGAGGCGGGCTTCGGGGACGGCGGGGCCGTCGTGGGGCACGATGCCGATGACGTAGTCGCCGCCGCGCAAAAACGGCAGCGGGTTGGATGTCCACATGCTGGAGACCACGCCGACGAAGCCGCGGCCGGGCACCCACATGGGCCCGCCAGAGTCGCCGGGGTGGCTCAGCGGCGCGGCGAGGAAGAACGTGCCGTCGGCGGAGCCGGAGAAGCGTCCGCAGGTTTGCGCGCCGCGGGTGCGGGAGAAGTAGCAGACGGTCTCGCCGATCCGCACGTCACCTGGGTGGACCCACGCGTCACCAGAGAACCGGTTGCCGCCGACGGCCACGCCGGCGTCCCATTGGATGGCGGCCCAGTCGTTGCTCAGGTGGCCGTCGTAGGCCTTGGACCGGTAGAGCGTCCCGGTGGCGCCGCCGGCGTTGACTCGCGCGCCTTCGGCTCCGCAGTGCGCGGCGACGAGGCTGCGGTGGCGGGCGGGGTCGTTGAAGCCGATGGTGCAGGTGCCGGTGCCGTCGATACGCACGGGCGCGCCTTGCTCCACGCGCACCTGCGCGTCGGCGGGCGCGGCCTGCACCCCCAGCGCGACGGCCGCTGCGAAAAGGCCTCGGGAAATTCGGTGCGTGCGCTGGGAAGACATGCGCATTAACCTAGCACCCTTGCCTATCGACGCCCTCCGGTCCCCCACCCACAGCACAAAAGCAGCCGGCACGCTGCTTTTGTGCTGTGCCGGCTGCTTCAGTGTGAGGGGTTAATCCCAGCGATCGCGCCTGTCGTCGCGGCCGCGTCCACGGCCACCGCGGTAGCCGCCGCGTCCACCGCGATCGCCTCTGTCGCCACGGTCGTCGCGTCCGCGCCCGCCGCGGTAGCCTCCGCGGCCCCGGCCGCCGCGATCGCGCGGGGGTGCGCCGTGGTCGCGCTGGATGTTGATCAGCTGGCCGGAGATGCGGGTGTCCACTAGGCGGTCCAGCACGGCCTGGTCCAGGTTCTTCGGCAGCTCCACCAGGGTGAAGTCGCCGCCGATGGTGATGCGGCCGAAGTCCTTGGAGTTCAGGCCGCCCTCGTTGGCCAGGGCGCCGACGATGGCACCCGGGCGGACGTGCTGGCGCTTGCCCACGTCCAGGCGGTAGGTGTCGAAGTTGCCGCTGTCGTCGAAGCGGCGGCCGCGGCCCCTGTCGCCACGGTCGTCGCGGTCGAAGCGGTCGCGTCCGCGCCCGCGGCGATCGTCGCGGTCGAAGCGGTCACGGTCGCGGCGGTCGCGCTTGTCGCGCGGCGGCTCCTTCATCAGGAACTCGTCGCCGGCCAGGGCCTGGGTGGCCAGGGCGGCGGCGATGTCGTCCATAGGCACGTTGTTCGCCGCGGAGTACTCGCGCACCATGGTCTTGAAGATCTGCAGGTCGGTGGCCTCGAGCGACTCGGTGATGGAGTCCATGAACTTGGCCTTGCGCGACTCGTTGACCTCGTCCACGGTGGGCAGGTCCATCTCTTCGATGGTCGCGTTGGTCACGCGCTCGATGGAGCGCAGCATGCGGCGCTCGCGCGGGGTGACAAACAGGATCGCCTCGCCGGTTCGCCCCGCGCGGCCGGTGCGGCCGATGCGGTGGACGTAGGACTCCGTGTCGTTGGGGATGTCGTAGTTGAGCACGTGCGAGATGCGCTCGACGTCCAGGCCGCGGGCGGCGACGTCGGTGGCCACGAGGATGTCCAGGCGGCCGTCGCGGAGCTGGTCCACGGTGCGCTCGCGCTGCTGCTGGGCGATGTCGCCGTTGATGGCGGCGGCGGAGAACCCGCGGGCGCGCAGCTTCTCGGCCAGCTCCTCGGTCTCGTTCTTGGTGCGCACGAACACGATCATCGCTTCGAACTCGGTCACCTCGAGGATGCGGGTGATCGCGTCGAGCTTGTTGCGGTGCGCGGTGAACAGGTAGCGCTGGGTGATGTTGGTGTTGGTGCGCGTCTCCGACTTGACGGTGACCTCTTCCGGGTCGTTCAAGTAGTCGCGGGAGATGCGGCGGATCGCGTTCGGCATCGTCGCCGAGAACAGCGCCACCTGCTTGGTGTCCGGGGTGTCTTCCAGGATGCGCTCGACGTCTTCCTGGAAGCCCATGTTGAGCATCTCGTCGGCCTCGTCCAGCACCAGGAAGCTCAGGTTGGAGATGTCCAGGGACCCCTTCTCCAGGTGGTCGATCACTCGCCCCGGGGTGCCCACGATGACCTGGGCGCCGCGCCGCAGCCCGGACAGCTGGATGCCGTAGGCCTGGCCGCCGTAGATCGGCAGGATGCTCACGCCGCCGATGTGGTCGGCGAACGACTGGAAGGAGTCGGACACCTGCAGCGCCAGCTCACGCGTCGGCGCGAGCACCAGCGCCTGCGGGTAGCGCTTCTCCGGGTCGATCTGGGACAGCACCGGCAGCGCGAACGCCGCGGTCTTGCCGGTGCCGGTCTGCGCGAGGCCGACCACGTCGCGGCCGTCCATAAGCAGCGGGATGGTCTGCGCCTGAATCGGCGAGGGCTGTTCGAAGCCGACGCGCTTGACCGCCTCGATGACCTCGTCGGGCAGGCCGAGCTTCTCAAAGCCGTTTTCGGGCTTCTCGGGCTCGGCGGCGGGTTCGGCCGAAGGCTCGTCGTTAAGCTTCAGCACATCATCTTCATTTTCAATGGCCACGGTGTCCGCGGCGCCGGTCTCCTCAGAAACCCCCGCATCCCTGGTGTCCTCTACTACGGCCTCAACGATATCGGCCGCGACATCCTGCGGGTCTTTCTGGTTTTCCGACACATTCATATCCGGCTCATTCTCGCCGCCGGTGGCGTTTTCGGAAATGCTCATCGCTGGCCCAGCGTACGCCATTGTGCGCCGTTGCAGTGATTTACCGTTTCCGCACTGCGATCTGTTTTACATCAATCTATGATGCGTAATGCAAGTCACATTGCCTATCGACGCCACCCCTGCCCCACACCTCGAAGGAGCCCCGACGATGGACCCCAACACCGCAGCACGCAAGGCCCACGACATCGACATCGACGCCCTGCAGGCAGTCCCCGCAGAGCCGTTCCTGCACAACAAGCTGTTCGTCATCGCGCTGCCTGGCACGGGCAGCAACGGCTGCGTGATCCCCGCCGCCGCGGACGCGCCGTTCCCGTTCGGCATCGACGCCGCCTACGGCGACGGCGGCCATTTCACCCTGGAGTACGACCCCATCGTCGGGTTCGTGGACAACCCGAAACGGTCGCTGCAGTTCGGCGACACCTACACGGAGCTCCTGCCAGGCCAAAAGGTGACCATCGGCGGCTTCACCGTCGGCCGCCCGGACCACGATGTCGCGGTGATCGAGCGCGGGGCGCACGCCGCGGCGATCGTCGCCGGAGCCGTGTTCAGCTTCAGCCCGATCGTCAGCTTCCAGCGCTACGGCCAGCAGCGCCCCAACACCATCATCCGCGGCCGCACCCCGGACCAGTACGACTACAACGCAGCGCCCGAAGGGTTCCTGTGCGGGTTCATGCCGCTTGCCGACGGCGGCGTGTCCGTCCCAGTGGCGCTGGCCAACAACACCGACTGCGACGCGGCGCTTACGGCGATCTCGCAGTACTTCCAGCAAGACCGCGCAACGCTTGGCGACGAGCACTCCCCCGTGGCCTGGAACTCCCCCGACGGCTGGCGCTGCGACATCTCGTTTTTCCCCATGCCCCACCAGGAATTCGGAGCGAACTCGTACCCGAACTGCTACCGCCAGGACTCGGGCGGTGCCGTAGTGGTTGACCTGCCGCCCCGTACCCGCTCCTGACCTGTACAAGGAGTGCCCGGCATGACCCGCACACATCACCGCCACGTACTTGCCGTCCTCGCCGCGTCCGCCCTTGCGCTGTCATCTTGCAGCTCGGCAGGTCAGGCTGAGGAGCAGACCACCTCGCAGTCTCAAGAGACCAGCCAAACAGACCCGCAACCACCCGCCAGCCAAAATCCCGCGGCAGCGGAAAAGGCGCATGATATCGACCTCGATGCGCTCAAAGAGGTTTCTCCAGAGCCGTTTTTGAGCGAGAAGATGTACACGTTCGCCTTTCCCGACACCGGCAGCGGCGGATGCGCTATCCCCGAGACCGAGAATGCGATGTTCCCCTTCGGATGCGACGCAACATTTTCCGACGGCGCCCGCTTTAGCCTGGAGTACGACCCGGTTGTCGGATTCACGAGCAACGAGGCCCGAACAGTTGAGCTCGACAAAGGCAGCACAGAACTACAGCCGGGAGAAAAAGTTTCCGTTAACGGCTTCACCGTTGCCCGTCCGGACAAGGACGTGGTCGCAGTGGTGCGCGGTGCCCACTCCGTTGCGATTACTGGCGGAGAAGCCTTCTCCTTCAGTCCAATCGCCAGCTTCCAGAAGCGCGGCGAACCACGCGCCGACACCATCATTCGCGGCCGCACTCCCGACCGAATCGACTACGCCGCAGCGCCTGAAGGCGCACTCTGCGGGTTCGGCGACAAGCCGGACGGCAGCGTGTCAGTGCCAGTGGCACTCGCCGAGAACACCGACTGCGACGCGGCCATGCAGAAGTTGAACGAATACTTCCAGCAGGACCGCGCCCTGCTTGGCGACGACTCCTCGCCCGTCGCCTGGACCTCCCCCGACGGCTGGCACTGCGACATCGACTACTTCCCCATGCCCCTGGAGGGCTTCTCCGAAGACGCCTACCCGTATTGCCGGCATGAAAACGCCGGCGGCGTGGTCACAATTCCGGTCAAACCGAACACGCAGCCCGCCCCGCCCCAATAGCCCCATCTGACACGAAGGAGTACTCGACATGACCCGCACACATCACCGCCACGTCCTTGCCGTCCTCGCCGCTTCTGCCCTCGCGCTCACCGCGTGCTCCTCATCGGAGGAGGCCCAGGAGCAGACCGCTGCTACCGGCGCCGAATCGAGTGCCGAGAACGACAAGCCAAAGCGCGGCAAGAATCCTTTCAAACAAGAATTCACCGCCGCAGACTTGGACACGCTGGAGGAGGTTCCGGCCGAAAACTTCACTCCCGCTGATTCGGTGTACAAGGTGGCCTTCCCCGGATCCGATCTTGGAAATTGCATCGTCCCTACAGCAGAGACGATGTCCTCGCCGATGGAGCTCGCGGAAGACAAGGACCCGAGTTTCTTGTGCGACACCGGCAAGATGAACGAGGAAGATGTATCTGAGGCGCTGCGCGGCCAGGCAGACTATTTGCACGGCGGTTTCAGTTACCACCCTGCCGCAGGCTTTCTCACCAAAAGTGCAATCATTCCTCGACCAGACTTGGAAACCGCAGAGCCCGCCGGACTCAACACGGGGGAGAAAGTCACCCTCAACAGTTTCACCATCGCTCGTCCGGAAGACAACACCTTGCTGGTAGTGCGCGGCGAGCACTCCGCTACTGCCGGCGGCGGGAAAACATCGATTACGAGCCCGTATCAGAAGATTCTCGAAGAAGGCGGCAACTCACTGGACAAGGAACAACCGGCAGAAGAGACCGCGGCCCAAGAGGGCGCGATATGCGGAAGCTACCCCTACTCACAGGACGGCCGGGACGGTGCCATCGTCGGGATTGCGGTGGCCGCGAACACCGACTGCATCGGGGTGATGGAAGCTGCAAAGCCCTACCTCGAGCAGCTGAATTCTGAGACAGGCACCGTGGACTGGACTTCCCCCGACGGCTGGGCATGCACCGTCGGATTCAAATTCCCTGAATCAACGCCGGAAGACATCGGCGACCCAATCTGTCAGCGCGAGGGGGCCGGGTCAGCCACCTTGGCCCTGTTGTTCCCGGAAGACGAGGTCGAGCAATAGCCGTCCGCCCACGGTGGTAACCATCCACCGCGGAACACTAGTTGCCCAATACGCTGCGGCCGCCCGGCAACCCGTGATACATTCGCTCCCATGTCTTTAGGCAACGCACCCCAGGGACCGACGGTGTTCGGCCCCTCTGCCCTGCCTGCGAACGCCAAACAGGCGAACCATCTGGCCCACCGCCATCAGCATCTGCTGCGCGGTGTCGGCCAACTGCTGTCACTGCGCTAAGCGCCGAGGCAGTGTCTGCGACACCATCGCACAAGCACCATCCGGCGACTTAGCGCCAGACCCAGTTACCGCCCGCGCACCCGCACCACAGGTTCGCGGGCGTTTGTCATTGCGCCGAAGAATTGCGAACCGTGCGAAGCGGGAAGACGCTTTCCCCCCACCCCGTCCGCGTCCTAATTCGCGCAAACATCAACGAAAAGGCACAGTTATGTCTGTTATGACTGCACCATCTGAATCCGCCAACAAGCCCAAACCGAAGCGCAAGGGCCTTTCCGCCCGCCACATCCACTTCATCGCGCTCGGTTCCGCCATCGGCACCGGCCTGTTCTACGGCTCCGCCGGTGCGATCCAGGCCGCCGGCCCGTCCGTGCTGCTGGTGTACCTGCTCGGCGGCGCGGTGGTGTACTTCATGCTCCGCGCGCTCGGCGAGATGAGCGTGCGCAACCCGGTCCGCGGCTCGTTCGCTGTGTACTGCCGCAAGTACCTCGGCGGCTGGGGCGGCTACATCACCGGCTGGATGTTCGCCTTCGAGATGATGATCGTGTGTCTGGCAGACCTGACGGCCATCGGCATTTACATGAAGTTGTGGTTCCCAGACACAGCCGCGTGGGTGTGGATTGCCGTGACGCTGCTGATTATCGGCGCGGCCAACCTGGCCACCGTGCGTTGGTTTGGTGAGTTGGAGTTCGCATTCACCATCGTCAAGGTCACGGCCGTGGTGGCCATGATTGTCGGCGGCGCGGCGATTCTTGTGTTCAATCTCGGGCAGGATCCGGAGGTGTCGTCGATTAGCAATCTGTGGAACGACGGCGGCTTCTTCCCTAACGGTGTCTCCGGCATGGTCGCTTCCTTCATCCTGGTGCTGTTCGCGTTCGGCGGCACCGAGATCATCGGTGTGGCAGGTGCGGAGGCCGATGACCCGGAGCGCTCCATCCCGAAGGCCGTGAACACCGTCCCGGCGCGCATCCTGATCTTCTACGTGCTGGCGATCTCAATCATTCTGGTGCTCAACCCGTGGCGCACGATCACCGGCGAAGAGTCGCCGTTCGTGCAGATCTTCAACACCCTCGGCGTGAACTGGGCTGCCGGCCTGCTGAACTTCGTGGTCATCACCGCCGCGCTTTCCGCCATCAATGCCGATCTGTTCGGCACCGGCCGCGTGCTCACCGGCCTGGCCAAGGAGAACCTGGCGCCGCGCCGCATGGCGAAGACCTACCGCGACGTGCCTGTGATGACGATTGTCTCCCTACTCGCCGTGCTGGTCATCGGTGTGTTCCTCAACGCCCGCTACCCCGATGTCTTCGAGACCATCGCCGCACTGGCCACCTTTGCCACCGTGTTTGTGTGGCTGATGATCCTGTTCGCACAGGTGGCCATGCGCAAGCAGATGACCGTCGAGGAGCAACGCGCCCTGAAGTTCGCCGTGCCGTTCTGGCCATACGGGCAGTACTTCGCCATCGCGTTCATCCTGTTCACCTTCGGCATCATGGCCTGGCTGCCGGACTTCCGACTCGCACTGGGCATCGGTGTGGCGTTCACGGTGATCATGACCGTGCTGTACTTCGCCACCGGCCGCCCACAGGTGATTGAGCAAACGCAGGAGGAATACTCGAAGGCTTAGATCCCCCGCGACCTCTTCTCTTCCCAGCCGCCGCAGCTCCACGTGCTGCGGCGGCTGCTTTTCCGCCCAACCCCACCGCACGCGATCGCCCGGTTTCTGACACACTTGGTCGCATGACCGTGACTCAAGGCAACAAGATCGTCCTTATCGGCGCCGGCGCTGTCGGCACCGCCTTCGCATACGCAATTGTCAACCAGGGCCTGACGGACCACCTGGCCATCATCGACCTCAACGAGGACCTCGTCTGGGCCCAGGTTGAGGACTTAAACCACGCCATCCCGTTCTCCGGCCACCACATGGACGTCACGGTGGGCACCTACGAGGACTGCCGCGACGCCGCCCTGGTGGTCAACTGCGCGGGCGTCGCCCAGCGCGACGGCGAGACCCGCATCGACCTGATCGCCCGCAACGCCAAGATTTTCCAGTCCATCAACTCCGAGGTCATGGCCAACGGCTTCAACGGCATCTACGTCGTGGCCACCAACCCTGTGGACGTGCTCACCTACATCACCTGGAAGCAGACCGGGCTGCCGTCGAACCAGGTCATCGGCTCCGGCACCGTGCTGGACACCGCCCGCTGGCGCCACAACCTGGGTGTGCACTTCGACATCGCCCCGTCCGCCGTGCACGCCCACATCATCGGCGAGCACGGCGACACCGAGCTGCCCGTGTTCTCCTCCGGCTCCGTCGGTGGTGTGCCACTGCGCGCCATGCTGGAGACCGAGGCCGAGACCAACCCGGACATCTACACCCAGATGGACGAGATGTTCATCCGCACCCGCGACGCCGCCTACGACATCATCAAACGCAAGGGCAACACCGCCTTCGGCATCGGCAACGCACTCGCCCGCATCACGCGTGCGGTCCTGCGCAACGAGGACGTGGTCCTGCCCGTCTCCGCCCTCTTGCAGGGCGAGTACGGGCTCGACGACCTCTACATCGGCACCCCCACCGTCCTCAACCGCAGTGGCGTGCGCAACGTCGTGGAACTGCGCCTCGACTCCGACGAGCTGGAGAAGTTCCGCCACTCCGCCACCACCCTGCGCGACGTCATCGACCGCGCCGAGTTCTAGGCATTTGCTTATCGACGGCAGCTCCGCCCGGGAACGCAAATCTGTTCGATAGTGTACGGTTCAATATCTAAACCGTGTTTATCGTTTTCACAACACGAGAAAATCCGGAATGGGTTTTCTCTACCGATATTTTGACCCATAGACTGAGCTGCAATGAAGACTCCTCTTTCCTCCGTAGAGATTTGCGCTGGCGCTGGCGGACAAGCGCTCGGGCTTGAACGAGCCGGTTTCGCAATGCGCGCGGCCGTGGAACTAGACCACCATGCCGCGGCCACCCTTCGAGCCAACCGCCCCGAATGGAATGTCATCGAAGGTGATGTTCTTGACTTCGACATCAGCCCGTACTCAGATGATCTCGACCTTCTCGCCGGCGGCGTTCCATGTCCCCCGTTTTCAGTTGCGGGTAAACAACTTGGCCCTGAAGATGAGCGAGATCTCTTCCCCCGGGCGCTCCAGTTAGTCCGTACTGCTAACCCAAAAGCAGTCATGTTGGAGAACGTCCGTGGACTTTCCCAACCAAGATTTGCCGCATACAGAAGCGAACTCATTGCCGAACTCGAGGACATGGGATATGTCGTTTTTTGGGAGCTCATCACCGCAGCAGACTACGGATTAGCCCAGCTAAGGCCCCGATTCATCCTCGTAGCCCTTAGAGAAAGATTCCGCGACTTTTTTGCATGGCCTGCTCCGGTGGAACATAGCCTCACTGTTGGTGAAGCCCTTCGAGATCTGATGGCTGAAGGTGGGTGGCCCGGTGCCGCGAAGTGGGCCGAGAGAGCCCGCGGAATTGGCCCGACTTTGGTTGGTGGCAGCAAGAAACATGGCGGTCCAGACCTAGGTCCAACGCGAGCCCGAGAAGCATGGGCACGTCTCGGAGTTAAAGGATCGTCCATTGCAGAAGAAGCGCCTGGACCAGACTTTCCAGTTGATCCAGCCATTGAGATGCCACGACTGACGGTAAGGATGGGTGGTGTCCTTCAGGGTTTCCCAGCCGACTGGGATTGGCAGGGTGGCAAAACCGCTGCCTGGAAACAGGTTGGCAATGCGTTCCCGCCGCCGGTGGCAGAAGCGGTCGGAAAATCCATCGCCGCGGCGTTACGCACGGAAGACATTCCCAACGGTTCGATTCCTGCTACACCGGCACATCCGGACCAGGCATTACTGAAGGCTTGATGATGAATTCGAACACGCAACAGAATCGGTCGATACTTGCATCTGCCCGCGCCTCGCTACTCGAAGAATTGGTAGAAACCGGCACGTTATCCATTTCAACGTCGGGAGTTGCATCCAACGCCGATAGCAGCAGCAAGGCGAGCCGTGATATCGCGCTCCACATGGCACGCGCGCTCAACGCCCGCGTTGGAAACAAAATCGCCGGTCAATCTGCGGGCGCAATCTTCGAAAATGCTGTTGCAGGTTTTATCCGTGAATCCTTTCCGAAAATGCGATCCACCCGCCCGGGTAACTGGTGTGTACACACGGTTGGCAGTTCCAGACGAGGAAGCCACGTCGACCAATTCGAACCTTACCGGCACCTCGCAGACCTAGCCGACGCAGTTAATGAGACCCCTCAGCTCGCAGCGGCGTTAGGGAATTCCTACAGCATTAGCCCGGATATCTTAGTTTCTCGGGCCGCTTTATCCGACGATGAGCTCAACGCGGATGGCCTGTTGGTCGACTCGAGTACCGCACTGTCAAGCCCGATCCGGGCCGGAAACTGTAATCCTCCCGCCGAACTCTTACACGCAGTCATTAGCTGTAAGTTCACGATGCGCAGCGATAGGGCCCAAAACACTCGGGCTGAAGCGTTAAATCTCATCAGAAACAGAAAGGGTCGTGCGCCGCATATCGTCGCAGTTACTGCCGAGCCCCTACTGCCTCGAATCGCCTCACTCGCCCTCGGGACCGGCGACATTGACATGGTGTATCACGCAGCACTGCCAGAGCTTAAGGCGGCTGTAACCCAAGTGGGGTCTGAAGAAGCAAACGAGTTACTCGAAATGCTAACCAGTGGAAACAGGCTGAGGGACCTTACCGACCTCCCTCTTGACCTCCTCAATTAGTCCCTAAATCTGATTGGAGATCAGAAAGCGTGAACCCAGCAAGCAACCTCTACGAAATCTTTCTTCAATGGCGGACGCACTACGAGACTCTCAGCTACCCGAATCAAGAGGTCGCTGACTCTAGACGACTTCAAACCTTTAGCGAAGGAAATAGATCCGCTTGGGCATTACAGCGACAAGCAGTGCGTTGTCTAGACGGTATCGAAGCGATCATTAACCGAATGGACGAAGAGGGCGACGACGTTTCTAGTGAAAAGGCGTATTTTGTCGAATGGTGTGACGCAGTGTTCGCTTTTCCAGACGGTTGGAAGACAAAAGGCCACGGTGTCTCCGAACAAGCCCTCGTCTCCCTCGGAATGTTTCGGAATTCGGCAAAGCGTTTCGTGCCGGATGCGGGCCCTGATTTCTTGGAAGAGCTCCGCGCGTTGCTCGAAGATGAACCTTCGCTAACTCCACCGGCGGATCGCCCGTATCCTGCGGAATTATATGACTACTTCACCCGCGTGAAATTCCATTTAAAGGACTGTATCGATAACTACGAAGTAACTAATAGCTTCGACCTTTACCGTGCAGCCGAGAATTACAGAGCGGCAGTGTTCATGATGGCGAATGGCAATTTCGTAACAAACCCTGCCGATTGGGGGCGGTTCGCTGCCAAAACCTACGCCTTCGGATTCGCTCGTCGATTTGGGAATAAGTTTTTCGACGAAGCGACTAATCAATTGTCCCGCGAAACGGTCAGAGCACTTGGCGGGTGGGGACGGAAAATGATTGAGGCCCCACCAATTTCTTAATCCAGGGAGACTCTAGAGCTCAAAAGAGAAGCAGACAGCGTACTCCCCCACCTCCTCGGCGAAGGTAGCGTCGTGACAGGTGAAGATCACGGCCTGGCCGCGGCGCAAGCCGTCGGCGATGAGGGCGTGGGCGCGGTCGCGGGAGGGGGCGTCGAGGCCGACGTCGGGCTCGTCGAGAAGCACGAGCGGGCGGTTCTGGGCGAAGACCTGGGCGAGCTGAGCCAGCCGCAGGTGCGCGGCAGGCAGGTCGAGGGGGTGGGTTTCCGGATCGAGGCCGAGCGCGGCGACGGCGTCCGGGTCGCCGACGAACTCCCCCACCGTTGATTCGGCGAGTTGGTCGGCGGCGCGCTGCAGTGCGAGTGAGACGCCAAGAGCGAGCCCGGGGTTGCCGTCGAGGCCCGCCATCGCGCGCAGCAGTGTGGTTTTGCCGGCGCCGTTGTCGCCGCGCAGCCACACGGCCTGGCCGGGGCGCACGGTCAGGTGGATCGGGCCGGCGGTGAACTCCGGATCCTCGTGTGCGCGGAACTGCCACCACTTGCGGGGTTTTCCGCCGCGGGTGGCGGTGATCTCGCCGAGGTCGATCGGTTCCCCGGTGGGCGTCACGCGTGGGGGCAAGCTGGTTTCGTGGGTGGGAGGGGGTGAGGGAGACAGGATGCCGTCGATAAGCGAAAGCTTTGCTGCATCGAGGCGGGGGCGGTTGCCGAGCACCACGATGCGCGACGGCAGGGCTTCGAGTAGGCGGATGATGTGGGTGGCGGAGGTGGGGTCGAGGCCGGCGAAGGGGTCGTCGAGAAGCAGGATGTCCGGCTCGAGGACCGCGACGGCCGCGATGGCCAGGCGGCGCGTCTGGCCGCCGGAGAGTTGTGCGGGGTGGCGCTCGGCGAGTTCGGTCAGGCCCGCGGCGCTGAGGATGCGCTCGCAGCGGCGCTGCATCTCTGGGATTGGTGTGCCGCGCTGCTCGAGGCCGAGCGCGACCTCCTCGATGACTGTGTCGCGCAGGTAGGACACGTGCGCGGTGGCGTCCTGCTGGACCACGGCGACGCCCGCCCACTCGTTGTGGGCCTGGGCGGCGAGGGTGGTCAGGCCCGCGCCGGAGTTGCCGATAACCTCGACGGTGCGGTGCTGGTCGTGTGTGTGTTGGAGCAGCGTTAGATCCATAGGACCACCGCCACGCAGATCAGTGGGATGAGGATGCGGGCGGCGCGCTGGGCTGGGCTGTCGTGGACCGGGCGCAGGACGGTGCGGGGGCCGGTGAGGTCGTAGCCTGCGGTTTCCAGCGCCTGGCCGCGGGCGCCGGCCTGCGTGAGCAGCTCCGTGAGCACGGGCATGATGAGGTGCGGGACGACTGTTTTGGCTTTGATCGGGCGCTGTTTAAGGCGGTTGGCGTCGCGGGTGATGCGCGCGCGGTTGGCACCCTGGGGTCCGAGCTGCAGCGTGGTGCCGGCGATGTAGCCGATGCGGTTGCCGCCTTTTGTGCTCTGCAGGGCCTTGGCCAGATCCGGAGTGCGCGTCCAGGCCACGGCCGCGAGCAGACACGCAACGAGCGCGGTGAAGCGGGCGGTGAGGTGGGCGGCGTCGGCAAGCCCGTCGGAGGTGATGAGCGGGGCGATGCGGTGCTCGCCGTAGGGCGTGTGGATGAGCACCATCGACGCGGCAACAGGTGCTGCGAGGAGCGCGGTGGCGGCCGCGACGGACGGGTTGCGGGTGCGCCATGTGCCAGCTGTCAGGGCGGCGGCGATGATGGCCAGCGAGGCTGACGGGGTGTTGATCCCCAGCGCCAGAATCCAGCCGGACGCGCCGATGACCAGGGCGGTCAGTGGGTTCAGGCGGGTCTGGGGCTGGGGCATGTTGGGTGGCTACTTGGACTGCTTGCTCTGCGGGGCGAACGCTGCGACGGTGCGGTTCGGCAGCGCCTTGACTGTGAAGAACGCCACCAGCATGACAATGACCTTGTCCACCGGGTCCGAGATGAACGCCTGGGTGGTCACGGACGCGATGAGCGAGCCGCCCATCTCGCGGAACAGGCTGACCAGCGCGCCGGTGCCCACACCGGCGGTGCCGCCGTAGACGTAGGCCGCGACCGGGGCGGCGACCATGCCGCCGATAAGCCCCAGTACCAGGCCGAAGCCGATCACGGTGGCGATGTTGCGCAGCGCGTTGAAGCGGTGGATGAACACGCCGGCCAGCCAGCCGATCAGCGCCGCACCCGCGGCGAACGGCAGCGCGGCCGGGTTGAGCAGGCCCCACACGACGTTGTTCAGCGCGCCGGTGGCCATGCCCGCGACCGGGCCGGCGAGCGCCGCGACGAGCACCGTGCCCACGGAATCCAGGTACAGCGGCAGGCCGATGGAGCCGACGATCTCGCCGACGACAGAGTTGATGATGATCGCAATCGGGATCAGCCCCAGCGTGCGCGCGGGCAGCACCGGAATCACGGCGGCGAGCAGCAAGATGGTGCCGATGCCGTAGCCGGCCAGCAGCGCGATGCCTGGGCCGGAGCCGGTGACCTGGTCCCAGTCCGCCGGGTGGACCAGGACGAAGTACAGCCAGGTGGCGGCGATAAACAGGGCGCCTGCGACGGCGAGCGCGCGGCGGGCGGGGGTCCATTCGGCCTTCTGTGCGGCCTGCGTGGAAACGGTGTGTGACATGGAAACTCCGAGTGGTGTGCGGGGAGGAGCGGGAAGTACAGCCCTAATCGCCTATGTCACCTCGGCGGGGCTATCGGTTCGGGAGTGTAGCAGGGGTGGTTTTACCGGCCTAGTCGTCGGCGCGCAGGTGGCGCAGCTCCACAATCTCGGCGTCGCCGGCGGCGACCTTGGCGTGCACCTCGCAGGCCCACGTGAACCAGCCCCAGGCCAACTCGACGTCCGCGTCGGTGACCAGGCGCGCGTTGGGTTCGCGCTCCCAGATCCCGCGCAGGTCGGCCACGGAGGTGCCTCGCATGAGCTCGGAATCCGCCTCCACGGCGACGGTGGTGTCCTTCCAGGAGTACCCCACCAGCCCCAGCGCGATCAGCACGGTGAGCAGGTCGTGGATCTGCGCCTGACACCCCTCGCCCACATCCTCGTGGAACTCGAAGTAAAACCGCGTGATCGCCTCCAGGTGCTGCGCCACGGGGGAGCCGCCAAGCTTATCGACGAACTCCGCCAACGCCTCGGGCTTGAGCACCATCCGCTCCGTCACGCCAAGCGAGCACATGGTGATCGGGGTCTGTGCCATGGCGAACACGTCGGCGGCGGCGTGCGGGTCCACCCAGAAGTTCCACTCCGCGCTCGGCGTGGTGTTGCCCGGGTAGTTCACCGCCCCGCCCATCACGGTGATGTGTTTGAGCTTTGCAAAGTGTTCCGGGTGAGCGTGCGCGAAGGCGGCCAGGTTGGTCAAGGGCCCGGTGACGATCAGGTGGAGGTCATCGGTGCCGCGCTCGATGGAGTCGATCCACAGCGCGTCCCAGTCGTGCTCCACGTGGCGCTCGGGCGCTTGGGCGTAGCCGAGGCCGGTGTCGCCGTGGGTTTCGGGCGTGGTGGTCAGCTCCACCTCGAGCGGCTCCGGCAGGCCCGCGGCCAGGGAGATGATGGGCAGCCCGCACTGCCCCAGGATCCAGGCGCCGTTTTGCGCGCATTGGTCGGCGGGGGCATTGCCGGAGGTCGTCGTTAGGCAATCGAGCTCAATGAGCCCCGCGTGCGCCGCGGCAGTGAGGAAGATGATGGCGTAGGTGTCGTCGATGCCGGGGTCGCAATCCAGGATGACTCTCACGGTTTCGTTTCCTTCCCGGCAACAAGCCAGATCACAAGCGTGGTGGCGCACACCGCGCCGCAGACACCGAACGCGGCCTGGAAGCCCGCGGCCTCCGCGACGGCGCCGAGCAGCACCGGCGCGAGAATGGTGCCAGCGTCCTGCGTCATTTGGTACGCGGACAGCACTGTACCGCCAGAGCGCTCATTGCCGATGATGTCCGCGAGCGTGGCCTGGGTGGCGGGGCTCATCAGGCCCGCGCCGATGCCGGCCGCGGCGGAGAGCAGCACCAGCGGCCAGAAGCTGGTGGCGCCACCGAGGAGTGCCGTGAACACGCCTGAGGTGGCAAGACCCGCGGCGACCATCGGGCGGCGGCCGAGGCTGTCGGCGAGGCGGCCGGAGAACTGCAGGGTCACCGCCATGCCGAACGCGAAAGCGGTCAGCGCAAACCCGGCGGCCGCTCCCCCGCGCTCGAAGACGGCCGCGGCGAACAACGGCAAGATGGCCACGCGCGAGCCCATGTTGACAAAGCCGTTGGTAAACCCGGCGGCCAGCAGCACCTTGTAGGTGGAGGTGTGCCACGCCTGGCGCACGCGCATCTTCGGCTTCGCTGCGGGCAGCGGGTCGGAGCCCGGCTTTGGCTGGGTCAGCGCGCCGACGGCGACCGCCGCGCCCGCGACCGCGAGGCCGTAAATGACAAACGGCGCGCGGAAGCCGAGGAAGGATAGCGCGGCGCCGATGATCGGGCCGACGACGTTGCCCACCAGAAACGCCGAGGCGTACAGCGCGTTGGCGCGCCCGCGGATGCTCGGGTGCGTCACCCGCACAATCAGCGCCTGGGCCGACAGCGTGAACATGGTCGAGCCGAAACCCGCGATAAACCGCAGCGCGAGGATCTGCCAGTACGCGTTCACAAACGCGACGAGGAAGGTCGCACCCGCGACGATGAGCAGGCCCGTGAGGTAGATCGGACGGGAGCCAAGCCTATCGACGAGCCAGCCCGCCCCCGGCGCCCCCAACAACCGAGCCAACGCGAAGATGGAGATCACCGCGCCGGCGGCAGCCATGGACACCCCGAAGCTGCCCGCGAACTGCGGGAGCACCGGGGCGATGAGCCCGTAGCCGAGGGCGATGATGAACGCGGCGCCGACAAGGACCCAGATCGTGCGCGGGATCTTCGGTTGAGTGCGGGGTGCTTGCTGGGTTGTGTGTTGTGTTGAGTTGTCGGCGTTCATTGCTGGTTAGAGTATATCGGCGGGTGGGGTGTTCCGATTTGCCAATGTGGCAAATAATTTCCACAAAGCAAAATCACCCCAGGTAGCAGGGTGCGTTTCGTTCATGTGTTCGAACGGGTGGGCTGTGGTGTCGGAGACCATTCGTAGTGTGTGCGCCATGAAGTTCAACACGAAGAATCCGCTGCGCAGCGTCAGCCGAAACGATAAGTCCCACTCCCCCGCCTACACCCCGGAGGCGCTTGCCGATGAGATCCGCGAGCGCCACCCCGCAATCATCGAGTCCGCCCGGGCCGTCATGCACCACCCGCGTTCCCTGTCCCGGCCCACCGCCGCGTGGCGCCCGCCGGTGCTGACCCTGCCGCGGGTGGCCAACGGGCCTCAGCTGACGTTGGCTGTGACACGGCGCAGGGTCGGTCCACGGGCGCGGGCCCGGATACAGGGGTACGGAGGCGACCAAATCCCGGCGTACCTGGTCGAGGTCCGCATCGCCGACACCACCGGCAGCGTGGTTGACACCGTGCTCACCGAAGCGTGGGTGCGCGCGCTGATTCCAGAAGACTGCGCGCACGCGGTGCACGAACTGGCCGGCACGCGCACGGCGAACTACGTCTGGCTCGTCGACGGCACGTTCACCCCGGTCGCGTCGCCGTCGTCGATGTTCGAGGGGCTCAGCGCGGCCTAGCCGCGGGCGGCGTCGCTGCTGTCGTCCTCGTCGATGCCAGGGAGACCGTTATCCTCGTCGTCGTCTTCGTCGTCGAGGTCCTCATCATCGTCGTAGTCGACGTCGTCATCGTCGGTGAGGGCGTCACTGTCGTCTTCGTCGTCCTGGCCGAACAGGTCGTAGACCTCCGGCTCGTCGTACTCGTCGTCGACGGGAAGCAGCTGCGACTCCCAGTCCTCGGCCTGGTCGGCGGCGAGCGAGAGCACGTCGAAAAGCCTGTCAAAGTCCGTGAAGCTGCCCAGTTCGAGACGCTCGGCGTCGATGAGCGCCTCGTCGTGGATGGCGTCAAAGAGGCGGGCGCGGTCCTCCTCGGTCAGCTCCGCGTCGCCGTCGGACTCCCAGAGCTCGCCCTCGGCGTCGTCGAGCACGTCGTCGTAATCGTCCGGAAGCGCGATGAAGGTGACCTTGGCATGCGGGGTGCCCTCGACGGTGTCGATGGTGACCAGAAGCTCGGCGTTGTCGCCCACCTCCGCGCGCACCTGCTGCGGGTTCAAGTGGTCCTGGAAGAACTCCAAGTCACCGATGCGCTCGTCGGTGCCCTCCAACAGGTCGCGCAGCACGGTGATCACCTGGTCGGTGGCCATGTGCTCCGCCACCGCGGCCACGGCGTCCTCCACGGAGAACACCACGGCCACCAGCACGGCCTCGAAATCCTCGTCGTCCTCGTCCACGTCCGCGGCCGCGATGTAGACGTTGGCGGCCGGCAAGTGCGGATCAATCTCCACGAACTGGATCTCCAGCGCCGCCGTCATGGGCACGAACATGGTGTCGCCGCCCACGCGGGACTCGATGCCTTCGCGGTCGAGCGCCGCTGCGATGTCCTCGAAAAAGCTCATGTCGGTGGTTCCTTCCCAAGCTCGGCCACAACGGGCACAAGCCTAGCCACGAATGCTTGCGCATGCGTGGCATTTCCCTGTCACCGCGGGGTTAACTGTCACCCCAGGACGGATGGGCGGCGCCGAGTAGCGACGCGGCCGAATCCATCAGGTCCTGGCGGTGAATGCCCCACTCGCGCATGTCAAAGCCCTCCCACGCCCTGCGCTGCGACGCCTTCGGGTCCCACTCCACCCGCATGCCCGCGTCGAATACGGCCGTCGCACGTCCCGGCCTGTCGTCGGCACGAAAGCCGTAGACCGGCCACTCCTCGCCCGGCGCGCCGGTGTGGAAGAACTGCCCCCAGTGGTGCTGCATCACGCGGCTGACCTCCGCGAACGCCTCGGAGCCGCCGAAGACGTCCCAGCGCGAGGCCTTCGTGGCGTTCGGCTCACCGAACACCGCGCCCAAATCAGCGGTGTGCATCGCGCCCAGGCCCAGCATGCGCATCGCGGCAGACGCGTGGTCGAAGCGGTACATCCAGGTGCTCGCCTTCCTGCGGTGCGCGGTGGCCAGGATGACCGTCGGCGCCCAGAACACCGCATCCGCGATGAGGTCGGCGTAGTCGCCGCGCTCCCCGGCGTAGTCGTAGGCGTGCAGCACCGACTGGGCGTTTTCCGGGTCGAAGGCCTCCAGCGCCCGGCGCGCCGCGCGCTGGCGCGACTTGGTGGTTTGGTAGATCGCCTTGGCAAAGCTCGCCTCATCCGAGTTGGTGCCCACGATCAGCGGCACGGCCGCCTGCTCGCCGGCCTCGAAGGTGTCGATGGGGTGCGCGGTGAGCGTCTCCCCGTCCACGGTGGGCATGAAGCTGGTGTTCAGCTGCACCAGCTCCTTGGTGTTTAACAGCATGGATTGGCCGGCGCGCACGAGTTCCTCGGCGCTGGTCTCGCGCAGATCGGCGAGCGTGGTCGTGCGCGGCAGGCCCATCCGGTTGACCAGTTCGCGCACCCACATGGCCGCCTGCAGGCGCGAATGCACGCTGGCCGGCGGCGGGGATTGGGCCACCGCGCCGTGGAACAGCCCGTGTGCCGAGGGCGAGCACATCAGGTGCACGACGGCCGCCCCGCCGGCGGATTCGCCCATGATGGTCACCCGGTTCGGATCCCCGCCGAAGTTGGTGATGTTCGCGCGCACCCACTCCAGCGCAAGGATCTGGTCCAAAAGCGCGGGCGTGGCCACGCAGTCGTGGCCGAGCAAGCGGAAGTCCAAATACCCCAGCACGCCAAGGCGGAAGTTCACGGAGACGTAGACGACCTGCGTGGCGTCGGCAAGCAAATGCCCCTGGAGCACCTTCTCGTTGCTGGCGCCGGTGACAAAGGTGCCGCCGTGGAAGTAGACCACCACCGGCAGCTCCTCGTCGGTGTCGGGGCGCACGATGTCCAAGGTCAGACAGTCCTCGGTGCCGATGACGGCGTCGCGCCAGCCGAAGGTGCCCTGCATGGCGGGCGGGGCGAAACGTGAGGCGTCGTAAAGCCCCTGCCACCTCTGCGCTGGCTGTGGGGCGCGGAAGCGGCCGGTACTCGCGGTGGAGGCGCCGAACGGCACGCCGCGCCACGTGCGCATGCCGGAACGCGCATCCACCACGCCGCGGACCTTGCCCGCGGTGGTGTCTGCGACAGGGTGCTCGGCGGCAGTCATGGTTTCAAGCGTAGACGGATGCGCGCGAAGTCCAACTATGCTTGACCGACGTAAATCAGACCATTAACGAAAGAGCACACGATGTTTGGCAACAAGAAAAAGAACCAGGACCTCGCCGTCCGTCAAGAGATCGAGGAAGCGTTGCGCGAAGACCCGCAGCAGTTAGAAAAGGACGCCGGCCCGCTGGGGCGCGCGTTTATCGGCGCGGTGGATAAGGCTGTGCAGATGCAGACCTCCACCATCCGCACCTACGTGGACTGGCTGCGCCGCCAGAACCCGGAGGCCACGCCCGCGGAGATTCAGAAGCTGATGGACAAGCACCTGAAAAACACCGTCACTGGCACCGGCGCGGGCGTGGGTGCCGCAGCCGCCGTGCCCGGCATCGGCCTGTTTAGCGGCGCGGCCGCGGTCGCCGGCGAATCGGTGCTGTTTTTGGACCTCGCCGCGTTCTACGCCGTGGCATCCGCCTACCTGCGCGGCGAAGACATCGACGACCCGGAGCGCCGCCGCGCGCTCGTGCTCTCGCTGCTGATGGGCGCGAAGGGGCTGGCGATTGTGGACGCCATGCTTGGCGACGACGCCGGCAAGATCCCCGGCAAGTCCACCCTGGCCAAATTCTCCGGCCCGACCCTGTCCAACACCAACAACGTGCTGCAGCGCATCGCCATGCGTTCCATGCGGAAATCCCTGCGCCGCGCGTGGCTGGGCAAGCTTATGCCGCTGGGCATCGGCGCGGTCGCCGGCACCACCGCCAACCGCAAGCTGGCCGACGGCGTGATCGGCAACGTCCAGTCCGGCCTCGGCGCCGTGCCGGCCGGCTTTGCCACCCCGCTGCCGGAGAAGGACAACGACAGCGATGACGAGGACGGCAAGGGCCTGAGTCTGAACCCGAAGGACTTCGCCGCCTGGATCCTGCGCCAGTTCAAGGACGAGGACAAGGACGGCGACAACAATTAACCCCCTGCTCACCAGGTCCCTTCGCGCCAACCGCCCCGCGGCCGTCGCCGCCTTTACCGCGGCCACGCTCGCCGCGGTGTTCCAGACGGCGGTGCCGGCGCTGACCGGCCACGCGGTGGACATCGCCACCGGCAACGCTGAGGGATCGGTGACGCGCACCGCGTGGGCAATGGTCGCCGTCGCCGCGGCCACCTACGCCCTAAGCTTCACCCGCCGCGTCACGTCGGGCCGGCTGGCGTCCAGCTCCCAGCACTGGTTGCGCACCGAACTCCTGCGCACGCTGCACCGCCTGGATGGGCCGGGACAGGACACGATCGTCACCGGCCAGATCGTCTCGCGCTCCATCTCGGATTTGAACCAGTACCACATGGTGCTAGCCAACCTGCCCATGCTGCTCACGCGCGTGGTGCAGCTCGCGCTGACACTTGCGGTGATGCTGTGGATGGACATCCCGCTGACCCTGATGTCGCTGGCGCTGCTGCCGCTGATCCTGTGGGAAGCCAACCGCTCGCGCAAAACGCTCTACGCCGCCACGTGGGTGAACCAGCACGCCACCGCGGAGCTGGCGGAGCACGTCGAGCAGACCGTCTCGGGCGTGCGTGTGGTCAAGGCGTTCGGCCAGGAGCAGCGCGAGATCGACCAGCTAGATCAGCTTGGCCGCCACCTCTACGCGGTGAAGATGCGCGCGGCGAAGCTCACGGCGCGCTTCCAGCCGGTACTCTCCCAGCTGCCCAAGGTCGCGCTGGTGGTCACCATCATCGCCGGCGGCATGCTGGCCATCCGCGGGCAGATCACCATCGGCCAGTTCGTCGCGTTCACGGCGTACCTGACCTCCATGACGTCGATGATGTCCATGCTGACCAACCAGTACGTGCGCCTGCAGATGGGCATGAGTTCCTTCGACCGCCTTGACGACGTGCTCAAGCTTGCCCCCGCCGCTGAGACCGCCGCAGCCCCCACGGCCGGCACCGGCCTGCACTTCGACAACGTCCACTTCTCCACCGGCGGCAACCCCGTCCTCAACGGCTTTTCGCTCGCCGTCCGACCGGGCGAAACGGTCGCACTCGTCGGCCCGCCCGGCGTGGGCAAAACCATGGCCGTCCAGCTCGCCGGCGGGTTCTACCAGCCGGATTCCGGGAGCGTGAAGCTTCTCGACGGCTCCGCCTCCCCCGCCGCACTGCGTGAGAAGGTCCTGTGCGTGTTCGACGAGGCGTTCTTGTTCTCCTCCTCCGTGCGCGAAAACATTGCCATGGGTACTCACCTCCCGCCGGATCAGCTCGACGCCGCTGTGAGCGAGGCAGCGCGCCTGGCTTGCGCCGACGAGTTCATCGAGCGCCTGCCCGACGGCTACGACACCGAAGTCGGCGAGCGCGGCCTGACGCTATCCGGCGGGCAGCGCCAGCGCATCGCCCTGGCCCGCGCGCTGATGGCGAAGCCGGAGGTGCTCGTGCTCGACGACGCCACCAGCGCCATCGACGCCGTCACCGAATCCCGCATCCTGGGCAACCTGCGCGAGGAGCTCACAGACGTCGCGGTGCTCACCGTCGCGCACCGTCAGTCCACCGTGGATCATGCGGATCAGGTGGCGGTGGTCGACCACGGAGCCGTCGTCAAGTGTGGCCCCCGCGACGAGGTCATGGAAAGCCCGGAGTACCTGGCCACCATGTCCGCCGATACCCCGGCGGAGCTGCCCGCGGCCCCGTCGCGCGCCGAGCTGTGGCCCGAGGTCACCGAGCCCGAGCAGGAGCGCGTGATCGTGCCCACCACCGGACGCGCGTCCACGGTCAACGCCACCCCGGAGCTGCTCGCGCGGGTGGAGAAACTCCCGGCGGCCTCCGAGCAGCCGGATTTGAGCGCCGAGCGCCTGGAGCAGCTGCGCACCCCGTCCAGCGATTTCCACGTGCGCGACCTGTTCCGCGCGGTGCGCTGGCTCATCGCCGGCACCGTCGCCCTGCTGGTGGTAGGCGTGGTGGCGGACCTGGCGTTTCCCACCCTCGTGCGCGCCGCCGTGGACCGCGGCATCGCCAACTCGGACCAGGCAAGCCTGATCCGCACCGGGCTGATCGCGCTCGCCGTGGTGGCGGTGGCGTGGGCGTCCATGACCGTGATGACGGTGCTGTCCTCGCGCTCCGGCGAGCGCCTCCTCTACGGCCTGCGCCTGCGCTCGTACGCCCACCTGCAGCAGCTGGGCTTGAGCTTTTTCGAGTCGCGCCTGTCCGGCAAGATCATGACGCGCATGACCACGGACATCGACACCCTGTCCAGCTTCTTGCAAACCGGGCTGGCCCAAGCCATCGTCGCCGTCGGCTCGCTTATCGGTGTCACGGTGATGCTGGTGGCCACCGACGGCCAGCTCGCGCTCGTCGCGTTCGCCGCCGTGCCCGTCATCGCGCTGGCCACCTGGGGCTTCAGGCACTTCTCCAAGCGCTTCTACGCCGCCGCACGAGCGCAGATCTCCGCGGTCAACGGCGAGTTCGCCGAGCTCATCGGCGGCATCCGCGTCACCCAGACCCACCTCGCCCAAGACCATTTCGAAGCGCGCTTTGCCCAGATGAGCGACGAATACCGCCGCATCCGCATGAACTCAGTGCGCCTAGTGGGCCTGTACTTCCCCGGCATGCAGTTCGTCTCCCAGGTCATGACCGCGGTGATCATCGGCGTCGGCGCCACCCGCATCGCTGACGGCACGCTGTCGGTCGGCGTGCTCGTCGCGTTCACCATGTACCTCAGCCAGCTCTACGGCCCGATCCAGCAGCTCGGCCAAATCTTCGACTCCTGGCAGCAAGCCACCGTCAGCTTCGACCACATCCGCGAACTACTCGCCGAGCGCACCACCGTCCCCGACACCGGTACCCGCCCCGGTGCGCACACCGCCGCGTCCGGGGAGCTTGTGCTTGACGACGTCACCTTCGGCTACTCGCCGGACACAGAGCCAGTCATCGACGGCATGGATTTGTCCCTTTCGCCCGGCTCCACCGTGGCACTCGTGGGTCCGACGGGGGCGGGCAAATCGACCGTCGTCAAGCTGCTGGCCCGCTTCTACGACCCAGTGGAAGGTGTCGTGCGCGCGTCGGGGACGAACGTCACCGAGTTCCCGCTCGCGGAGTGGCGGCGCGCGCTCGCGCAAGTGCCGCAGGAGTCCTACCTCTTCCCCGGCACCGTCGCCGACAACATCGCCTACGGCGCCGCCGGAGCCACGGACGCCGAGGTGCAGGCCGCGGTGGAGCGCATCGGCGCCCTCGGCGTCATCGGCACGATCCCCGGCGGCTTCAACGCGCGCGTTGGCGAACGCGGCCGGGGCCTAAGCTCCGGGCAGCGTCAAATCATCGCGCTTGCCCGCGCCGAAATGCTCACACCCGCGGTGCTGCTTCTCGACGAAGCCACCGCCACCCTCGACCCCGCCACCGAACGCGCCGTCCTCGACGCCTCCGATCGCGCGATGGAAGGCCGCACCTCCGTCGTCGTCGCGCACCGGCTCGCCACCGCCGCGCGGGCGGACCGAATACTCGTGATTGATGAAGGACGTATCATTGAAGACGGCTGCCACGAGGACCTCATCTCCGCAGGCGGAAGATATGCCCATATGTGGGCTGTTAACCGATAACGGGGGTGAAACACAAGGACCCCGTGGAGAGGAACAACCCAAGTTAGCGCGTTACCAGCGCCGACGATTACAGTCAAAGAAACGTTCCGCGAACACAACCCAGAAGGAAGGCGAGAACCTGCCGTGAGCAGCGAAAACACGTTCGGCCAGAACAGCTGGCTGGTTGACGAGATGTTCCAGCAGTACAAGGACGACCCCAACTCGGTGGACGCCGAATGGCGCGAACTCTTCGAGAACAAGGGCGCTCCGAAGACCGCGAAGGGCACCCCCAACGTCACCCCTTCCGACGAGAGCGCAAGCACTCCGAAGACTGACCCGAAGGTCTCCCGCACCACCGGCGCACCGAGCCAGGACGGCCGCGAGACCAAGGTGGACGAGGCAGCGGCCAAGGTCGCGGCGAAGCCGAAGCGCCCCGCGGCCCCGGCGAAGGCCTCCCCGCTGGACAAGGTCAACCAGATCGAGGCTGAGCCCGGCGAGTTCCAGCTCAAGGGCGCGTTCAAGGCCATTGCCAAGAACATGAACGAGTCGCTCGAGGTGCCGACCGCGACCACCGTGCGCGACATGCCGGTCAAGCTCATGTTTGAAAACCGCGCGCTGATCAACGACCACCTCAAGCGCACCCGCGGCGGCAAGGTCTCCTTCACCCACATCCTGGGCTACGCCATTGTCCTGGCCACCAAGCTGCACCCGGACATGAACAAGAACTACAAGGAGGACGGCAACAAGTACTTCGCGGTGCAGCCGGAGCACATCAACCTCGGCCTGGCCATCGACCTGCCAGGCAAGAACGGCTCCCGCTCCCTGGTCGTCGCCGCCATCAAGGAGTGCGAGAACAAGTCCTTCAACGAGTTCGTCGAGGCGTACGAAGACATCGTCGCCCGCGCCCGCGACGGCAAGCTCACCATGGACGACTTCTCCGGCGTGACCATCCAGCTGACCAACCCGGGCGGCATCGGCACCCGCCACTCCATCCCGCGCCTGACCAAGGGCCAGGGCACCATCGTCGGCGTCGGCGCAATGGACTACCCGGCGGAGTTCGCAGGCGCCTCCGAGGACCGCCTCGCCGAGCTCGGCGTGGGCAAGCTGGTCACCCTGACCTCCACCTACGACCACCGCGTCATCCAGGGCGCGGAGTCCGGCGAGTTCCTGCGCGACATCTCCCAGCTGATCATCGACGACAAGTTCTGGGACGAGATCTTCCGCTCCCTGCAGATCCCCTACGCTCCGCTGCGCTGGGCACAGGACGAGCCGAACACCGGCATCAACAAGGACACCCGCGTCATGCAGCTGATCGAGGCGTATCGCTCCCGCGGCCACCTCATCGCCGACACCAACCCGCTGCACTGGCACCAGCCGGGCCTGCCCAAGCCGGACTCCCGCGACCTGCTCATGGAAACCCACGGCCTGACCCTGTGGGACCTGGACCGCGTCTTCCACGTCGGCGGCTTCGGCGGCAAGGAGCAGATGACCCTGCGCGAGGTCATGTCCCGCCTGCGCGCCGCCTACACCCTCAAGGTGGGCACCGAGTACTCCCACATCATGGACCGCGACGAGCGCGAGTGGCTGCGCGACCGTGTCGAGGCCGGCATGCCCAAGCCGACCGGCCCGGAGCAGAAGTACATCCTGCAGAAGCTCAACGCCGCAGAGGCCTTCGAGAACTTCCTGCAGACCAAGTACCTCGGCCAGAAGCGCTTCTCCCTCGAGGGCGCCGAGACCCTGATCCCGCTGATGGACGCCATCATCGACACCGCGGCGGGCCAGGGCCTGGAAGAGGTCGTCGTCGGCATGCCGCACCGCGGCCGCCTGAATGTGCTGTTCAACATCGTGGGCAAGCCGGTTGCCACCATCTTCAACGAGTTTGAGGGCAACGTGCATGCAGCCCAGCAGGGCGGCTCCGGCGACGTGAAGTACCACCTCGGCTTCGAGGGCGAGCACATCCAGATGTTCGGCGACGGCGAGATCAAGGTCTCCCTGGCCGCCAACCCGTCCCACCTCGAGGCCGTGGATCCGGTCCTGGTGGGCATGGCACGCGCCAAGGAAGACCAGATCAAGTTTGCCAAGGGCCGCGAGGACCACCCGGTCGTGCCGCTGATGCTGCACGGCGACGCTTCCTTCACCGGCCTGGGCATCGTCCAGGAGACGCTGAACCTGTCCCGCCTGCCGGGCTACACCGTCGGCGGCACCATCCACATCGTGGTGAACAACCAGATCGGCTTCACCACCACCCCGGACTCCGGCCGTTCCTCCTACTACGCCACCGACCTGGCCAAGGGCTTCGACTGCCCGGTGTTCCACGTCAACGGCGACGACCCGGAGGCCGCCGCCTGGGTTGCCCAACTGGCCACCGAGTACCGCCGCGAGTTTGGCAAGGACGTCTTCATCGACCTGATCTGCTACCGCCTGCGCGGCCACAACGAGGCCGACGACCCGACGGTGACCCAGCCGGTCATGTACGACCGCATCCAGTCCCACCCGTCGGTGCGCACCCGCTACACCCAGGACCTCATCGGCCGCGGCGACATCACCGAGGAAGACGCCGAGAAGGCAGCACAGGACTTCCACGACCAGCTGGATTCCGTCTTCTCCGACGTCAAGGCAGAGAAGGGCCAGCCGAGCGAGCAGACCGGCATCACCGAGTCGCAGGAGCTCACCCGCGGCCTGGACACGAACATCTCCGAGGACCAGTTCAAGCGCCTCGCCGACGCGTTCGCGAACCTGCCGGAGGACTTCACGCCGAACAAGCGCCTGAAGTCCGTGCTGAAGAAGCGCGGCGGCTCGTTCACTGACGGCGACATCGACTGGGGCTGGGGCGAGCTGCTCGCCTTCGGTTCCCTGGCGGAGCAGGGCAAGTTTGTCCGCCTCGCCGGCGAGGACTCCCAGCGCGGCACCTTCACCCAGCGCCACGCGGTGCTGTACAACCCGGATAACGCGGAGCCGTACAACCCGCTGGACCACAACGCGCAGGAGGCCGACAACGGCGGCCACTTCCAGGTGTTCAACTCCGCCCTGACCGAGTACGCGGGCATGGGCTTCGAGTACGGCTACACCCTGGGCAACAAGGACGCCGTGGTGGCTTGGGAGGCGCAGTTCGGCGACTTCGCCAACGGCGCGCAGACCATCATCGACGAGTACTTGTCCTCCTCCGAGACCAAGTGGGGCGAGCTGTCCTCGCTGATCGCGCTGCTGCCGCACGGCTACGAGGGCCAGGGCCCGGACCACTCGTCGGCCCGCATCGAGCGCTACCTGCAGCTCGTGGCAGAGGGCTCGATGACGATTGCCCAGCCGTCCACCCCGGCAAACCACTTCCACCTGCTGCGCCGCCAGGCTCTCGGCGAGATGAAGCGCCCGCTGGTCGTCTTCACCCCGAAGTCGATGCTGCGCAACAAGGCGGCAGTCTCGCAGCCGGCTGACTTCATCGAGGTGGACCGCTTCCAGTCCGTCATCGACGACCCGAACTTCGTCGAGCGCGGCAACAAGGTCGTCGGCGACACCGACAAGGTCACCACGATCATGCTGTGCTCCGGCAAGATCTACTGGGAGCTGGCCAAGAAGAAGGAGAAGGACGGCCGCGACGACATCGCGATCATCCGCGTGGAGATGCTCCACCCGATCCCGTTCAACCGCCTCGCGGACGCGTTCAAGAACTACCCGAACGCCAAGGAGATCCGCTGGGTCCAGGACGAGCCGGCAAACCAGGGCGCATGGCCGTTCTACAACGAGCACCTGCGCACCCTGATCCCGGACATGCCGGAGATGGTCCGCGTGTCCCGCCGCGCCCAGTCCACCACCGCAACCGGTGTGGCCAAGGTGCACCAGCAGGAGGAGAAGCAGCTGCTCGAGGAGGCATTTGCAAAGTAGCTTGACGACGGGAGCGCCACCGGTGCTCCCCCACAAGCGTTAGGGCCCCGGGGTATCCCGGGGCCCTTCCTCGTATCTGGGGTCTTTCTAGCGCGCGCCGGCGCTGTCTGCGGAATCGCCCGCCGCTGCCCCGTCCTCGTCCGCTTCCGGCAGCTCGTCGTTGTAGATGTTGATGTGGGCGTTTTCCATCATCCACGCCGCCAGCGTGTCCTGGACGTCGGCGCCGCCCTCGATGTCTTCGACCATCTCCTCCAGCGACTTGGTGGAGATGACGCGGGTGATGAAGTTCAGGCGGTTGATCTCGCCGCGGTCGAAGCCGGACTTGTCGAACAGCGGGATGATATTCTGCGGCAGCTCGCCCGAACGCCCGCAGCTTTGCGCCGGCGACGGGTCCACGGTGCGCAGGGTGCTGGGCAGGCCGGCGATGGCTTGGTCGTAGACCACGTCCGAGAAGCCAGCCGGCTCCTCCTTCGCCTCCTTCTTCAGGCGCTTCGCGGCCTCCACATCGGTCTCCTCCACGAGGCGCCCGGTGCAGGTCACCACGAAGTCCACCGGGGTTTCCTTCAGCACCCGCAGCGTATCTCCCGCGGAGAAGTCCGCGGCAGTGACGCTGGTGGGCCGGCCCAGCTGCTGCAGCACGCGGCTGTAGATCTCGCCGAGCACGCGCTGCTCCGGGTCGTCGGCGTCGATGCCGATCGCGATCGGCTCCTTGCTGGTGCTTTTCTGGCTCAGCGCGGAACACCCGGACAGCGTGATCGCGCACGCGGACAGCACAGCCAGGGCGCGGGTGTGTTTACGCATTGGGCTGCGACGTGTCGTCGATAGGCAGCTGCCCCGCGATGAGGTCGCGCGCCTGCGGGGCGGCGTCCGGCTCGCAGAGCACGTCGTAGCGGCCCGCCACGATCGCCGTCGCCGAGGAGAAGTCGCGCTTGCCGCCCGTAAACGCGTAGGCCACCGCCGCGAAAATCACGCCGAAGATCGCGCCGAGGATCAGCGTGGTGGTAAACGTCACCCAGCCCGAGCCCGGCTCCGTGAACACCGAGAGGATCAGGCCCAAAAACAGGCCCATCCACAGGCCGGAAAGCGCGCCGGTGCCCAGCACCTTGCCCCAGGTCAGGCGGCCGGTGATCTTCTCTACCTGCATCAGGTCCACGCCCACGATGGACAGCTTCTCCACCGGGAACTCCTTGTCAGAAAGCGCATCCACCGCGGCTTGCGCCTCCGCGTACGTTTTGAAGCTGCCGACAGGCCAGCCCGTGGGAACCTCGCGCGCGGGCACGCGAGACGAGTTGCTCATGGGATTTGTCATGCCCACCAGTGTATCCGTTCGACCGCGGGGCACCGTTATACTGCTGGGCAACATGGCTACTGAACACAACATCACAGAGCAGGACGTCCTCGCCGCACTCGAGCGCGTGGAGGACCCCGAGATTGGCAAGCCCATCACCGAGCTGGACATGGTGGAATCCGTGCGCATTACCGGCGCGGACGTGGCCGTGGGCATCTACCTGACCATCGCCGGCTGCCCGATGCGCGACACCATCGAAGACAACACACGCGCGGTGCTGGAGGAACTCGACGGCGTCGGCGACGTCACCGTCACCCTGCACACCATGAGCGACGAGCAGCGCCGCGCGCTCGCGCTGAAGCTGCGCGGCGAGCAGACCGGGCCTGCGATCCCGTTCGCCGACCCGGACACGCGCACCCGCATCTTCGCCGTCGCTTCCGGCAAGGGCGGCGTGGGCAAATCCTCCATGACCGTGAACCTGGCCACCGCGCTAGCTGCGCAGGGCCTGAGCGTGGGCGTGGTGGACGCGGACATCTACGGCCACTCTGTGCCCGGCCTGATGGGCTCGACTGACCAGGGCCCCACGGTTGTCGACGAGATGATCATGCCGCCGATCGCCCACGGCGTGCGCCACATCTCCGTGGGCCAGTTCGTCGAGGGCAACGCGCCGATCGTGTGGCGCGGGCCCATGCTCACCCGCGCGATCCAGCAGTTCCTCGCCGACGTGTACTGGGGCGACTTGGACGTGCTGTTCATGGACCTGCCGCCAGGCACCGGAGACGTGGCCATCACCGTCGCACAGCTCGTGCCGAACGCGGAGCTGCTCATCGTGACCACCCCGCAGGCCGCCGCCGCCGAGGTGGCGGAGCGCGCCGGCACGATCGCGCAGCAGACGGACCAGAAGATCGCCGGCGTCATCGAGAACATGGCCGGCATGACCATGCCCGACGGCACCGTCATGAACATCTTCGGCGAGGGCGGCGGCGAGCAAGTCGCCGAGCGCCTGACCCAGCTGACGGACTCCGACGTGAAGCTGCTCGGCTCCATCCCCCTGGACCCGAAGCTCCGCGAGCACGGCGACACCGGCACCCCCGTCACCATCTCCGAGCCGGACTCCCCCGCCGCGAAGGCCATCCAGGCGGTCGCGGATCAGCTGAAGGTGCGCCGCGAGTCCCTCGCCGGCAAGAGCCTCAACCCACGGGTTAAGTGATGTCCTCCCAGGAGAAGCTCCTGCCTTTCGACGGCCGCTCCGCCTGATCCAGCCTCGGCCCCTCCTGCGGCGCAGGCTGGCTCTGCTGCGACTGCGCTGAACGCGGTCCGGAGCGGGTGGGTTCCGGCTGCGCCGTGCCTGCCTCGTCCTCGAACAGCACCTTCGCCATCGCGCGGCGCGGGCCCATCGCCGCGTACTGGGACACGGTGTCGATGGGCTTTTTAAACTCCTCGAGTCCTTCCAGCTCCCCGTTGAGCTCGGCCTTGGCGTTGTTGATCGCCTTCTTTGCGGCGTAGATCGCCGCGCGCACATCCTCCACGACAGACGGCAGGCGTTCGGGCCCGATCACGATGAGCCCGATGATCAGGATGAAGAAAATCTCGCCCCAGCCGATGTTGGAAAACACCTACAACACCCTACTCCCCGCGTCGCTTCAGCGCGCCCAGAGCCGACTGCAGCAGGTCCTTGACCTTGTCGCGCGGCCCCGGCACCTCGCCCGGCCCGTCGAGGTCCTCGGTGCACATGCCCGCCAGGCGCTCCACCAGGGACGCCGGGGCGTGCACGCTGGAGTTGTCCACCACGCGAAGCCGGTTCGCGGCGCGGCGCTGGGCGTCGACCTCGACGCTGCACTCCTCGCAATCCTCCAAGTGGCGCGCGGCGCGGCGGAACGCGGAATCAGATAGCTCGCCGTCCACGAAGGCGGCGACCGCTTCCGGGTTCAGGTGGTCGGTGGAGTTGAATTCGCGTTTGGGCATTGACATCACGTCGCTTGTTAGCGGGTGCGGATGAGTTCCTTCGCGTGCGCGTCGTCAAGCGCCTGCTTCTCCAGCGACTCCCGCAACTGCGCGCGCCCGCGGTGGATGCGGGAGCGCACCGTGCCCATCTTCACCCCAAGGGTGTCGCCGATTTCCTCGTAGGTCATGCCCATCACGTCGCAGAGCACGACGGCGACGCGGAAGTCCGGCGCCAAATCATCCAGCGCGCGCTGCAGCGCCGGGTCCAGGTTGGCCACGTTGTAGGCCTCCTCTGGCGTCATGTCGGTGCCGGGCACGCGCTCGTAGTCCTCCGGCAGCGCCTCCATGCGGATCTTCGCGCGGCGGCGCACCATGTCCAAAAACAGGTTGGTGGTGATGCGGTGCAGCCAGCCCTCGAAGGTGCCGGGCTGGTAGTTCTTCAGGCTGCGGAACACGCGCATGAAGGTTTCCTGCGTCAGGTCCTCCGCGTCGTGTTGGTTGCCGGACAGGCGGTAGGCCAGGCGGTACACACTGTCTGCATGTTCCTGCACCAGCTCCGACCAGGTGGGCATGGCCCCCTCGCCCGCGTCGAACGCGGCAGTGCCGGACAGCTGGTTTTCCTCAGAGGTCATGGCAGATAGTTTGGCAGACTCACCTCCCGGAATCCAGCGCGTCTCCTGTGAGCTCCCTGGACACATGGGCCCCGCTATGATTGCCGTTGTGAGTGAGACTGCGTTTACCCAACTGAGCACCTACATCGACTCCCGCCGGGACCACCTGCCGGAGGCGGTGGGCGAAGCGCTCGCCCGCGCCCGCGAGGACGCCGAAGAAAACGGCGTGCCGGTTCCGAGCCAGGTCGTGGGCGATTTGCTGTCCGTGCTGGCGGCGGGCAATGAGGCCTCCCAGGGCGCGGTCGCGGTGACCCCGGCCGCGGGGGTTGCGGGCCTGCACATCCTCGCCGGCCTGCGCGAAAAAGCCACCTTGACCTGCATCGAGCCGGAGGCGGCGCTGCAGGCGGGCGCGAAAGAGGCGTTCCGCGCCGCGGGCTTTGCGCCGTCGCGCGTGCGTTTCCTCACCTCCCGCCCGCTCGATGTGATGGGGCGCCTGGCCACCGGCGCGTACCAGCTCATCTACGCCGACGTCTCCGCCGTGGAGCTGCGCCCGCTCATCGACGCCGCGTGGCCCCTGCTCGCCCCCGGCGGCACGCTCGTCATCGCGGGCTCGCTTCTCGACGGCACCGTGGCCGACCCCACCCGCCGCGACCGCGACACTGAGGCGGCGCGCGAGGCGGACGCTTACGTCGATACGCTTGCGCTCGAAGATGCGGCCCTTGCGCGCCTGCCCCTCGACGGCGGGCTGACGCTTCTAACCAAGCGCCGCTAAATTACCTCGCTCTTACCCACGCACACCACGCCGTTGTCGGAGACGGTGAAACGCTCCCCGTCTCGCTGCGCGTCCACGCCGATGGTTTCGCCGTCGGAGACGTAGACGTTTTTATCCAGGATGCAGTGGCGCACCACCGCGCCCTTGCCCACGCGCACGCCCGGCATCAGCACCGAGCCCTCTACGGTGGCGCCTTCCTCCACGCGGACGTCGGTGGACAGCACCGAGTTGCGCACCGTCGCCCCCGAAATGATGGAGCCGGACGCCACGATCGACTCCTGCGCGATGCCGCCCATGACAAACTTCGCCGGAGGCAGGTTGTCCTCCTCCGTCGCGTGGATCGGCCACGCCTTGTTGTAGAGGTTGAACACCGGATGCGAGGAAATCAGGTCCATGTGGGCCTCGTAGAACGAGTCCACAGTGCCCACGTCGCGCCAGTAGCCGCGGTCGCGCTCGGTAGCGCCCGGGACCTCGTTGCGGGAGAAGTCGTAGACGTTGGCCTCGCCCTGGGCCACGAAGTACGGGATGATGTCGCCGCCCATGTCGTGGGCGGAGTCCTCGTTCTGCTCGTCTTCCAGCAGCGCCTGGATCAGCGCCTCGGTGGAGAAGCAGTAGTTGCCCATGGACGCGAACGTGGTCTCCGGGTCGTCGGGGGTACCCGGCGGGTCCGACGGCTTTTCCAAAAACTCGGTGATCGTGCCGTCGTCGTCCGACTGGATGCAGCCGAACGCGTGCGCCTCCGAGCGCGGCACGCGGATGCCGGCCACCGTGGCGGCCTTGCCCGAGGCGATGTGGTCCTCCACCATCTGCGACGGGTCCATGCGGTAGACGTGGTCCGCGCCGAAGACCAGGACGTAGTCCGGCGCGTCGTCGTAGATCAGGTTCAGCGACTGCACGATCGCGTCCGCCGAGCCCGAGTACCAGCGCTTGCCGCGGCGCTGCTGGGCCGGCACCGAGGCGATGTACTGCTGCGTCGGGCCGGAAACGTTCCATGCGGTGGCCACGTGGCGGTCCAGCGAGTGGGACTTGTACTGGGTCAGCACCGCGATGCGCATGTAACCCGCGTTGACCAGGTTGGACAGGACGAAATCGATGAGACGGTAGTTGCCGCCGAACGGCACGGCGGGCTTGGCACGGTCAGCGGTCAGCGGAAACAGGCGCTTGCCCTCACCGCCGGCCAGGACGATGGCGAGAACTCGAGGCTGGCTTTTCATACCAGCCAGGCTAATGAGAATTTCAGGTCCCTGCAGGGAATCGCGCGCGTAAGTAGGCTCGGCGGTCATGAAAGTCGGAATGTTCACCCGCGAATACCCGCCGGAGGTCTACGGCGGCGCCGGCGTCCACGTCACCGAGCTGACGCGCTTCATGCGCGACATCGTCGACGTGGACGTGCACTGCATGGGCGCACCCCGCGACGCGGAAGGCGTTTATGTCCACGGCGTCGACCCCGCGTTGGAGGACGCCAACGGGGCAATCAAGACACTGTCCACCGGCCTGCGCATGGCGGACGCCGCCGCCGGGCTGGACGTGGTGCACTCCCACACCTGGTACGCGGGCCTCGGCGGGCACCTGGCCGGCCAGCTGCACGAGATCCCCCACGTGGTCACCGCCCACTCCCTGGAGCCGGACCGCCCCTGGAAGCGCGAGCAGCTCGGCGGCGGCTACAACGTCTCCTCCTGGTCGGAGAAGAACGCCTTCGAGTACGCCGATGCGGTCATCGCGGTTTCCGCCGGCATGAAGGAGGCAGTCCTGCGGGCCTACCCGCGTATCGACGCTTCTAAAGTCCACACCGTCTTAAACGGCATCGACCCGCAGAAGTGGTACCCCGACTCCGGCACCATCGCCGAGGAGCTGGGCGTGGACCCGGACAAACCCGTCGTGGCCTTCGTCGGGCGCATCACCCGCCAAAAGGGTGTGGCCCACCTGCTCAAGGCCGCCCAAGCCTTCGACGAGGACATCCAGCTCATCCTGTGCGCCGGGGCCCCGGACACCAAGGAGATTGCGGCGGAGACCGAAGGGCTCGTCGAGAAGCTCAAGGCCTCTCGCGACGGTGTGTTCTGGATCCAAGAAATGATGCCTGCGGAGAAGGTGCGCGAGGTGTACTCGCTTGCCGACGTGTTCGTGTGCCCGTCGATCTACGAGCCGCTGGGCATTGTGAACCTCGAGGCGATGGCGTGCGAAACCACCGTGGTAGCCTCGCGCGTCGGTGGCATCCCGGAGGTCGTCGTGGACGGCGAAACCGGCGTGCTGGTGGACTACGATGCCAACGACACCGCAGGCTTCGAGGCCGCCCTGGCCGAAGCCGTCAACGCCGTCGCAGGCGATAGCGAGCGCGCCGCCGCGATGGGCGCGGCCGGGCTCAAGCGGGCCAAAACCGACTTTTCCTGGGCAACCATCGCGCAAGAGACCGTAGAGATTTACAAGGGGCTGAACAGATGACCGTTTACCGTCCGGAACTGCACGTCACTGCCGAGCGCGGCATCCTCGAAGGCCCCGCCGGCATCTACCGCACCGGGGCCGCATCCGAGCGCGTCTGGAACATGTTCTACCAGTACCGCCCCACCCCCGACGCGCCCAGCCGCTGGGGCCACCAGCAAAGCGAAGAAGACCCGTTTAGCTGGGTGGACTGCAACGACGTCATCGTTCCCGTCGGCGGCGAAATCGCCGTCCGCGCAGGCAGCGTCTCCCCCGCAGGCGACGGCGTGGATTTGTACTTCACCTCCGCCACCGCCGCCGGCAACACCATCCAGGTCGCGCACGTGACGCACGTCGACGAGCTGTGCTCCGACCTCGACGAGGACACCGACCTGGACGTCTCCGCGGCCGCGTCCCGCCTCGGCGCCGTCGTCGAAGACGTCGCCGGCGTGAGCAACTTCCGCTCCCCCTGCGTCGTGCCCGACTGGGACGCCGACACCGACCGCGACGACGCCCACGACGGCTGGCTCATGCTCGCCGTCTCCGGGCCCGAAACCGCGCCGAAGCCCGTCGTCCTCACGTCCGCTGACGGCCGCGACTGGACGCTCGAGGGCATCCTCGAATTCGAAGGCGAGATCGGCTTCGACCTTGACGCCTCCCTGGTCGCCCCGCGCATCGTGCGCCTGCGCGACGAAGTGGACGGCCAAATCCGCGACGTGTTGTTTGTCACCCTCGAGCGCGACGGCAAAGACACCGCCGTCTACGCCGTCGGCGAACTACACGGCCACACCTTCCGCGTGGACACCCCGTTCACCATCGTCGACCACGGCCATGACTTCACCCGCCCCCGCAACACCACCTACAACCTGGTTGAAACCGCGAAGCTGTACGAGCGCGCCTACCTCTACGGGTTCATGACCAACACCGACCGCGCCGGCGACCCCACCAAAGAACTCAACTGGGACGCCGAAGGCTGGGCCAACGCCCTGACCCTGCCGCGCCGCATCACCCTGCAGGGCGGCCGCCTCTACCAGGTGCCAGCCCCAGGGTTGCCGGACGCGGTGGACAGCACCGACCGCGCCCGCATGTGGGCCGGGCTGTGCGAGGTCGCGCCGGGCTCCTCCGTCGTCGTGGAAGTCCTCGACGGCGACGGCGAGCCAGGCGTGGTGATCACCCACTCCGGCGACCAGATCACCCTTGACCGCCTCGATGGCTCCCCCGCCACCGCCGCGCTTAACGACGAGGACGAGGACAACATCACCGTCATCGTCGACGGCTCCACCATCGAGGTCTACGCCGGCGGCGGCAGCGTGGTCATGTCCTCGCGCGTGTGGCTCGACGGCGGCTGCTCCGGCATCCGCACCCGCGCCCACGACGGCGCGGAGATCCACTCCGAGTGGCGCCGCGGCTACGTGCGCTAGGCCGTCGTGAAGCTTAGGCCTTGCGCATGCGGATCAGCTGCGCGCGAGCGGTGACTTTCATCTGCTCCGGCAGCTCCGCAAGGCGGGCCTGAAGCGTGTCCTTATCCAGGTGGCGCGCGGACGGGCTCATGCCCACCTGGGCGGCGATGGCGTCGCGCTCCAGCAGCATCGGGAACTCGATGAGCTCGGGCTCCGCCGCGGGGACCAGGTGGCCCTCGGACTGGGCGATGAGGCGCTCGACCTTGCCCTCCTCTACGCCGAGGATGCCCAGCGGCTCGCGCAACTCATCCAGGTGGCCCTGGTCGGCGACGAGCATGACGGCCTCGCCGCCGTCCACAAGCACGCGCGCGAACTCGGCCGGGTTACGCGGCGCGAACACCACCGACAAAGCGTGCACCGAACCGGTGCGGATGGGCAGCTGCTCCCACACGTCCGCCACCACAGCGCCCAGTCGCGGGTGCGCCTTGGCCAGGTGCTTCGCGGCCGGCACGGACACGTCCAGGCCGACGCCGCGCGCACCTTCGATCAGGTCCAGGGTGTGCGCCAGGTAGTAGCCGGTGCCGGCGCCGGCCTCCATGACCACCGGGTTCTCGGCGTCGCCGGCGGCGCGCTCCACAACGTCGGCGAGCGCGTCGGAGACTGCCTCCACGAACGGCGCGAAGTGGCCGTTGGACAAAAACGTCTCGCGGGAGGTGACCATCTCCAGCGAGTCACCCTCGTGCCCGATGCCCTTGCCGGCGGCGAGGGTGACGTAGCCCTGCTTGGCCACGTCATAAGAATGCCCCGTTTCGGAGACGAGACGCGAAAATTCGTCTTCGCCCCGAAGCGGGGTGAGGTCTGCCGGGTCGGCGAGCACGTCCACAATGTCGTTGAGCATGTGGCGATACTACCGCGTTCGGCGCGTTAGGCTTCTGCGGCCTCCGTGAGCAGTCGGCCGAGCTCGCCGGCCTCCTCCTTGGACAGCTCCACCACGAGGCGGCCGCCGCCGTCGGACGGGATACGCATCACGATCTTGCGGGACTCCTCCACCGCTTCCATCGGGCCACTGCCGGTACGCGGCTTCATTGCTGCCATTCGTCTACGCTCCTTTACTTCGCGATAGTTGACGCAGCCGATTCTACCTGAGCATCCTGCCTCTCGACGGGCCCAAGGTTGCCGCCGGCCAACTGCTCCAGCAGCGCATCCACCTGATCCATGCGGTAGCCGCGGTGCACCACCTCGAGCTGGATGTCGCCGAAGTTGCCCTCCTCCACGGCGCGGCGGTTGGCCTCCTTGACGTCGGCGGTCGGCGGCATCGGCGGCTGCGCCTCGCCGCGGCCGAAGACGGATGCGAACACGCGCACGCCGATGATGCTCAGCAGCGCGAGGATGAGGATTAGCACGATCCAGGAAAGCATGACGGCTAGTTTAACCGGCAACCCAGGCGGGGCGCTCGCGGACCTGGATTTCGCCCACCCCGGCGCGCGCCAGGATCGTGCGGGAGACCACGTCCGCCATCGGTCCGAGCTGCGTCAGCGGGCGGTTGCGGTGCTCGCGGGGGCTCAGCTCCACTTCAGCGATGGAGGCGGGTGCGTGGGCGGAGGCGACGTCGATAAGCAGGCCCGCCTCGACGCCGTAGCCGGCGACGAACGGGAGACGAAGGGCGGTCGAGCGACGGATGGCGTACTCGCCGGCGAGCGGCTGGCGGATGTGGGCGAGCTGCGGGAACAGCGCGCGCAGCAGTGGCTTCGCGGTCAGTTCGGTGACGCGGCCGCCGGCGCGGGCGCGCTCGTAGGAGGCCTTGACCAGGTGGATGCTGTCGTCGCGCAACGGTTCGGCGAGCGCGTCGACCCACCACGGCTCGAGCGAGGTCACGTCCGCGTCCACGAAGACCACGACGTCGCCGGCGGCCGCCTTCACCCCGCGCCACAGCGCCTCGCCTTTGCCCTCCCACGGCTCGCGGGGGTCCACCTCGCGCCACGGCACCACCCGCGCGCCCGCCTCCGCCGCGAGTGTGGCGGTGGCGTCGGTGGAGTCCGGGTCGATCACCAGCACCTCGTCGGCGCTCGATGCGAGACACTTCTCGACGACTCCCGCCACCGTCGCCTCCTCATTCAACGCCGGGATGACCACGCTGACGCTCACGCGAGCCCCCGGACTGTGTGGAGCGGGGCCATCCCGCCCTGGATGGCGGCGGTCATGCGGATCACGTCGAGGGTGGCCTCGACTTCGTGCACGCGGAAGGCCGCCACCCCGCGCGCGGCCGCCCACGCAGTCGCGGCGAGGGTGCCGGGGACGCGCTCGGTGATGTCCGCGCCGTTGAGGCCGCGGTTTAGCGTCTCGCCGACAAAGTCCTTGTTCGACAGCGCCATCAGCACCGGCCAGCCGGTGGCCACCAGCTCGTCCACACGGCGCAGAAGCTCCAGGCCGTGGTAGGTGTTCTTGCCGAAGTCGTGGGTCGGGTCGATGAAGATGCGCTCCTCCGGCACGCCTAGCGACGCGGCCCGCTCGGCCAGCGCGGTGGTCTCGGCGATGACGTCGGCGACCACGTCGTCGTAATGCACCCGGTGCGGGCGCGTGCGCGGGGTGATCCCGCCGGTGTGAGAGCAGACGTAGCCCACCCGGTGCTGCCCGGCGACCTCCACCAGCTCCGGGTCGAAGCCGGCCCACGTGTCGTTGATCAGGTCCGCGCCGGCTTCGATCGCGGCCTCGGCCACCGGCGCACGCCACGTGTCCACGCTCAACGTCACGTCCGGGTGGCGCCCGCGCGCGGCCGCGATCAGCGGCACGACGCGGTCGATCTCCTCGGCCACGGACACGTCGTCGCCCGGCCCGGCCTTGACGCCGCCGATGTCGATGATGCCGGCCCCGGCGGACACGGCGCCGTCGATACGCAAAAGTGCTTTCTCGGAGGCGAACGTCGCGCCCTTGTCGTAGAACGAGTCGGGCGTGCGGTTGACAATCGCCATCACTTCGGCGAGCGGCTTACTCATCCTTGAGGCGCTGATCCGTCATCACCTTGTGCTTCTCCACGATGTGCGCCACCGCCTCGTCGACCGAGTCGGTGACCAGGAAAAGCTTCTCGTCGCCCGGCGAGATCAGACCGCGGCCCAGCAGCTGGTCCTCGATCCACGACACCAGCCCCGACCAGAACTCGGTGCCGATCAGCACGATTGGGAAGTTGGTCACCTTGCCCGTTTGCACCATGCACAGCACCTCGAAGACCTCGTCCATCGTGCCGAAGCCGCCCGGCAGCGCGATAAACGCCTGTGAATACTTCAAAAACATGGTCTTGCGGGCGAAGAAATAGCGGAAGTTCAGGCCCAGATCCACCCAGTCGTTCAAGCCCTGCTCGAACGGCAGCTCGATGCCCAGGCCCACCGACAGGCCGTCGGCGTTGTGCGCGCCGCGGTTCGGGCCCTCCATCAGACCCGGGCCGCCGCCGGTGATCACCGCGTAGCCGGCCTCCACCAGCGCCCGGCCCACGTCGTACGACAGCCGGTACTCCTCCGTGCCCTCCCCCAGTCGGGCCGAGCCGAACACGGTGACGGCCTTCGGCATCTCCGAAAGCGCGTCGAAGCCCGCGACGAACTCGCTCTGGATGCGCATCACGCGCCACGGGTCCTCGTGGCGCCACTGGCTGTCCGCGTGCCCGAATGCCTCAAGCAGGCGCTGGTCGAACGTGGACGCCTGGTGGTCCGAACCGCGCAGCGCAATCGGGCCGCGCAACTTCCGGTCGCGCTCCGGGCGGGGAATGTTCAGCGGGGCCATTGACTACTCGCTTTCGTTGACGCTCAAATACGACAGCAGCTGCTCGAAAACCTGCGTGATCTGGTCCGTCGGGCACTGCTCGTCCTTCTTGTGGGCAAAACCAGGGTCGCCGGGGCCGAAGTTGACCGCGGGAACTCCCAGGCTAGAAAAGCGCGCCACGTCCGTCCATCCGAACTTCGCGCGGAAGTTCCCGCCCACAGCCTTGACCAGGCCCGCGGCCACGGGGTCGCCCAGGCCGGGAAGGGCGGCCGGGGAGATGTCGTCGTAGGTCAGCGTGAGCTCGTCTTCAAGCGAAAGTGCTTCCTCAAGGTGCGCCTTCGCCTCCTCGACGGAGCGGTCCGGCGCGTAGCGGAAGTTCACGATCAGCCGCGCGTGGTCCGGGATGGTGTTGGTGGCCACGAAACCCTCCAGGCCCACCACGTTGAGGCCCTCGCGGTACTCGCAGCCGTCGATCTCCACCGCGCGCGGTTCGTAGGCGGCGATGCGCGTGAGCACCCCGGCCAGATCGTGCGCGGCGTTGTGGCCGAGCCAACTGCGGGCGGAGTGCGCGCGGGTGCCTGCCGCGTCCACGAACACGCGGATGGAGCCCTGGCAGCCGGCCTCGATGATGCCGCCGGACGGCTCGCCGAGCAGCGCGATGTCGCCCTCGAGCCACTCCGGGTGGTCGCGCTCCAGGTGGTGCAGACCGTTGTACTCCTGCGCGACCTCCTCGCCCTCATAGGCGATCACGGTCAGGTCGTGGTCGGATTTGCCCGGCTCGGCCAGGCGCGCGAAGGCTGCCAGGTAGCAGGCCATGCCGGATTTCATGTCGACGGACCCGCAGCCGTGCAGGGTGCCGTCGAGAAGCTTGTGCGGGGTGTTGTCCGCGAGCGGGACGGTGTCGATGTGCCCGGCCAGGACCACCCTTGAGCCCAGCCCGAAGTTCGTGCGCGCCACAACCGTGTTACCGAAACGCGCAACCTCCGCGTGCTCGAGGCCGCGCAGCGCGCCTTCGACGGCGTCCGCGATCGCCTCCTCATGGTGCGAGGGCGACTCGATGTCCACGAGCGCCGCAGAAAGTGCAATTGGGTCGGCGAAGAGATCTAAGGAAGTCACACGGCGATCCTACGTTTAGACTCGCAGCCATGTCTCAAGGAGCGCGCGCCGTCGGAATCGCCAACATCGCCATGAACGGCACCGTGCTGGACACCTGGTTCCCGTCGCCGGAGCTACTGCCTATCGACGGCACCTCCGGCACCCACCGCGTCAGCGCCCACGAACTCAGCCCGAAGTTTCTGAAACTTATTGGCGCAGACCACGACCGGCTGGTGGAACTCGTGCCGGTGCGCACCGTCATCGCGGACTTAGACGCACCACCCATCGACGCGCACGACGTGTTTTTGCGCCTGCACCTCCTGTCGCACCGCATGGTCGAGCCGCTGACGATCAACATGGACGGCGCACTGGACCTGTTGCAGCCGGTGGTGTGGACCAACAAAGGCCCGTGTTTGGCGGACAACTTCGAAACCGTGCGCACAAACCTGCGAGCGCGCGGGCTGATTCACGTCTACGGCATCGACCGGCTGCCGCGCATGGTCGACTACGTCGTGCCGTCCGGGGTGACCATCGCCGAGGCCGAGCGCGTGCGGCTGGGGGCGTATCTGGCCGAGGGGACGTCCGTGATGCGCGAAGGCTACGTGTCCTACAACGCCGGCACGCTGGGGCCGGCGCGGCTGGAGGGGCGTTTGTCGTCGTCTGTGGTGGTCGGCGGCGGGACCGACCTGTCGCTGTCGTCGGCGCTGATGGCGTCAAGGGTGAGCGAGCACGAGCGCGCGCCGATGCGGGTCGGGCGGGACTGCCGGCTACACCCGTCCGCCGGTGTGATCGGGGTGGACTTGGGCGACCGGTGCGAAATCGGCGTCGGCGTGATGCTCGAACCGGACACCATGGTCTTCGACGTCGAAGCCGGCGCGCAGGTGCCCGCGCGCACTATCGCGGAGCGCGACGACCTGCGTATCGAGCACGAGCCGTTTTCCACCTCGCCGGTGGTGCGGCGGCGCACTTTAGGCGTCGATTAGCGCAAAAATGCGGAATATAATGCCGTTGGTGCAATAGCTTGCGTTTAAGGTGTTCGTCATGTCGACACCAGTTTCCCCCGTCGCGGAATCCACCGCGCTCGCTCGCGGACTGAAGACGCGCCACCTGACCATGATGGGCCTCGGCTCCGCCATCGGCGCCGGCCTGTTTCTGGGCACCGGCGTGGGTATCGCAGCCGCCGGGCCGGCCGTGCTGATCGCGTACGTCATCGCCGGATTCATCACCGTCTGCTTCATGCAGATGCTCGCCGAGATGGTCGCCGCGCGCCCGTCCTCCGGCACCTTTTCCACCTACGCCGCCCAGGCGTTCGGCCCGTGGGCCGGGTACACCATCGGCTGGCTGTACTGGTTCATGATGATCATGATCATGGCCGTGGAAATCACCGGCGCCTCCGCCATCGTCGCCGCCTGGTTCGGCATCTCGCCGTGGATCCCGGCGCTGGTTGCCATCGTGGCGTTTACCGTGGTCAACTTCTCCGCCGTAAAGAACTTCGGCGAGTTCGAGTTCTGGTTCGCCCTGATCAAGGTCGCCGTCATCGTCGCGTTCTTGATCATCGGCGTCGCGCTGTGGCTCGGGCTGCTGCCCGCCGGCGGATTCGTGGGCTTGAGCAACGTCAGCGAAGTCGGCTTCATGCCCAACGGCTGGTCCGGCGTGGCCACCGCGCTGCTGGCCGTGGCGTTCGCGTTCGGCGGCATCGAGCTGGTCACCGTCGCCGCCGCCGAATCCGAGGACCCGCAGGCGGGCGTGCACTCCGCCATCCGCTCCATCATCTGGCGCATCTCCGTGTTCTACATCGGCTCCGTGCTGCTGATCGTGCTGCTTTTGCCTTTCGACGAGATCGGCGGGGCCGACTCCGCCGCCGATTCCCCGTTCACCGCCGTGCTTGAGCTGGCCAACATCCCGGGCGCAGTCGGCATCATGGAAGCCGTCATCGTGGTGGCGCTGCTGTCCGCCTGCAATACGCAGATCTACGGCTCCTCGCGCTTTCTGCAGAACCTCGCTGTACGCGGCGACGCCCCCGCCTCCTTCGCCCGCACCGACGCCCGCGGCGTGCCCATGCGCGCCGTGGTCGTCTCCGTCGCTTTCGGTTTCGCCGCCGTGGCCCTGCAGTACTGGAACCCGCCAGGGCTGCTTGCGTTTTTGCTCAACGCGGTCGGCGGCTGCCTGATCGTGCTGTGGATCGTCGTCGCCCTGTCGTTCGTGCGCCTGCACCCGAAGCTCGTCGCCACCGGTGAGATCACCGAGGTACGCATGTGGGCACCGAACGTCCTTCCGTGGGTCATGATCGCGCTCGCCGCAGGCGTCATCGCGCTGATGCTCGCCGACCCTGACGGGCGCTTCCAGATGCTCGCCGTCACCGTCGTCGTCGGCGTCATCGCGATCGCCGGCGCGATCCACCAAAACGTGCACAAGAAGGGGGCCGTGTGATGGCCGGAGGAACGTCGACAAGCAATGGCGATCTCGGCTCCGGCCTGAAATCGCGCCACCTCACCCTCATGGGGCTCGGCACCGCCGTGGGCGCCGGGCTGTTCCTCGGCGTCGGCGTGGGTATTCGCGCCGCCGGGCCCGCGATCCTTATCGCGTACGCGATTGCCGGGCTGATCGTCATCGCCGTGATGCGCATGCTCGGCGAAATGGCCGCCGCGCACCCCTCCTCCGGCTCCTTTGCCACCTACGGGCGCATGGCGTTCGGCCACTGGGCCGGGTTTTTGCTCGGCTGGATCTACTACTTCCTGCTCATCATGGCGTGCGGCGCCGAACTCACCGGCGCCTCCGCCATGATGGCCGGCTGGTTCGGCGTGCCGCAATGGGTGCCCGGGCTCATCGTCGTGGTGGTGCTCACCGCCGTGAACCTCGCGCAGGTCAAGGGCTTCGGCGAGTTCGAGTACTGGTTCGCCATGATCAAAATCGCCGTCATCCTGGGCTTCTTGGTCATCGGCGTGCTGCTGTGGGCCGGGGTGCTGCCCGCCAGCGACTTCGTCGGCTTCGAGCACGTGCGCGAATCCGGCTTCGCCCCCAACGGCATCGCCGGCATCGCGGCCGGGCTGCTCGCGGTGGCGTTCGCGTTCGGCGGCATTGAGGTGGTCACCATCGCCGCCGCCGAATCCGAGAATCCCTCCGACAACGTCAAGCGCGCCGTCAACTCGATTATTTGGCGCATCGCACTGTTCTACATCGGCTCAGTAACCGTGATCATCCTGCTGCTGCCGTACGCCGCCATCGACGGCGCAGACTCCGCCGCCGACTCGCCGTTCACGGCCGTTTTGGAAATGGCGAACATCCCGGGCGCAGCCGGGCTCATGGAGGTCGTGATCGTCCTCGCGCTTTTGTCCGCGTTCAACGCGCAGATCTACGGCACCTCGCGGCTGGGCTACCAGCAGGCGCTCGAAGGCGACGCGCCGGCGTGGATGGCGCGCACCAACGCCGCCGGTGTGCCGCGCAACTCCGTGCTCGTCTCCGTGTTCTTCGCGTTCGTGGCCGTGGGCCTGCAGTGGTGGAACCCGCCGGGGATGATCGACTTCATCATGTCCGCCACCGGCGGTTGCCTTATCGTCACCTGGATCATGATCACCCTGAGCTTCATCAAACTCCACCCGCGCATCCGTTCTTCCGCGGTGCGTGTGCGCGGCGCGTCGTGGGTGCCGTGGGTGACCCTGGCGGCGCTTTTGGGGCTGACGGTGCTCATGCTTTTCGACGATGCTTCGCGCTCCCAGGTCATCAGCGTCACAATCCTCTCCCTGGGCCTGGTCGCCATGTCCTTCCTCACCCGCAACCGGGGTGCCGTAAGGTGACTGGCATGAATTCCGCAACTTCCGCGATTGCGCGCGGCGTCGCCACCATCACCCACGACGGCACCGTCCTTGACGTCTGGTACCCCGCACCGTTAGTAGATGAGCCGGTTGAGGAGACCGGGACGCGTCGATTGGCAGAGCCCGACGCCCGCTTCGAAGAGCTCGTCGGCCCGGACGAGGCGCGCGGCGTGGCACGCGTGGCCGTGGAAACCGCGATCAAGGACCTGGCCGAGCCGGCCGTCGATGCGTACGACGTCTACCTGCGCCTGCACTTGTTGTCGCACCGTCTGATCCGCCCCCACGGCGCGAACATGGACGGCGTGTTCGGATTGCTGTCCAACGTGGTGTGGACCAACTACGGCCCCTGCGCCGTCTCCGATTTCCAGATGACCCGCGGCCGCCTCGCCGCCAAGGGCCCCGTCGTGGTGTTCTCCGTGGACAAGTTCCCGCGCATGGTCGACTACGTCGTCCCGTCCGGCGTGCGCATCGGCGACGCTGACCGCATCCGCCTGGGCGCCCACCTCGCCGAAGGCACCACCGTCATGCACGAGGGCTTTGTGAACTTCAACGCCGGCACGCTCGGCGCCTCCATGGTTGAGGGTCGCATCTCCGCAGGCGTTGTCGTCGGCGACGGCACCGACATCGGCGGCGGCGCCTCCATCATGGGCACCCTGTCCGGCGGCGGCAAGGAAGTCATCTCGCTTGGCGAGCGCTGCCTGCTCGGCGCGAACGCCGGCGTGGGCATTTCGCTCGGCGACGACTGCATCGTCGAAGCCGGCCTCTACGTCACCGCCGGCACCAAGGTCGTGCTCACCGCGCCGGTGGCCGAAGCTCTGGGCAAGGACGCTGGCGCCACGGTGAAGGCGCTCGAGCTCTCCGGCGCGAACGGTCTGCAGTTCCGCCGCAACTCCGTCACCGGCTCCGTCGAGGCTGTGCCCGCGAAGGGCATCGAGCTCAACGAAGCGCTGCATGCCAACTAACGTGCCCCTCCTCCGCGACGCGGAGTTGACGCTGCTGCCCTGGAGCGACGTCGATTCATTGCCGGGGGTGCGCGCCGACATTGTGGCCACCAGCAACGACCCTGCGATGGTGCGCTGGACCACCGTGCCGCACCCCTACACCGGTGCGCACGCCGACGATTTCCTCGCCGCTGTGCCGGAGGGCGTTGAGCGGTGGGCGTATGTGGTTGACGGCCGCTACGCCGGAAGCATCGAGCTGCGCCCCGGCGGCGTGTTGGGCTACAGCACCGCACCGTGGGCCCGGGGTCGGGGGCTGACCACCCGGGCGCAGCGTCTTGTCGCCGCCCGAGCATTTTCCCGCGGTGTGAAGCATCTGGAGCTCCACATCGCAGTGGACAACGCCGCCTCGCGCCGCGCCGCCGAGAAGGCGGGATTCACCTACGACTGCCTTCTCCCCGACCCAGTGCGCCTGCGCGGCCAGGAGGACACGCTGGCCCGCTACGTCCTCCGCGCCCCTGAGGAACCAGAGCCAAACAGCACCTCCATCGCCCCGTAGGGGTGGTACCGGTTCGCAGCGGGGATCCCGTTCGGTGAGACCCACGTTGGGGTCCCCTTGACGCGTTTCACGCTGCCGCGGCGGTTGGCGTGCGAGGCGATGTCGTGGTTGATCTGGTTGTGGTAGCGGCACACCGGCACGAGGTTGGCCATGTTCGTCTCCCCTCCCTCGGCCCACGACTGCATGTGGTGGATCTCGCAGGAGTCGGAGCCATGGCGGCAGCCCGGCCACGGGCACACCGTCAGCGTCAACCGGGCGAGGTCGCGCTGCTTGTCGTTGGCGTAGCGCTGCGTCTGGTACAGGTTCAGCGCGCCTTCGGTCGGGTGAAACAGCGCTACCTCTGCGAGCTCGGGCTCCGATGCTAGGTATTCGGCGCCGGTGATGGTGGTGCCGTCGGTGAGTCCGAGGATCACGTCGTCTCCGTCGCCGGAGAGGATCTGCACGTGCTGGTCCAGCCCCACCACCACAATCGGGCGGCGAACGGCGAAAGGTAGGCCTCCGCCGCATCCCCGTACTAGATCGAGGAATCTTCGCAGCATCTGCGGCCCCGGCGGCTTGGTCGGGTCGAGGTCCTCGCGCAGGTAGGCCTCGATGTCGGCGGCGTCGTGCTCGTCGGCAGTGATCTGGATCGAGCGCCTGCCATGCACGGACCGTCCAAACCTGACCTGCAGTTTCGGCTTTGTCCGTGCCGGCTTGAGAATCAGCCTGTCGGCCTTGGCTTTCAGCTCGCGGTGGGTGGTGAGCTTTTCCAGCAGCTTGCGGCGCACGCGCCACCGCTCGGCTTCGTTGGGGATCTTCTTTAACCGGTCTTCGATGTAGACCAGCTGGCTCAGCGGGAACGCTTCGGCGGCCTTGCGGGCGAGGCGTTGGTGTTTGGTCCACCGTGTGGGCCCGAAGTAGACCTTGTGGATCGCTTCCCACTTGCTGGCCAGGTTCGGTATCACGCCGGCGGCGATGGCGGCGCGCTTGTCAAAGCCTTCAAGCACGCGGATGGTCGGTTGTGTGTTCAGAAACTCTTGGAATGGTGTCATGGCACACAAGCTATGGTCGCGCAAGCCCCAAATCTAGACCCGGGCGAAAATGTGGATAACTTTTCCTGAGAATTTCACAATCCCCAGCTAGACGGCAGATTTTGGCTTTCCGAAGGTCCAGAATTTGTTGATGATGAAGTTCACCGGCATGGCGATGAACGTCGAGATGGCTTGCGCCCAGTAGGACTTGGTGCGCAGTCCGGAGGAGTCGTCGAAGATGTGGTCCGGCAGCCCAATCGGCGTGGTGGGGTTCATCAAAAGCGTCATGCACGTCAGCGACACGGCGAACGCGAGCGCGCCGGTAGCCAAGAACGGGAAGAAGCCGCGCAGCCAGGTGCGCGCGTGCACCCCGCGGAAAGTCCAGGACCGGTTGAGCTGATAGTTCCAGGTGTTCGCCAGCAGGAACGCGAGCGTGGACAGGACGTGGTACCAGCGAACGTTCCACCGTGTGGCACCGAGTTGCATGACCACGTCGTTGGCGTGAAGGTCAAGGCCGTTTTCCAAGGCCTTGTTGGCCAGGTAGAACACGACGAAGTTCACCAGCACGCCGGAGCCGCCGACGATGCCGAAGCGCAGGAATTGGCGCAGCCCGGCAACGAATCGCACCGCGGTGCTCCCGCCGGCTGGTGCAACGGCGTGCTCGTGCGTCACGGACAACCTCCTCGTAAAAGTACGCAAAACTTACGTAAGTGTAGTCCTGGGAGGTCGAAGTTAAGAAACCAGGCGCTTGGCGGCTTCGGCGATGCGCTCGTCGGTGGCGGTCAGCGAGATACGCACGTGGTTCGCGCCGGCCGGCCCGTAGAAGTGTCCGGGGGCTGCGAGGATGCCGCGGTCTGCGAGCCAGTCAAGCGTTTCGCGGGAGCTCATTGCTTCTCGACGGCACCAAAGGTACAACCCGGCATCAGAGTCGTCGATAGTAAAGCCCGCTTCAGGCAGCGCCTTCATGAGTTCGACGCGGCGCATGGCGTAGGTGGAGCGTTGCATTTCCTCGTGCATGTCGTCGCCGAGGGCTGCGACCATGGCGGCCTGGATGGGGCCGGGCACGATGAGGCCGGAGTGCTTGCGCACGAGCAGCAGCTCCTGCACGAGCGCCTCGTCGCCGGAGATGGTGCCGGCGCGATACGACGCCAGGTTGGATGTCTTCGACAGCGAGTGCAGCGCGAGCAGCCCAGTGTTGTCGCCGTCGGTGACGGACGGGTGCAGAATGGACACCGGCTCGGCGGACCAGCCGAGGTAGAGGTAGCACTCGTCGGAGGCGATGATCGCGCCGGTGTCGCGGGAGAACTCCACCCAGGCGCGCAGCTCGTCCGCGGACGCCACTGCCCCGGTCGGGTTCGACGGGGAATTGACGAACACCAAGGCGGCGTCGCGTGGGGCGGCCGCGGGGTCCTCGCAACGCACGACCTCGCAGTCGGCCATGAGCGCGCCGACCTCGTAGGTGGGGTACGCGACCTCAGGGATGACCACCTTCGCGCCGCGCAGGCCGAGCAGCGTGGGCAGCCACGCCACGGCCTCCTTCAGGCCGATCACGGGCAGCACGGAGCGCTCGTTCAGCCCGGCGATGCCGAAGCGGCGCTCAAGCGAAGAGACGATCGTGGCGCGCAGCTCGGGCGTGCCTGCGGTCTGCGGGTAGCCGGGTGCGGCGGCGGCCTCGGTCAGCGCGAGCTGGATCGACGGGGCGACCGGGTCGACGGGCCCGCCGACGGACAGGTCGATCAGCCCGCCTTCGTGCGCGGCGGCGCGCTCGCGCACGTCCGCGATGGTGTCCCAGGGAAAGTCCGGCAGCCGCGATCTGAGTGGAGTGCGAGCCAACGGTTTAGTCCTGGTTCTGTGGCGGCAGGGCGGCCACGAACGGGTGGTCGTAGTCCTGCGGGCCGGTCTTGGCGGCGCCGCCCGGGGAGCCGAGCTCGTCGAAGAAGCCGACGTTGACGTCGTAGTATTCGCTCCACTCGTCGGGGGTGTCGTCCTCGTAGAAGATGGCCTCGACCGGGCATGCAGGTTCACAGGCGCCGCAGTCGACGCACTCGTCGGGGTGGATGTAGAGCATGCGCTTGCCCTCGTAGATGCAATCAACGGGGCATTCTTCAACGCAGCTGCGGTCCATGATGTCGACGCACGGTTGAGCAATCACGTAAGTCATAGCAAACAGTATGTCACTTCCGTTGAATCATGGGCCAAACGCCACCCACTATGCCGGCAACGAATAGCATCAACGACCAGCCGGTTGGCGGGAGTACGGCCAGTGAAATGAAAAACGCGCATCCCCACACGCCCAGCGGCGCGAGCGCCCACGTTTCCGACCACAGTCGCGCCGTTTTCGTCAGCACCGCGTTGAACGACAGCGCGACAACCGCCCAGATCCAGTTGAGGTAGACCACCTCCAACACGAGCGAGACGAGCGCGCCGACGCTGAGCCACACCAGCCCGGCGATCGCCTCGCCCCGGGAGAAGTCGTCGCGCACTGCGGGTTGTGTCATCGCGCAATCCCGGAGAGCAGCGAAGCTCCGTCGTCAAGCGGAAGCCCCGCGCCCAGCTGGTAGTGCTCGACGCGCTGGATCGGCTGGATGATCAGGTTCGACAGCGCGTAGTAGACCACCGGGCCGGCGGCGAGCGCGGCGTGGGGGTTGACGTCGGTGGTGCGCCCGTCCGCGATCCACAGCTGGGTGGCGTGGGCGCGCATCGCCTCGACTTTGGCACTGTAGGAGGCGTCGTTGAGCTCGACGCGGACGTCGGAGGATTCCACGCCGTCGAGCTCGCCGTCGTCGGGCAGGCGCCAGCCCTCGGGCGCCTCGGCGGGCATGAGCGCGGCGGTCTCCTCGGCGAGGCGCACCGCCCACATAATGCGCGGGACGTGCACGCGCTCGGCGGCGGCGTGGGTGATCTCGTGGGCGCGGATGTGGTCCGGGTGGCCGTAGCCGCCGTCGGGGCCGTAGGTGAGCACCAGGTGCGGCCTTTCTGCTTCGAAGATGGCAGCAAGCTTCTCGACGGCCACGTCTCCCGAATTCACAAACGCCCGCGGGTTCTTACTCGCCGGCGAGCCCGCCATGCCGGAGTCGCGGAAGCAACCGGCACCGCCGAGGAACTGCCCGCGCGCGCCGATTGCGGCGAGGGAGCGCTGCAGCTCCTGGATGCGGAAACCGCCGAGCTGGTCCGCCTCGTCGGCGACAAGGTGCTGGTAGGGCTCGCCGATGACCTCACCCTCCTCACCGAGGGTGCAGGTGACCACCAGCACGTCCGCTCCGCGGGCCGACAGGTCTGCGAGCGCGCCGGCGGTGGTGATCGCCTCGTCGTCCGGGTGGGCGTGCACGGCTACAACGCGGTAGCCGGAAAGGTCTCTATCGGTCATGGAACCTCCTGTATTTTTGTTCGCCGCCCCACTGTATCGGCCAGCGTCCACGCGCCCGCGGACGACAGCCCGCCGGGCCACTGCCCCGGCTGCGTGCCCGCCGCGCGCACCCCGCCCGCGGTGGCGGCGAGGCGGGTTTCGCGCTGAAGGGGCACCCAGAGCGCTTCCCGGTGCTCAATCGCCGCGACGCGTTCGGCCGCTGTTTCTGGCGGGATGTCGCCGGCGAGGATGGCGCGTGCCAGCTCGTCGCCGGCGACAGAGCAAAAGCCCGCGAGGTTGCCGGCGCGGCCGGTTTCTGCAGGGCAGGCGATGCGGCTGGCCAGTATGTTCGCGGGGGCGTCTGCGGAATCGCCGTCGTTGCGCCAATGCACCACGATGTCCACCTCGCCCGCTGGCAGGCTGCGCGCGGCGATGGCGGGCAGCTCGTTGGCCACGATGCGGGCGGGCACACCGACGTTGTCCAGCAGGTCCACCAGCGAACGCGCAGCCGCGGTGGCCGCCGGGTCAGCCGCGTCCGCGGCGACGCGCAGCACCTTGCCGTCGGCGGCGAGGGCGTGCAGCAGCGCCAGCGAACCGGGCTCGGTCGGTGCCGAGGCATCCACGTTGGTGCTGCGGCGGGCGGCGATGTGGGCGAGCAGGGGGACGTCGATAAGCGAACGCACCTCGGCGCGCGCCTGCGCCGAAAGCCCGCTGGTGGCGGACAGTGTGACGCCCAAGGTGCGGTCGCCCGGGAACGTGCGGGTGTCCACGTCCGGGATCAGCCCGAGCACATCCGCGGTGGTGTCCTGCGGCACCATGTCCACGAACGCGAGCTGGCCGCTGCGCAGCTGATCCGCCACCTGGGTGGTGTCGCGCGCCGCGGCGAGGGTGAGGATGTCGATCGGCGCCGGGTCCGGGCCCCAGAACCTGTCATTGCGGTTCAGCGTGACGGTGCCGTGCGCCCGGTCCACGCTGCGCACCAGGTAACGGCCCGCTGACGCCGGGACGGTGTTGCGCAACGCGTAGGCAAAATCGGCGGCGTCCGCGGCAAGCAAGTGCGACGGCAACAGGTGGCGGAACAGCACCCGCCAGTCCCCCACCGGCTGCGCGAAATCCACGTCCACGACCTTCCCGCCGGGCCCGCTGACGCGCACGTTGGACACCGCGCGGTACGCGGCCGGGTCCACCACACCGGCGGTTTGTGTCATTCCGCGCCACAGGTAGGCGAAGTCCGAGCCGGTGATCGGGGTGCCGTCGGACCACTGCGCGTTCGGCGAGATGACGTAGCGCACCGTGAACGCGTCCGGCGATGTCGGCAGCACCGACGCCCCGACAAGCAGGTTCGGGTCCTTCGTGCCGTCCGCCTGGAACGCGCTGGGCAGCACAAGGTCTGCGATGCCGCGCACCACGGCGGATTCGTCGCCGACCAAGTGCGGGTTGAACCCCGCGCGCACCTGGTCGATGCCGATTTGGGCCTGCGGGCGGCCGTTGGCCGGCTCTTGGCCGGTGTCTTGTTCTTCGGCGTCGGCGTTGTCGGCGCCGTTGCTGTCGGCGTCGTGCTCTGAAGCGGCATCGGGGCGGTCCTCCGGCTCCACCAGCGGCGGCGGGCCCGGGTTGGCCGCGCACGACGCCGTAAGGCAGAGCACAGAAAGCGCCGCCGCAGCACGGGTGGCTGGGCGGCGCGTTCTACTTGGGTGCATGGAAGAACAGGCTAGCTGTTCTTCTGCTTCGCGCGGGAGCGGGCGCGGCCGCGCTCGGTGGCGTTGAGGATGATCTTGCGCACGCGCATCGCCTCGGGGGCGACCTCGACGCACTCGTCGTCGTCGCAGAACTCGATGGCCTCGTCCAGGGAGAGGGTGCGGGCCTTCTGCAGCGTGACCGTGGCGTCCGCGGTGGCGGAGCGCATGTTGGTCAGCTTCTTTTCCTTGGTGATGTTGATGTCCATGTCTTCGTCGCGGGAGTTCGCGCCGACGACCATGCCCTCGTAGGTTTCCGCGCCGGGCTCGACGAAGAAGTCGCCGCGGTCTGCCAGCTGCTGCAGGGCGTAGGCAGTGACCTGGCCGGAGCGGTCGGCGACCAGGGAGCCGGTCGGGCGGCCCTTGATCTCGCCGGCCCACGGGCGGTGCTCGATGGAGTAGGAGTTGGCGATGCCGGCGCCGCGGGTCTCGGTGAGGAAGGTGGTGCGGAAGCCGATCAGGCCTCGCGACGGCACGTCGAACTCCATGCGCACCCAGTCGCCGGAGCCGGTGTTGGACATCGAGGTCATCTGGCCCTTGCGGTTGGCCATCAGCTGGGTGACGGCGCCCTGGTGCTCGGACGGGACGTCGATGATCATGTGGTCGTACGGCTCGTAGGTCTTGCCGTCGACTTCCTTGGTCACCACCTGAGGCTTGCCCACGGTCAGTTCGAAGCCCTCGCGGCGCATGGTTTCGATGAGCACGGTCAGGGCCATCTCGCCGCGGCCCTGCACCTCCCACGCGTCCGGGCGGTCGGTGGGCAGCACCTTGATGGAAACGTTGCCGATCAGCTCTTGGTCCAGGCGGGCCTTGACCATGCGGGCGGTGAGCTTGTCGCCGCCGTTGCGGCCGGCCATCGGGGAAGTGTTCACGCCGATGGTCATGGAGATCGCGGGGTCGTCGATGACGATGCGCGGCAGCGGCTCAACGTTCTCCGGGTCGCAGAGGGTGTCGCCGATCATGATGTCCTCGACGCCGGAGATGGCGGCGATGTCGCCTGCGACCACGTCGCCGGTGGCCGGGACGCGGTCCAGGCCCTCGGTGACCAGAAGCTCGGCGACCTTGACGTTCTTGACCTGCTGGTTGCCCTCAGAGTCGTAGTGGACCCAGGCGACATTCTGGCCCTTCTTCACGGCGCCCTTGTACACGCGGATCAGCGCGATGCGGCCGAGGAAGGAGGAGGAGTCCAGGTTGGTCACCTGCGCCTGGAATGGCGCGTCGATCTCGGCGGACGGCTCCGGCAGCACGTCGTAGATGACGTCGAACAGCGGCTGCAGGTCCTCGTTGTCCGGCAGGTTGCCGTTGCCCGGGTTCTCCAGGGAGGCGCGGCCCGCGCGGCCGGAGGTGTAGAGCACCGGCAGCTCGAGCAGGTTCTCCGCGGCCTCGGCGGCCTCCGGGTCCTCCAGGCCTGCGCCGAGCTCGAGGAGCAGGTCCTGGGCCTCCTCGACAACCTCGTCGATGCGGGCGTCCGGGCGGTCCGTCTTGTTCACGCAGATGATGACCGGCTTCTTCGCCTCGAGTGCCTTGCCCAGGACGAAGCGGGTTTGCGGCAGCGGACCTTCGGATGCGTCGATAAGCAAAACAACGCCGTCGACCATGGACAAGCCGCGCTCGACCTCGCCGCCGAAGTCGGCGTGGCCCGGGGTGTCGATGACGTTGATGACCAGGTCCGCGCCGTCCTTGCCCTTGCCGGCGCGACGGATGGCGGTGTTCTTGGCCAGAATGGTGATGCCGCGCTCGGACTCGAGCTCGCCGGAGTCCATCACGCGGTCGCCGTGCTCGCCGTGGTCGCCGAACACGCCGGACTGCTCCAGCATGGCGTTGACCAGGGTGGTTTTACCGTGGTCGACGTGGGCGACGATGGCTACGTTGCGAAATTCAGGGTGCGACACAGAGATAGGTCCTTTGCGTTGGCGGAAATAACGCCTAAACGATACTCCCGCCTGCGCTGAATCGCATTATCCCGCCTGCCCCACGGAGCTTGTGGGCGCGCAGGATTTCCACAGCGATTTAACAATTCCACTTGACGTTGTTACGGATGTGACTAATGTGGCGCGAGTGCACAACTATCTTTCGCTCTCCAGGACCGTCGTTGCGGCGGTGTGCGCTGCCGGTTTGTTGGTGACCGGAAGCGTCGCTAAGCAAACTGCTTCTGCGCAGTCCTCTTTCCTCGACCCGCTGGGCCGGCCCACGCCTGAGACGGTCGCGCGCGTGAACGCGTTCGCAGACCAGCCTCACGTCCCGCAGGCAGTGGGCAATGCGCTGCGCACCGCGGTGCAGTTCTACGCCGGCGGCGACGAAATCGGCGGCCCGCCGCTGCCTGCCGACGCCCCACGGTTCACCCAGTTCTACTGGCCCACAGTCTCCGGCAACTGCATCGGCAAGGGACTACACTCCACCGCCTCCGCGATCGCGGTGCCCGGCCCCGCCCAATCCCCCGCCCCGGGCGCGAAGGCGGGCCAGACCACCTTCGTCTTCACCGCACTGGGCACCCCGGCGGCCGCGAAGGAACAGGGCGGCATGAAGGTGTACTGGATCAACCTGGGCAATTTCCGCACGGGCGTAACGCCGTTGGGCAATAACGGGATTAACCCAACAGGACCAGCCACCCTGTCCGCGACCGCGGACACGGGCTCCGGGCGGGTCTTGGCAGTGGTCGACGGGAGTGTGCGCACCGTCGACAAGGTCTGCCCCTTTGCACCGACCGCCGCATCTATAGACGTGAGGTAACCAATGGCCGCCGATCTGCACCCCGTGAAGCAGGAGACGTTCGACACCGCAGCGAACATCAACACCGACCCGAAGGGCTTTTTGCGCGAGGTGGACACGTTCCGCGTCACCGACTTCGGCCTGTATATGGGCCGCGGTGCGGATCATCCGGAATTCGGCTACCTGGAGAGCTGGCTGCTGCCGGAGCTTGGGCTGCGGGCAAACATCTTCCACTGGCGCGAAGGCGCCGGGTACGAGCATGACTTCTACTTCGATATCGCCGACATCGACGTTGATGGCGACGTGTGGCGCACCCGCGACCTCTACGTCGACATCGTGTCACTTACCGGCAATCCGATCGACGTGCTGGACATCGACGAGCTCGCCGCCGCCACGTCTGCGGGCTACATCACCGCCGAGGACGCGGAGAAGGCTATCGACGTCACGCTGGCCGCCGTCGAAGGCATCACCCGGCACGGCGACGACGCGATGGAGTGGCTGCGCGCCCAGGGCATCGAACTGACGTGGGCAGAGAACGTGGAGCTGACTCCGGTCGGTTAATTCACCTCGCGTTCACCCCATCCACCGCCACGGTGGATGGGGTTTTTGCGTTCTGTGAATATCATTCACATTTTCTATAGTCCGGCAGCTTTCGCTGTTCGCACGTGACGCCCGGCATGAAGTGCCGTTTTGTCAAACTATTCGAGTTTGCTGGAGACAAGCTGGGCATAAAACGCAAAATACTTTCCCAAATCAATGTGAACTGTATTACACGTGCGGTAGGTTGTGTTCAACCTGATTCACGTCGTGTTTACCGAACGGTGCTGTACGAACCGTGTGCAGGGGCCGCCGGAAGTTTCTCCGGCACCATTGCCCGCCTTGGGCAACCGTCGCAAAGCAATCTGCGGACGGACGACCTACGAAAGGAACTGACCATGAGCAAACGCCTCCGTGTCGCGGCCCTCGCCGGCCTCTCCTCCATTTCTCTCGTCCTCGCCTCCTGTTCCTCGGACGGAAACTCCGAGGGCACAGCCGCAGGTGGCGGCCAGGACACCGCAAACACCAAGGCCGAAAAGTCCGGTGACAACGGCGAACAGCTCGAGGTCAACGCAGCGGGCGACTACAACCCGCTCGAGCGCGACCAGATCCAGGACGGCGGCGAGCTCACCCTCGCGATCACCGAGATCGCCGAGCAGCAGAACCTGTTCCACGCGAACATGAACCTGTACACCCGCTCGCTGTGGACCAAGTACAACCCGCAGCTTTCGCTCTTCGATGGTGACGGCACCTACCACCCGAACCCGGCGTACCTCACCGATGTCAAGGACGAGACCGTCGACGGCAAGACCGTGGTGACCTACACCATCAACCCGGAGGCCAACTACAACGACGGCACCCCGATCGACTGGACCGCCTACGAGAACACCTGGAAGTTCAACAACGGCACCAACCCGGACGTGCAGGTCAACTCCACCGACGGCTACGAGCTGATCGAGTCCGTCGAGCGCGGCGCAGACGACAAGCAGGCCGTGGTCACCTTTAAGCAGGCGTACCCGTGGTGGGAAGGCCTCTTCGATTCCTTGGTTCCGCCGCAGGTCAAGGATGCCGACACCTTCATGAACGCCTACCTCAAACAGGTCCACCCCGAGTGGGGCGCAGGCCCGTTCAAGGTGGAAAACGTCGACTTCGAAGGCGGCACCGCATCCTTCGTACCCAACGAGAAGTGGTGGGGCGAGAAACCGAAGCTGGACAAGATCACCTTCCGCCAGATGGAGGACCAGGCATCCCTGAACGCCTTCCGCGCAGGCGAGCTCGATGCCACCGGCGTTGGCACCCGCGACCGCCTGGCCACTGCGAAGGAGATGGGCGATGCGGTGGAGATCCGCACCGCGCTGCGTCCGTCCACCTTCCTCATGACCATCAACTCCACTGCCCCGGGCCTGGAGGACATCAAGGTCCGCGAGGCGATCATGCGCGGCGTGGACCGCGAGCAACTCGCCGCGATCCGCTTCCAGGGCCTCGGCTACAAGGAGGACCTGCCGGGCTCGTTCAACCTCTTCCAGACTCAGGACGGCTACGAGGACAACTTCGGCGAGGTTGTCCAGTACGACCCGGAGAAGGCCAAGGAACTGCTGAAGGAGGCGGGCTACGACGAGGCGAACCCGCTGTCCATCCGCTACGTCACCCTCGGCGACTCCCCGATGGCGCAGGCCACCACCTCCGCCCTGCAGGCGATGCTGCGCAACATCGGCATCGACGTCCAGGTGGAGGAGCGCCCGAGCTCCGACTTCTCCAAGGTCACCGCTGAGCGCGACTTCGACCTGTTCATGTCCGGCTTCAGCTCCTCCGACCCGTTCGGCGTGGCGTACTTCGGCCAGATCTACGCATCCGACTCCGAGCTGAACAAGTCCGGCACCGGCACCCCGGAGATGGACAAGCAGATCGAAGAGCTGCAGCAGATCCCGGACGCGGACGAGCAGATCAAGCGCGCCAACGAGCTGGAGAAGGAAGCCCTGAAGCAGTACGGCATCATGCCGTACGCGAACGGCCCCGAGATCGTGGCCGTGAAGAAGGGCCTTGCCAACTACGGCGCTGCGTCCTTTGCAGTCCTGCCGATCGAGAACGTGGGCTGGGCAAAGTAACCCCGCCTGCTACCTGGTGAAACACCCGCAATGAGTGTGAGCCCGCCCAGCGTGAGCACTGGGCGGGCTTCCGCACTTGCATCGCCGAAAACCTCCTGCACACCCGCTGACACCGGAACTGAGAGCGCACATGTTTCGATACCTGCTCAGGAAGACACTGAGTTGGGGCCTGATCGTTTTCTTGGCCACCAACCTGACCTACTTCCTCGCTAGCTTTTTCCTCGACCCGCGAGCCAACTACTTCGGCCGCCGCCCACCTTTGCCCGAAGATCAGATCGACGCCCTGCTCGAGCCGTTGAATTTGAGCCCGAACACCCCGCTCATCGAGCGCTGGTGGACCTGGCTCACCGGCATTCTCACACGCTGGGACTGGGGCAAGTCCCCGCTCGGCGACTCGGTGAACGAGCAGGTCTCCTACCGCATCTGGGTCTCCGCCCAGCTGACACTGGGTGCGACCTTGCTGTCCATCATCATCGGTGTCGCGTTGGGCGTGTACACCGCGTCGCGCCAGTACAAGCGCGCCGACCGCATGTGGCAGGGCATCTCCATCATCACCATGAACATCCACGTGGTGGTGGCGTCCATCGCCGTGGTGTGGCTCGGACTGAAACTCAACGAATGGACCGGCAAGCGCATCTTCTACGTCACCGGCGCGTCCACCCCAGGCGTCGAGGGCTTCGGCCCGAAGATGCTGGACTACGCCCAGCACCTGGTGCTGCCCACGCTGTCGCTGCTGATCATCTCCTACGCCGGCTACCACTTCATGCAGCGCACACTGCTGCTGGACAACTTAAACGCCGACTACGTGCGCACGGCTCGGGCGAAGGGTCTGACCAAGGCGCAGGCCGTTCGTCGTCACGCACTGCGCACCTCGCTGATCCCCGTGGCGACCTCGGTGGCGTTCTCTGTGCCCGGCATTTTCACCGGTGCAGTGATGACCGAGCGCATCTTCGCCTGGCAGGGCATGGGCCAGTACTTCATCCAGACAATTTCGCGTAACGACGTCCACGGGGTCGTCGTCGTGGCTGCGTTCGGCGCCGCCATGACTGCCGTCTCCGCCATCCTGGCCGACCTGATCGTCGTCGCCCTCGACCCGCGCGTGCGCGTGAGCTAAGGAGCACCGAAATGGCACCGAATACCTCCCGCGGCGTATCCCGCAAACTGAAAGATCCCCGCGCGCACAGCTCGACCAGCCTGGGCATGCACGCGAACATGCCGCTCAACGACCTCACCGCCATCTCCGAGACCGGCCGCCAGGCTGATGGTGTGAGAAGCGAGGAGCGCGACACTGCACCGCCCGCCCCGAAGCAGGGCAACAGCATCGACGACCAGCGGACGATGCGCGCGACGCGGAAATCCAAGATCTACTTCCGCCGCTTCATGCGCAACAAGGCTGCGGTCCTCGGCCTGATCATTTTCTTCCTGTTGGTCTTGCTCGCCGTCTTCGGCAAGTTCCTCACCCCGTGGAACTACCAGGACCCGGACTTTTTGAACCTGTCCGTGCCACCGTCGTCAGAGCACTGGTTCGGCACGACAGATTCCGGCAACGACCTGTTCGCCCAAGTGGTCCACGGCCTGGGCCGCTCGCTGACGATTGCGGTGCCGGCATCCATTGCCACCACGATCATCTCCGCACTCATCGGCGCAGGCGCGGCGCTTTACGGCGGCAGGGTGGAAAAGGTCATCCTGGCCGTCATCCACTTCCTGCTGGCTGTGCCGACCTTCCTCATCATCGCCCTGCTGGTCTCCGGCTCGGGCGGCGATTGGAAGGTGCTCACCGTCGTGCTCATCGCATTCGGCTGGATGTACTCGGCGCGTGTGATCTGGTCGCTGTCGCTGTCCATCCGCGAGAACGACTACGTGCGCGCCGCGAAGTTCATGGGCGTCTCCCGCCCGCAGACGATCGTGCGCCACGTCATCCCGAACGTCGCATCGCTGCTGATCATCCAGCTGATGCTGGGCATCGTCTCCACCATCATGTCGGAGACCGCGCTGTCCTTCCTCGGCCTTGGCGTGAAGCTTCCCGACGTGTCCCTGGGCACCTTGCTGCAGACGGGCACCTCGACGCTGATCACCGCCCCGTGGCAGTTCTACTTCCCGGCGCTGATCCTGACCCTGCTCACCGTGTCCATGGCGTTCATCGCAGACGGCCTGCGTGACGCGCTCGACCCGAACTCGAACTCCGGAGGTTCCGCAGCATGACAACCAGCATCCACAACCCCGGCGGCGCAGGCTTCGGCGGCGCGGCCCCGGCGCCTACCGGCGACCCGGTGCTGTCCGTGCGCGACCTCCACGTCTCCTTCCCCTCGGAGGCGGGCGTGGTCCGGGCGGTGCGCGGCGTGGACTTCGACCTCTACCCCGGCCGCACACTCGGCATCGTGGGCGAGTCCGGCTCCGGCAAGTCCGTCACCTCGCTCGCCGTGATGGGGCTGCTACCTGAGTACGCGAACGTCACCGGCTCGGTGAAGTTCGCCGGCGACGAGCTGCTGGGTAAATCCGATAACGCGATGTCCAAGATCCGCGGCAACGGCATCGGCATGATCTTCCAGGACCCGCTGTCCGCACTGACCCCGGTCTACGACATCGGCACCCAGCTGGTGGAGGCGATCCAGGCGCACAACAGCATCTCCAAGTCCAAGGCGATGGACCGCGCCGCGGAGCTGCTCGATCTCGTGGGCATCCCGGAGCCGAAGAAGCGCCTGCGCTCCTTCCCGCACGAGTTCTCCGGCGGCATGCGCCAGCGCGTCGTCATCGCGATTGCGATCGCGAACAACCCGAAGGTGCTCATCGCCGACGAGCCGACCACCGCGCTCGATGTGACCATCCAGGCGCAGATCCTCGAAGTGATCAAGAAAGCCCAGCGCGAAACCGGCGCCGCCTGCATCATGATCACCCACGACATGGGTGTCGTCGCCGGCACCGCGGACGACGTGCTGGTGATGTACGGCGGCCGCCCGGTGGAGCGCGCCGAGGTGCACGAACTGTTTGGCAACCCGAAGATGCCGTACTCCGTGGGTCTTTTGGGCTCCACCCCGCGCGTGGACCAGCCGTCCACAGAGCCGCTGACGTACATCGAGGGCAACCCGCCAATGCTTATCGACGTCGCGGACCGCTGCCAGTTCGCCCCCCGCTGCCCCATCGCAGTCGACGAGTGCCTGGCCAAGGAGCCGGCGCTGATCCCGGACAAGGGCGATGACGACGAACACCTGGTCGCCTGCATCCGCCGCGATGAGATCGTGGAGGGCAAGATCGGCGGCAAGCCGCTCTTCCCCGCCCCGAAACTGCCGGAGAACAAGTACGCGGGCATCCCGCGCGAGGACCGGGAGATCACGCTCGAGGTGGAGAACCTGCACCGCGAATTCCCCCTGACCAAGGGCGCGCTGGTCAAGCGCCGCATCGGCACGGTCCACGCGGTCAAGAACATCTCCTTCGACGTGCGCGCCGGCGAGTGCATGGCGATTGTGGGCGAGTCGGGCTCCGGCAAGACCACCACGCTGCTGGAGATTATGAACCTCGAGCCGGAGCCGGATTCGCGCATCGTCATCTGCGGCCAGGACGCGGCGAAGATGAACACCGCGCAGCGCCGCGAGGCCCGCAAGAACATCCAGATGGTCTTCCAGGACCCGATGAGCTCGCTCAACCCGCGCATGACGGTCAAAGAGATCATTCAGGAGCCGCTGGACGCGCTCGGCTACGAGGGCGACAAGGACGCCCGCATCTCCGAGCTGATGCGCACCGTGGGATTGGACGCGAAGCAGCTGGACCGCTTCCCCGGCCACTTCTCGGGTGGCCAGCGTCAGCGCATCGGCCTCGCCCGCGCCCTTGCGACGAACCCGTCGGTGATCGTGCTGGATGAGCCGGTCTCTGCGCTGGACGTGTCCATCCAGGCGGGCGTGATCAACCTGCTGGATTCACTGAAGCGCAAGCTCGGCCTGTCCTACCTGTTCGTCGCGCACGACTTGTCGGTGGTGCGCCACCTGTCGGACCGCGTGGCGGTGATGTACAAGGGCGACTTCGTGGAGTTCGGCGAGACGGACGACGTCTTCGACAACCCACAGCACCCCTACACCAAGGCGCTGCTGTCGGCGATCCCGATCCCAGATCCGGACGCCGAGCGTGCGCGCGAGCGCACGGTGTACAAGCCCGAGGAGGTCACACCCTCCTAACCTCCACGTCCACCGGGAGTGCGGGCAGGAGCTTTTCCTGCTCGGCCCACATGTCCCACCAGGGCGCGTAGCCCGGGTCCCGCTGCAGGGCCCGGGCTTTTCGCATCTCTTCGGCCGCGACAACCCGCAGCGTGTCCACTTCCCCGCGCGCTCTCGCCTTGCTTATCGACGCCTCCGTCACCGCCCCCACCCCCTCCACTACGAGGTCCGCGCCGGGCACGAGCGGCACCCACTCCGCACGTTCATTCCGCTCCCAGTCCCAGCGCCAAAAACCGGGGGCCACCGGGTCGAGGACGTCGTCGGCGACCATGCGGGCGCCCTCGGCAAGCCCGCCCCAGCCGGGGTAGAAATCGTCCAGGTGCACCACCTGGATACCCAGTACTGAGCCGATGTGGTTGGCGAGGGTGGTTTTGCCGGAGCCCGAGAGGCCGTCGATAAGCAGTGTGTACGTCATCGCACCGCCCACACCGGGCGCAGGTAGCCGGTCGCCCACGCGAGCGCGAGCGCGACGAGCGCGACGGCGAGGCAGACGGCCATGACCGCCCAGTCGCGGGAGTGCAGTGTGGATTCGCGCGCCCAGGAGCGTGTCCGGGGGCCGCCGAAGCCGCGGGCCTCCATGGCGGTGGCGAGCTTGCCGGCGCGGCGCAGCGACATCACAAGCAGGCCAAAGGACAGGGAGAACCAGTACTTGATCTTGCCCTGGTCGGCGATGCCGCGGGCGCGGCGGGAGCGGCGCATGGCGTCGAGGTCGTCGCGAAGCAGGGTGAGCATGCGAAGTGCCGCGACGGTGCCGATGACGAAGCGTTCCGGCAGGTGCAGCACTTGGGCGAGCCCGTCGCCGAGGTCGGTCGGGTCCACGTCCGCGGACAGCAGCACCACCGGCAGCGCGATGGCGAGCACTCGCAGCACCACCGCCCACGCCAAAGAAACCGACAGCTCGGTGACGTGCACCAGCCCCCACTCGAGGAACGTCTCCCCGCCCGCCTGGCCGTAGAGCGCCATGGGGATGCCCGCCAGCGGCGCGATAAGCAGGATCGGCAGTGCGCGTTTGGCGAAGCGGCCGTAGCCCAGCCCGCACACCGGCACCATGAGCAGCGTGAACGCCAGCACACAGGTGGCGGAGACCCAGTCGATGGTGAACATCAGCGGCGTGGTCAGAAGCACCAGGCCGAGGATGCGGGTGACGGGGTTGATGTCGCGCAGCAGGTTCATCGGTCACCTCCGGCGACGATCTCTACGATGTGGTCGCCCAGCGAGGCGATGAACGCCTCGTCGTGGGTGATGGACATGACGGTCACGCCCTGCTCCGTCAATTCGCGGATCAGGCCGACGAGCTCAACGAAGGTGCGGTCGTCCTGGCCGAACGTGGGCTCGTCCAAGATCAAAAGCTGCGGGGCGTTGACCAGCGCGGTGGCCACCGACAGGCGCCGCTTCTCGCCGCCGGAGAGGGTGAACGGGTTGGCGTTCACCAGGTGTTCCAGGCGCAGGCGCTGCAACAGGTCGTCGATGCGCTCCTGCGGCGCGCCGGACAGCGCCATCTCCTCGCGCACGGTGGCGGTGACGAACTGGTGCTCCGGCTCCTGGAACACGTAGCCGATGCGGTTGGCCAGATCCTGCGACGACCACTTGACCGACGGTGCAGTCAGCCCCTGCCGGATGGTCTCCGAGTACTCCACCTGGCCGCGCTCTGGCGGGGTCAGCCCCGCCAGTACCTGCACGAGCGTGGTCTTGCCGGAGCCGTTCTCGCCGGTGATCACGGTGGAATACCCTTCCGGCGCGCGCATCGTGCGCGGCGGCCCGAAACGCGTGAGCACCTCGTACGTTGCGACGGCCGAAGGCACCCCCGCCGGCACCTTTCTCGCCGGCGGCAGCTCAGGCGCGCCCGGCAGCTCGTCCACGCTGATTCGGGAAAGCCCGGACTGGTCCAGGCGGTAGTACGTCTCCACCACGTCCGCCCAGTGCTTCGGGCGGTGCTCCACCACAATCAAGGTGGCGCCGGTGAGCTGGCAGACGCGGTCCACCGCGGCGATGACCTCGTCGCGCCCGCGCGGGTCTAAGTTGGCGGTGGGCTCGTCCAGGATGAGGATGTCCGCGCCCATCGCGATCACGCCCGCCAGCGCCAGGCGTTGCTTTTGCCCGCCGGACAGGTGCGCGGTGCGGTGGTCCAGGGCGACGTCGAGGCCCACGGCGTCGAGGGCGCGCTCCACCCGCGGCCAGATTTCGTCGCGGGGCACGCCGAGGTTCTCCGCACCGAAGGCGACGTCGTCGCCCACACGCGACAGGATCGTCTGCGCTTCGGGGTCCTGCAGCACCATCCCGACGGTCCCGTCAACGTCCAGGGTGCCGGCGCGGGAGCCGTCCTCGGAGTCGTCGATAAGCTTGGCGATCACCGCAAGCAGCGTCGATTTGCCGGAGCCGGAATCGCCGGTGATCAGGATGCGCTCGCCGCGCTCGACGTCAAGGTCGACGCCGGAAAACGCCGGATCAGGGCGCGTCGCGTGCTGGTAGGACAGCCCCCGGGCGCGGATGACCGGCGCCATCTACGCGGCCTGGTCGAAGCGCTCGCGGCCGGCGCCGAAGCGGTCCAGCGCGCCGGTCTGCGCCAGCGCCTTGACCAGGTAGTAGGCCAGCACGCCGGCGAGGACCGCGCCGGAGATGATCAGGCAGGTCAGGTAGATCAGGTTGAATTGCAGGCTCATCGCGAGGTTCGGCGTGAGGAACAGCTCCAGGATGAACGCGCCGACACCAGCGCCGATACCGGAAAGCACCGCCGTGAACAGGCCGAAACGACGGTAGGCAAAGATCAAGAAAATCAGCTCGGCGCCGAAGCCCTGGGCCAGACCTGAGTAAAGCGTCTCAATGCCCCACTGGCTGCCAAGTACCGCAGAAACGGATGCGGCGACAACCTCGACGAACACCGCGGCACCCGGCTTGCGAATGATCAGGCCACCGAGCACACCGCCAGTGAACCAGATGCCGGTAACCAGACCGCCCAGGCCCGGAGTCAGGGCGTCGAGCGCCTTAAACCCTGCGGCGCCAATGCTGTTCCACACCCAAAACAGCAGGCCGCAGGCCACGCCGAGGACCGCGGCGGTGACGATGTCGATGACACGCCACGAATAATTCTTCGTCATAATCTTCCTTCCTCGCGCCGGCATTACCCGGATCAGGTTCTACGGTTCGCCGAACATCCTCGGCGTCTCAGCCACCGCGTTGTTGCGCGGCAGCACCCGTGTGGGGCATTCAGTTGTCGCAAAGATATTACATCATTGGCTGGGAGGCTCCGGCTCGGAGGCTGTGAAGCTTTGCCCAGGCCCGTCGCCGCGTTGCCACTGCACGACAAGCCCGTCGCGGGCGCCGAAACGCACCAGATGCGTGCCGACGACGCGCTCGAAGCGCTCGACCGCGTCGGCCGTGCCGTCGATACGCATGTGCAGCACCTCCTCCCCCGCAGCGAGGCTGCACGTGGTGCCCTCCCCAACACCTTCTGGCGCGGGGAATGTAATCGCGCCTTCGCGTGCGGTGTCGTCCCACGACGCCTCGACTTTCCTGCTGAAGTGGGAAGCGAGCTGTTTGCCGTAGCGCTCGGGACGGGCTGTTTTCACGTTGGCCTGTGATGTCCGCATGCCACCACCCTAACAGAGGTTAGGCAATCCTTACCCCTCGCCGCGAGGCCGGTTACACCTGTTTCCGTATACTGGCCGAGTTGCTTTCCCCCACCTCCCGAGGAGAACCCCCACATGGCCGGTGGCCTACTCGCCCTGCTCGACGACGTCGCCCTGATCGCCCGCCAAGCCGCCGCAAGCATCGACGACGTTGCTGGCATGACCGCAAAGACGTCTTCGAAGGCCGCCGGCGTGGTCATCGACGATGCCGCAGTGGCCCCGCAGTACGTCGAAGGCCTGACGCCGGCGCGCGAGCTGCCGATGATTTGGCGCATCACTAAGGGCTCTCTGCGCAACAAGCTGGTCTTCATCCTGCCGGTCGCGCTGCTGCTCAACGCGTTCGCGCCGTGGGCGCTGACCCCGATCCTCATGCTCGGCGGCACCTACCTCGCGTTCGAGGGCGCGGAGAAGATCGCGCACAAGCTGTCCTCCAACAACGACGAGGAAGCCGAAAAAGCCGCCAACAAATCCGACCAGGACGAAGACGCGCTGGTCAACAGCGCGATCCGCACGGACCTGATTTTGTCCACAGAGATCATGTTCATCTCCCTGGACGAGGTCAAGGACCAGTCGGTGTGGATGGAGGCCGCCGTGCTGATCGCGGTGGCGATCTTCATCACCCTCGCCGTCTACGGCGCTGTTGGCCTGCTGGTCAAGATCGACGACATCGGCCACGGCATGATCAAGCGCGGCAACGCCCCGAAGACTGGCCGCGCGCTGGTCAAGGGCATGCCGTACGTGCTCAACACCATCGGCGTGATCGGCACCGTGGCGATGCTGTGGGTGGGCGGCCACCTGCTCATCCGCGGCTTCGACGAGGTCTTCGGCTGGCACTGGCCGCACGACGTCATCGCGATGGGCCAGGATGCTGTCGGCGACGGCGCGCTGGGCTGGTTCGTGGAAACCGGCGTTTCCCTGGTGGCGGGCCTGGTTGTCGGTTTCATTGTGCTGGGCGTGGTGCAGCTGGTGAGAAAGCTACGCTAGCGCCTGCCTACAATTTTCTCCATGGCAGCCAAGCAGTACTCTCTCGCCCCGTCGACGTGGGGTGCCGGCGTGGAAGTCCCGGTGGACCACGTCTCGCAGGCCGCCCTCTTCTCCGATTTCGCGGGCCGCAAGGGCACCACGTACGTCGATGTGGTGTTGGAGGCGAACCCGCTGAACCGCTCGTGGCGCGTGCGCCGTCGCAGCGGCGGGGAGCTGCCGGGGCCTGTGCTCGGCGAGGTCGCGCCCGAGTGGCGCGCCCACTTCGACGAGGTGGAGCGCGTCCATTCGTCGTTTCTGCAGCCCGCCACCGTGGCCGCGGTCAACCTGAATAGCGTCACGGGGCGTTTCGACGTGCACGTGGTCCTGCCGGAGCCGCAGCTTGCGGTGCCGCGCAACAACGCGCCCGAACAGGCCGCGGTGCTGTTGCCGGGAGACATGCTGGTCATCGACACCTCCGTCGGCGAATTCGAGGCCGCCGAACTTTCCGCCCGCTCCCCCGGCCAGTGGTTCGTGGGGCTTGTGCCTATCGACGGCACTCCGCTGGCCACCCTCGACGGCCGAGTCCTCGGCGCCATCGCCGAGCCCGACGGTGAGGCCGTACTCGCGTGGCTGTCACAGTTCCCCAACGGCGGACTCTGGGCACGCGCGGTGATACTCGACGGCATGGCCGCCCTCGACGCGGCCAGCCCAGGCGAGGGCACCGAGCAGATCCCCGCCTTGAGTGCCGCGCCGCAGCGGCGCCCGGAGCCGTGGCAGCTCATCGAGTTCCCCGGCGGCGGCTGGGCCGTCACCGTGGAGCGCGACTTCGCCACCGACCCGGCCGACGAGGTCAAGCCGAAGCACACGGCCCGCTACGTTTCGCTGGGCGGCGGTGCGCGTCCCGATGAGCTCGCCGCGCCGACAGAAATGTTCGGCCGCGTGGACGAGCCCGCCGAAACCGGGGACCCGAAGCAGCCGGAGCCGACCGCCGTGGCGGAGCAAAACACCCGGGACGGCTACCTCACCGAAGTGGAGAAGGTCCAGCTCAGGAGGAAAAATAGGAAACGTCGGCGGGGCGGACGCCACCGTCGATAAGCAAAAGCTCCTAGGCTCGGAGGTGCACAACTTCCGACAACCGAGGAGGCACGATGGCCGACCAGGGACCGAACCCGTTTGTGGTGGACATTGAGAAGGCGACGCTGGATAACGAGGCGTTCCGCGACACGCTGTGGACCGGCAAGAACCTGCAGCTGACCGTGATGACCATCCCGGTCGGCGGCGAAATCGGCGCCGAAATCCACGACGACCACGACCAGTTCCTCCGCCTCGAAGAGGGCGAGCTGCGCGCGCAGATTGGCCCGTCCGAGGACAACCTCGAAGTAGACGAAGTGATCAAGGCCGACTGGGCCGCGTTCGTGCCAGCCGGCAAGTGGCACAACTTCGTCAACGAATCCGACGCCCCGGCGAAGCTGTACTCCATCTACGCCCCGCCGGAGCACGCCCCCGGCACCCGCCACGAGACGAAGGCGGACGCCGACAACGACCCGCAGGAGACCGACGCGGTCTAAACGCAACGCAGGTCACAGCCCGGAAACGAACGTGTCGTTTCCGGGCTTTTCCGAACACCTCCTCAGCGCCGTTTCAGGTGCTAGAGTGCTCGATGGTTCTGAAATGTCTAACCAACATCTGTAGAAAAGGCGAGCCTCATGCGCACCCAGACAACCCCGAAGATCCTCATCAGCGCTGGTGTGGCTAGCGCCCTCGCACTGTCCGCCGTGGCAGTGCCCCAGGCCCACGCAGAGTCGAGCCTGTCCAGCCTGTCTTCCTCCTCTGGCACCCCCGCGAAGAAGAACCGCGAAAAGAAGCCCTGGGTGCCCGTGGAGCCGCCGAAGAAGACCGCGTCGAAGCCGCTGCGTCTCCCCAACGGCACCACCATCCAGGTCATGGACGACGTGCTGGGCAAATACTCCGCCCACACCGGCTTCCGCTCCGGCGACCTGGGTGCAATGGCGCCGATGGGCAACGGCGAGTTCGCCATGATCTTCGGCGACTCCTTCCGCGGCAACTTCGGCCAAGGGTGGATGAGCCCCGTCGGCGTGGTGGCCAAGATGGACGAGGACGGCTTTATCAAGATCCTCCGCCCCATCGACAACACCTCCGAGGTCAGCGACATGATCTCGTACCACCGCATCAACGACAGCACCCTGATCCCATCCGACGTGATCAACGTCGACGGCACGCTGTACCTCCACGGAACGTTCCACGCCCCCTTCGGCACCGTCGTGTCCTCCAACGTGTGGAGGTCCGACGACGGCGGCAAAACCTGGAAGGAAATCAGCTCCACCCCCGGTAACCACATGCGCGGTATGACGCAGCTGATCAGCTGGGACAATGGTCCAGACGGCTACATCTACGCCACCTCCACCAAGTTCGGCCGCGAATCGCCCGTGTACCTGTGGCGCTTCAAGCCGGAAGACATTGACAAACCGGGCAACTGGGAGGGCTACAGCGCCCAGATCGACGACTGGTCCAACCACGCCGAGCCGATCCTGAAGAACAACGTGAAGGCTGGAGAGATGTGCCTGCGCTACATCGACGGCCACTGGGTCCTGGTCATGTTCAACGAGGACTCGCAGGACGTCGAGGTGCGCATCTCCGAGACCCTGGGGCGCAACTGGGACAACGTGCGCGTGGCCAAGATCGCGCGGAACGGGTCCTGGGACAACGAGCAGACCCCGCTGAACTGGTCGCAGCCCTACGGCGGCTACATCGTGCCGGGCTCGCACCTGGACGACATGGACATTGTCGTCTCCCAGTGGAAGACCTCCGACAACAGCCGCTACACCGCCACCCAGTTCAACGTGAAGGGGCTGGACAAGGTCTACGGCATCGACGCGGACGAGGTGCGCGAGGAGCCGGAGGTCACGGTGGTCAAGCAGGGCTCCGAGACCACCGCGGACATGGAGGCCGAGGACAACCTGGTCAACGACAAGCCGGAGCTGTTCATGTCCTCCGAGGACAGCGAGGCGCTGGGCACCCTGCGCACCGTCGGCATCATCCTGGGCGTACTGGCGACCGTCGGCGCCATCGGTGCCGTGACGCTGCCGATGTATCGGGACATGCTGCCGGAGCCGATCCAGCAGATGCTGCCGATCTAGAACCTTTAGCAAAGCCCAGTATCATCTCCCCGGTGCAGGAAACTTCAACTCGCTCACCGTGGCCGGCCTTATGGTCGATGATGCTGGGCTTTTTCATGATCTTGGTGGATTCCACCATCGTTTCGGTGGCGATTCCCGCCATCTCGGAAGGCCTCGGCGCCTCCTATAACGAGGTCATCTGGGTCAATTCCGCGTACCTTTTGGCGTACGCGGTGCCGCTGCTCATCACCGGGCGCCTCGGCGACCGTTTCGGGCCCCGCAGCATCTACCTGATCGGCCTGGCGCTGTTCACCGCCTCGTCGCTTGCATGCGGCTTGGCGACGTCGTCTGCCGCGCTGATCGCCGCGCGCGCGTTCCAGGGCCTGGGCGGGGCGATGGTCACACCGCAAACGATGTCGGTGATGATCCGCACGTTTTCCCCGAAGGAGCGCGGCGGCGCGATGGGCGTGTGGGGCGCCACGGCGGGGCTTGCCACCGTGACGGGTCCGCTGTTGGGCGGTGTGCTTGTCGACGCCTCCGGTTGGCCCTGGATCTTCTTCGTCAACGTCCCCGTCGGTGTGCTCGGGCTGATCCTGGCGTGGATCTACGTGCCGCGCCTGGAGAGGACGAACCGGCACTTCGACTGGGTGGGCGTGGGTTTGAGCTCCGTGAGCATGTTCTGCCTGGTCTTTGGCATCCAGGAGGCGGAGAACTTCAACTGGGACTGGCGCGTGTGGGCGCTGGTGCTCTTCGGGGCGGCCACGATGGTGCTGTTCTTCCGCTGGCAGGCCCGGCAGGGCGACAGCGCGCTGGTGCCGTTGGCGCTGTTCAGCGACCGCAACTTTTCGCTCGCCGGCGCCACCATCTCCACGGTGGGGTTTGCCATCTCCACGTACATCATCCCGTGGATGATCTACGTGCAGACGGTGCAGGGCTTCACCCCCACCGAGGCGGCGCTGTTAGTCCTGCCGTCGGGCGTGATCTCCGGGCTGCTGTCCCCGTGGGTCGGCAAACTGACCAACACGCACGACCCGAAGCCCTTCGCGATCACCGGCCTGACCCTGGCGGCGGCGTCCATGGGCGCCTCCGCGCTGATCACCACCCCGGCAGTGGACCCGCGCTGGATGTACGCCGTCGCTGTGGTCTACGGCGTGGCCAACTCCCTGATGTGGGGCCCGCTTTCCATGATCGCCACCCGCAACCTTGACCCGCGCCTGGCCGGCGCCGGTTCGAGCGTGTACAACACCACCCGCCAGATCGGCGCGGTGATCGGCTCGGCGGCGATCGCGGCGATGATGTCGGCGCAGCTCGCCGCAAAGCTTGGCGACGGCACCGGCGCCGGCAATATCGCCGCCTCAGGCCAGGCCACCGGCCCCCTGCCGGAGCCGCTGCACGAACCGTTCGCGCTGGCGATGGGCAACTCGATCTGGCTGCCCTGTGCCGTCATCGCCGCCGGCGCCGTGGCCGCGTGGTTCTTCGCGCGGACGAAGTCCTGGAACGATTAGGACAGCCTTTTAGCGGCCTCAGAGTTGGATGCGGATGCGTTCCCACTCACCGAATTCATCGATGTTGTAAATCACCCGATCTGAGTGCATCCGGTCGTCCCAGATATAGGTGAACTCGAAATGATAAGGCTTGACGCACCACACGTTGAGCCGCTCTCCGCCGAAATCGCGCGACGTTGTGCCACGCACGCGCACCGCCCGTCGCAGCGGCTGCCACCAAAATACCAGCGACGCCAAATCAGTCTTTTCGAGCTGCTCAACTTTGGCCGTACGGGTCGCGGTGCCGAAGTGGAAGCCTTTCTCGTCGAGAGAAATGATGTCGACGATGCGCGCATCAGGCCGGGATTGTTCGTCCACAGTGGCTATGGTGACTGCCGTGGGGTCTCCCACGTTGTGTTCCACCGCATCTTTGAACCACTGGGCGAAGAGTTTATTGGGGTCGCGAGGAAGTGGGCTCAAGTCGACCTCTGAAAGCGAGGCGTGCGACTTCGGCAGCTCACTGATATAGTCCTGCGACAAATACACCATATGACGATTCTAGCAACCCCCGCCTACCCCCGGGCGCTCGAATCGGGTGCGATACCGGCCACACAACAGGTATGCATACTCCCATGTCCACCCACCGCCGCCGCAAACCGCGCGCGCCGAAGAAACGCATCGAGGGCACCTACCCCATCGACACCGGCACCGCCACCATCGTTGCGGACCCGGACCGCGACGGCGCATACGTGTTGGAGGTAAACCAGGTGCCGTCATCGTACGTCGTGCCCGGCGCGCCGGAGGTGCTGGAGTACGACTACATGGAGTGGATCGCGGACTTCATCGAGGCCGCGGACCTGCCGGAGCCGTTTGCCGCGGTGCACCTGGGCGCGGCCGGCTGCGCGCTGCCCAACTACGTGCAGCACCGGTGGGACAGCCGCAACATCGCGGTCGAGCTGGACCGCGGGCTGGCGCGCCTGGTGCGCGAGGCGTTCGACCCGCCCGTGGAGATCGCGGTGGCGGAAGCCCGCGCGTTCACCCACGCGCTCGCGCCGGGATCGGTCGACGTGATCGTGCGCGACGTCTTCGCCGGCCCCGACACTCCCCGCCCGCTGACCACGGTGGAGTTCTACCGGGCCGCGCACCGCGCGCTCACGCCAGGCGGGTTGTTTGTAGCCAACGTTGGTGATGTGTCCGGCCTGCCGCACACCCGTGCCACACTTGCCGGGCTGCAGCTGGTCTTCGCCCACACCGCGGTCACATATGCGGGCCGCGGCTACGGCAACGTCGTCGCCGCCGCATCCGACAAACCGCTGCCCGGCACACAATTGCCTATCGACGGCGCTGCGCCCGTCCACGACTAGAACTCGAATTCAGTGCCCAAACTCGGCTGGTAGAACACTGCCCGCTGCGCGGTGAGCTCCTTGAAGTGCGGGGAGGTGACCTCCTGCAGCGTGGCGATATAGTCCGGCACGACAAGTTTGGGCAGGCGCAGCCCCATGGTCAGGTGCGGGATCCAGCGCTCGCCGCGGCCCTCCGGGTTCGCGGCGCTGACGGCGCGGGCTGCGCGTTCGAGATCCTCCGGCGCCTCAAGCAGCCAGGCCACGGTCTGTTTTGACTTGGTGCCGAAGATGGCGACACCGGAACGTCGTAAAGCTGCAGGCAACACGGGCGGCAAAAGGTCGCTCGCCGCGGCGATGGCGCGGCGGTGCATGGCGGGCGCGAAAGTGACGGAGATGTGCGGGCGCTGGTGCTGCTGGGGGAAGCCGCGGTCGGCGAGCTCGGCGTAGATCGCGCGGACAGCCTGCTCCTCTGCCTCGGGCAGGCGCAACAGGATGTTCTCGGGCGACATTGGGCCGAGGGTACCTGCTTCTCCCGAGTACCATGGGGCGCTCACGCGAACGAAAGGAACAATGATGCAGAACGATCCCGCAAAGCCCGGCTACACCACCAAGGGCAGCCCGAACAAACCAATCGATCGCGATGAGGACCAGTTCGCGCAGGACACCGGCTCCGCGCTCGGCTACGGCGAAACCGCAGAGGAGACGGTGGAAGACACCACCAACGAGGACGAATAGCTCCTCTCAGACCTCCCAGCGCACCTCGCTGGGGTCTTTGTCGTCGCGCCAGCCCCGCCAGGAGGCCTGGCGCACTTTTTTATCCGCTGTTGATCCCGCGAGCTGCACCTCGGCGACGAACTTCGGGGTCACCCACCAGGCGTCTTTCGCGTCGGATGCGGGGATGTCGATGGGCGGGGTCTTCCGCTCGACGCGGCGCAGCTTGCGGGCGATCTCGGCGAGCTGGGCGTTGGAAAAACCGGTGCCGACCCGCCCCGCGTAGCGCAGCTCGCCGGCGTCGTCCGGCACGGCGACCAGCAGCGATGCGATGCCGCGCTTACCCGTGCGCACGCCGACGACCACCACCTCCTGGTGCAGGGCGCGCTTGACCTTCAGCCATGCGCGGGAGCGCTCCCCCGGCGCGTAGGCGGCGTCGGTGCGCTTGGCCACCACGCCCTCCAGTCCCAGCTCCTCGGCGGCGCGCCACGCAGTGTCGAAGGAGCCGGTGTACGCGGGCGGGATGACGACATGCTCGGTTTCCGGAAGCTGTTCGAGCAACTCGCGGCGGGTCCGCCAAGGCGTTCCTGTGAGGTCGCGCTCGGCAAGGCGCAGCACGTCGAAGACCATGTAGCGCAGGTTTGTCTTTGCGTCGTGAGTGCCGTGTTGGTCGGCGTGGTGCAGGGCGGAGAAGTCTGGCCTGCCGTCTTCGTCGAGGGCGACGAGTTCGCCGTCGACGCGGCCGCCGTCGACAAGCAATCGTGCGAGCTCGTTGGTGTAAGGGAAGAGGTGCGTGTAGTCCTTGCCGCTGCGGCTGCGCAGGCGGACCGCGTCGCCGACGTCCGCGAGGATGCGGTAGCCGTCCCACTTCATTTCGTAGGCGAATTCGGCGCCGTCTTTGTGCTCGAGGGTGATGTCGCCGCGGGTGGCGGCGGTGGGCAGCATCGGCGCCAGCACGGGCGCGGCGCTGGGCTGGCTGCGGGTGAGCTTGAGCAGCCAGTTTGTCTCGTCTGTGCGGATCAGCGCGAAGCGGCGCGGGATGCCGCCCAAACCGCCGCCGTCGCGGCCGTGGAGGGTGGCGATGACTTCGCGGTCGCGCCACTTTTCAATCTCGCAGGTGCCGATGTCCCAAATTTTCACTGTGCCGGCGCCGTACTGGCCCTTCGGGATGGTGCCCTCGAACTCGGCGTACTCGATCGGGTGGTCCTCAGTCTGCACCGCGAGGCGGTTGACGTCGGTGTCCAGCGGCGGCCCCTTCGGCACGGCCCAGGAGACGAGCACCCCGTCGTGCTCCAGGCGGAAATCCCAGTGCAGGTGGGAGGCATCGTGCTCGCCGATGACGAAAATCGGCTCACCCGCGCGCGGGGCGGGGGCAGCGTCGGGAACGGGCTCGCCGGTCTTGTCCTTGTCGCGCATGGAGCGGTAGGTGGCCAGCCGGTCCTCCCCCGCTGCGCCGAGGTCGGCGATCGGGTCGAGCCCGTCCTCGACGCGCGCGATGACCTCGTCGAGCTCCAGCTGCCGCAGCGCCGGGTCCGCGATCTCCTCCCACGTGCGCGGCGCCGCCACGGTGGGGCGCGCTTTCCCGCGCAGCGAGTACGGGCTGATGGTGGTTTTCTTCCCGTTGTTCTGGCTCCAGTCGATGAACACGCGCCCCGTGCGCTCCGCCTTCGCCATGGTGGCGGTGATGCGGTCCGGGTGCGCGCGCTGCAGGTGCTGCGCGAGGGTTTTGGCCACGTTGGTCACAGCAATGGCGTCGCTGGTGCCGTCCAGGCCCGCGTACAGGTGGATGCCCTTCGACCCCGAGGTCACCGGGACGCAGGTCAGCCCCATGTCTTCGAGGATTTCGCGGCACATCAGCGCCACCTCGGCGGTGTCGTGTAATTCGACGCCGGGGCCCGGGTCGAGGTCCAGCACCAACCGGTCCGGGTTTTGTGGTTTCCCGTCCGCGCCGAAGCGCCACTGCGGGGTGTGCAGCTCTAGTGCCGCGACTTGGGAAAGCCACGCGAGGGTGGCGGAGCCGTCGATAAGCGGATACGCGTTGACGCTCGTGGTGTGCTGGATGGTGCCGGTGGGCACCCACGCGGGTGCGGAATCCTCGAGGTCTTTGCGGAAGAAGCTTTGCTTGTCGACGCCTTCGGGCCACCTCTTCCTGGTCACCGGGCGCCTTCTGACCTGCGGGACGAGTACGTCGGCGACCGCCTGGTAGTAGCGCATGACATCGGCCTTCGTAGTGCCGGTTGCCGGGTAGAGCACTTTGTCCAGGTTGCTCACGGTGAGCTCGCGGCCGCCGACGCGGACCCTCTGGTCGTTCGCCATGGCCCCACTGTAGAGGCGTGCGTAGAGTGAGGCGCATGCGCGCAGTATGGACAGGTTCCGTCACATTTGGCCTTGTCAACGTCCCCGTCAAGGCGTACGGGGCGACCGAGGACCACGACTTGTCGTTCCACCAAGTCCACGACAAAGACGGCGGGCGAATCCGCTACGAGCGGCGCTGCGAGGTCTGCGGCGAGAAGGTGGAGTACAAGCACATCGACAAGGCGTTTGAGGAAGACGGCGACACCGTTGTGCTCACTGACGAGGACTTCGACTCCCTGCCCGAAGCAGACAACGACGAGATCGAAGTCGTGCAGTTCGTCCCCGCCGACCAGATCGACCCGCTGATGCTGGAGAAGTCCTACTACCTAGCTCCCGAGGGCAAAACTCCGAAGTCGTATTTGCTGCTGCGGCAGACCTTGCTGGATTCGGAGCTGATCGCCGTGGTGCGCTTCGCCCTGCGGCAAAAGACCAGGTTGGGCGTGCTGCGGGTGGTGAACAAGGTCATCGTGCTGCAGGGCCTGATGTGGGCCGACGAGGTGCGCGAGCTCGACTTCGACGACGAATTCAAGGGCACGAAGTCCCGGGCGAAGATCGGCGAGAAAGAGTTGAAGCTGTCCAAGCAGCTCGTGGAGTCCTACGCCTCCGACTTCACGCCGGAGGAGTTCGAGGACGACTACCAGGCCGAGCTGCGCAAACTCATCGACGCGAAATTCGAGCAGGGCGAGACCCTGGACACCGAGGCGACGTTCGGTTCGGATGGTTCGGAGGACGAGTCTGGGGATGACGACAACGTGGTGGACCTGATGGCCGCGCTGAAAGCGTCGCTGGACAAGCGCGACGGGAAGTCCGGTTCTGGGAAGAAGGGCAAGAGCGCTTAGCCCTGACCCCCGTCTGCGGGCCCTCCCCGGCGCGTCAAGCGCGACATGATTTTGAACACAAGTAAGGCTTGCCTTAGTTTTTCATCTTAGGCTTGCAAAGGTTAGCCTAACCATGTCAACGAAAGGGCCCACATTGAAACTTCTTCGACGCGCCGGGGCGGCCATCGCCTCCGCAGCTCTCGTTCTCGGCCTCACCGCCTGCTCGGGCGATGACCAGCCTCAGGACGCCGCGGCAACGAACACCGTCGCGGAAACGCAATCGTCCGCACGCGAGTCCTCCGGCACCGTGACCGTCACGGACGCCGCGGGCCGCACGCTCGACTTTGACGAGCACCCCGACCGCATCGTACTGGCAGAAGGCCGCGCGGTCTACGCCACCGCAGCTCTGCAGGACGACCCGTTCGACCACGTCGTCGCCTACGGCGAGGACCTCACTTCGGCTGCCCCGTCGTTCAAGGAGATGCTCCTCAAGCAGTTCTCCGAGGCTAAGGAGCTGCCGACGATCGGCTCAATCCAAAAGGGCGACGTCACCGTGGAAAATCTGCTCGCCCAGGACCCGGACGTGGTGGTCATGACCCTCGACCAAAAGAAGGCGGCAGAAGAAAGCGGCTTCCTCGCCGACATGGACTCGGCCGGGCTGAAGTACGCGTTCATTGATTTCCGCCAGGATCCGCTGGAACACACAGCAGCATCTATGAGCCTGCTCGGCGGACTGCTGGACAAGGACGACCGCGCCGCGAAGTTCAATGATTTCTACAGCCAGAAAGTCCGCACAGTCACCGAGCGTGTAGCCGGCATCGAGGACCGTCCAGACACACTCGTGTGGATGGCGGCGGGCTTCAACGACTGCTGCTCCCTCGCCGGCGACGCGAACATTGGCAAGCTGGTCACCGCGGCTGGCGGACACAACTTGGGCCCCGAGGTGCTCGGCACGGACTCCAGCCAGATCACCGCTGAGAAGCTCGTGGAACTCAACCCCGAAAAACTGATCGTCACCGGCGGCGAATGGGCACGCGACCCGAACAAGACCGAAACGTACCGGCATGTCGAGCTGGGATACCAAGCGGACGAAAAGACCGCGGTGGAAACGTGCGCCGGCCCGCTACAGATCCCGGGCATCGACCTGCTCGACGCCCCGAAGACCGGCAACTACTACGCGCTCTACCACCAGTTCTACGACAACCCGTTCAACGTGTTCGCTCTCGAAGCAATTGCCAAGTGGCTGCACCCGGAGGAATTCGCGGACGTTGACCCCGCAAAGGACTTCGAGCAGTTCCACGCCGACTGGCTCCCCTACGACTACAGCGGCACATTCTTCATCGACCCAGCACACGCAGGTTCCTAAATGGCCACCTCCGTTCACGCACCAGCACCAGGCGCCAAAACCGACGCAACACAGGCCGAACTCGAGGCGATTGCGGCGTACAAGCAACGCTCCCGTCGTAAAGTGCTTGCAATCTGCGGCCTGACGCTCGCGGCGATCGTGAGCTTCATCGCCGCGATCGTTGTGGGGCCGATCGACATCACATTCGCCGAGGTGTGGAACGCGGTGTTCAACCCGGACGCGGTGGACAACCAGACGCGAACTGTCATCCGCACCCTGCGCCTGCCGGCCGCGTTGATGGCGGTGCTCGTCGGCGTTGCCCTGTCGCTCGCCGGCGCACAAATGCAGACGATCCTGGACAACCCTCTGGCTGAGCCGTTCACACTCGGCATTTCGGCGGCAGCAGCATTCGGCGCTGCGCTGTCAATCGTCATCGGCCTGACTGTGCTGCCCAACCCGCAGCTCAACCTGGCACTTACCGCCGCTGTGTCCGCACTCGTCGCCGTCGCCGTCGTTGCCGCGGCTGCAGTGTGGAAAGGGGCGAACGCAGAGTCGATGATCCTGCTCGGCATCGCCCTGTCGTTTTTGTTCCAGGCCCTTCTGTCACTGCTGCAGTACGGCGCAAACACCGAGGCGCTGCAGCAGATCGTGTTTTGGACCATGGGGTCGCTCCAGCGCGCGAACTGGACCACCAATCTTGTCCTCGGCGCAGTCATCGTTGTGGCGGTCCCGTTCTGCGCCGCAAACGCGTGGAAGCTCACGGCGCTGCGGCTCGGCGACGACCGCGCCGCCGCCCTCGGCATCAATGTTGCGCGCCTGCGCGTGACCACTCTCCTCGTCGCGTCCGCGCTGGCAGCCGCGTCCGTGGCGTTCACTGGTGTCATCGGCTTTGTCGGGTTAGTCGGCCCGCACGTCGCGCGGATGCTCGTCGGCGAGGACCAAAAGTTCTTCCTCCCCGCTTCTGCCGCGGCCGGAGCGATGCTGCTCAGCGTCGCCTACGCGGTGTCCCTGTCCATCATCCCCGGCGTAGCAATCCCGATCGGCATTATCACCGCGCTCGTCGGTGTGCCGTTTTTCATCTTCCTCATCTTCACCCGCACGCGGCGGAAAGGATAAGGCTCATGGCGCTACAGGTAGACAATCTCACGGTGCAGTACGGCCGCAACATCATCATCGATTCCATGAGTTTCGGCCCGCTAAAAGAAGGCAGTGTTGTCGGGCTACTCGGCCCGAACGCCGCCGGAAAATCGACGCTGGTGAAAACTCTGGCGGGCATTAAAAAGCCAGCGTCCGGTTCGTGCACCATCACACTCGGCGGGGCCCGTGTCTCCGATGCGGAACGCCCGGACGTCATCGGCTACGTCCCACAAGATTTGCTCGCGGGGGCATCACTCACCGCATTCGAATCAATCGTCATCGCGGCGCGCCGCAGCGGCGGCACGACGCACAACCCCGTCGAGGCCACCGCTCGCGTGATGAGCCGCCTGGGCATCACACCACTGGCGGATCGCATGATCGCCAACATGTCCGGCGGCCAGCGTCAGCTCGTCGCCATCGCGCAGATGCTCGTCCGGGAACCGAGCGTCTTGATTCTCGACGAGCCCACCTCCGCCCTCGACCTCCGCCACCAGGTGGAAGTGCTGCAGCTTGTGCGCGAAGAAGTCGAAGACAGCGACAAGTTAGCCATCATTGCCATCCACGACCTGAACCTCGCCGCACGCTTCTGCGACGAGGTGCTGGTGATGAAGCACGGCAAGAAAGTCGTCCACGACACCCCGCGCAACGTGTTCACTCCAGAGGTGCTGGAGCGCGTCTACGGCATCCGCGCAAAGGTAATTGAGGACGAAGGTGTGCCAGTGGTCTGTCCTGTGTAGGCATTAGCCCCACTGCGGGTTGTCCACGTCCACGCCCTCGGCCGCGGCGTGTGCGGTGACCAGCTCCAGCAGGTAATCCTGCGCGCCGTTGTAGGCCTCGTGGAAGCGGGGGTCGCCCACGTACATGCGCGCGAGGATCAGCTGGCGCGCCGGGGTCACGTCGTACCACTGGGCGATACTGGCGCGGTGGCGCTCCACCAGGGCGTCGGCTTCTTCGGAGCCGGGCGCTACGCCGGTGTCGCGGGCTGTGACCAGGTCCGCGGCGAGCGCGTCCTGTTCCTCCTGGAGGCGCTTGAAGTCGCCTTCACCCATCTGCGCGAGCTTTTCCTGGGACTGCGCCCATTCCGGGGTATCGCCCCAGCGCTGCTTGGCTTCTTCCTGGTAGGCGGGCATATCCTCGCCGAGGTACTTCTTCATTGCGTCCATGTTGATGGTTCCTTTCGTTGCGTTGTCAATGAGGTGCTGGACAGATGCGAGCTGGGCGTCGAGCGTGCGCCGCCGAGAAGCGAGTGCTTCCTGGTGGTGCTTGAGGGCGCGGGTTAGGGCGTCCCCGGAGGCGTCGAGAAGCTTGGCGATCTGCGCAAGCGGCACGCCGACGCCGCGGTAGAGCGCGATGGCCGCGCCGCGCTCGAGGTCGGCCTCGCTGTAGACGCGGTGGTCGGCCCACGTGCGCGCGGGTGCGATGAGGCCGAGCGCTTCCCAGTGGCGCAGCGCCTTCGTGGATACGCCGAGGGCCTCCGCGGCTTCGCCAATCGTGTACTCGTTACCATCTGTCATGACTGCGATTGAACAGCTTGCCGCAGGGGCAAGCGCAAGTTGGGAGCGATGATGGACGAAATCCGCGTGGGCGACGCCGAACGTTCAGACGCGCTGGACCGGCTGGGCACGCTGTTCGCAGACGGGTACCTCGACGTCGGCGAGTTCGAGGAACGCACAGGTCAGGCGGCAATTGCGCGCACGCGCGGGGAGCTTTCGGCGCTTTTCGACGACCTCCCGGCCGAGCCCGCCACATTAGAAAAACGCGAGCCGTCTGAGGTTGAACTGGAAGAAAAGCTCGCCGCGAAGCGGAAGTTAGACACCGCGATCTACACCACGTTGATCGGCGGCCTGGCGGTATTTTTCGTGCTCCAGATCGGGCTCGACCTGGACTACGCCTGGGTGGTGTGGCCGGTGATGGGCATTCTCGCTGTCGCCTGGTACACCGTGTTCGACATCTCCGACGAGGAGGACGAGATCCTCGAGGAACTGCTGGAGAAGGAACGCACGGATCGCGCCGAGCGGCTGAAGCTCGCCGCCAAGCGCCGGAAAGAACTTGGGAAATAACCGGGAGTTTCCTGTGCCCGGCGGTTAGAGTGGGTGCATGCGTTTTCGTCGCGCGCTCGCGCTTGTTGTAGTCGGTTCTGTCGGGGTGGTTTCGGGGTGCGCCGGGGGCGGCGAGCACGAAACCGTGGTGGTCACGTCCACGCAGTGGGTGGAGCCGGATTCGGGGTCGGTGGTGGAGTCTGATGCGGGCGAGACTAAGGCTGAGGGCGAGGCTGAGAACGCCGCCGATTGGCGCACCGAGTACGAATGGGTCCTCTCCCACCCCGGCGACTACCCCGTGAACGCCGCGGCGCAGTACACCCCCGACGGCACCTACGAGTACGCCCTGGTTGAGGCCACCGGTGGCGGCACGCCCGAACTCCTGCTCGCGGTCGGTGGCAGCGACACCACACCGGTGATCGTGTTCACCATCGGCGACGACGGCAAGGCGCGCGCGTCCACGGACGTGCTCATGATGGGCGCGCCCGGCAACGGTGGCGGCCGGTTGACGGTGTTGGCGTCCGCGGGTGGCAGGGGCGTGTACCAGATCAGCGGTTCGTCGCTGGGCAAGGAATCCGTTTCTGAGCTGTTCGCGTTGAACGGCACGTCGCTAAGCGGTGGCACAAAGGAGAACTTCCCTAGCGACGGCCTCCTCCCGGACCACCAACTCATCGACTGGATCCCGGTGAGCAACCTGCAGCCGCTTCACGACGGCAACCTCACGGTGCTCCCGCCCAGCGGCGAGAGTGTGAGCGGGGGTGATTCGCAAACTGCTCCTTCGAATCAGATCGAGTTCGTGGGCAATGTGGTGCGCAAAACCGGTGAAGAGCTTATGGCACCGCGCGGCCTGGACATGCCCAACGGCCAGGATCCGCAAAGCGAGTACTTCTTACTTTGGCTGGATCAGCCCATGTCTGTGACGGGGTTTGTCGGTGGCGGCACCGATACGAAGGAAATTCAGTATGTCGCGTTGGGTAGCCGCGAGCTGTGGCCGCGCGGACCTGAGGAGAAAAACATTGAGTGGGAAGGCCGCGTTGGCGAGAGAATCAGAATTCTGAAAAACAAGGACGCCATCGGCTTCCCTTCCGATACTTCGATGCCTCTCGGCGCCCTGTGGATCTCGCCCGAAGACTCGTTTGAAGTGCTAAATTAACCCTATTTCGAACGGGTGTTCTAATTCCGGGATGGCCGTGTCGGACGCGTTGTTAGATTGAGTTCATCACTTTCAAACAACCGCAATCCCGGCAGGAAGGAGGGGCCATGACCAGCGAGATCACCCAGTGCGTCGACGAGATTTCCTCAGCGCTGCGCACGCTTAGCACACTGTTCGAGGACCCCTCCGCCCTCGCATTTGAGGACGTCCGGCACGACATGGAGCGCTTGGAGGAGCAGTTCAAAAAGAAGGCATCTATCGACGCAGCATTCGCCTTCATCGCCGACCGGGACGATGCCGGGCGCGTCGTCGGGGCCAACTACCCAAACGCGTACCTGCAGCAGTGCCTGGACCTGTCCAAGAGCGAGGCCTACAACCGTCTCGAGCGCGGCCGGCTGCTCTACGGCGCACCGCCGGAGCCCACCCCTCCCCTACCCGAAGACGTGGAGGACCTGTTCGACATGGCCGGTGAGGACGCCGAGGCCGAAGCTCAAGCCGCCGCGGAGGCTGCCGCTGAAGAAGAACGCGCCCGCCAGAAGAAGGCACGCGAGAACTCGTCGAAGGTCAGCGCCGAGAAGCAGGACATTATCCGCCGAGAGTTAGACAAACTGCTCAAGGCCGCGTCCTGCGAGCGCACCCGCATCCACTCCGAGGCCATGGAGGAAGCACTGCACCGCAGCCCCGAGGATCTGCGCCTGTTCGTGCGCAAGGCAGTGAACGCGGCGAACCGGAAGCACGCGCCCCGCTCCAACCCGAACGCCGGGTTTGAAAAGAGGAGTGCCACCTTTGGTCGTCGCAAGGCAGACGGCATGGTGGACATCCACATCAACGCCACCGCTGGCCACGCCGCGCTGATGAAAGCGCAGATGGACAAGGGGCTGGCGCCGAACTCGAACCTGCCGGAGGAACTGCAGGGCGAGACAGATTCGCGTACACCGGAGCAACGCCGATTCGATCAGTTCTTCGCCATCTTCGAGCAGTACGAGGAGAAGTGTCAAAAGTCGAATGACGGCGCCGCGTCCGTGGTGCTTGCGCTGACGTTGGACGACCTCGCGGACGGCGACGCCGCGATGCTCTTCGACACCAACACCGGAATCGAAGTGGACTGCTTCGACCTCGTGCGCCTGGGCATCGACGGCACAACCGATTTCCTGCTGCAGGTCGACGGGGTCAGCTCCGTGCCACTGTGGATGGGACGCACCAGCCGGCTGGCGTCGGTGGCCCAGCGCATCGCCATGTTTGCGGTGCAGGGGGTCTGCTCCTGGCTCGGGTGCACCGCCGCCATGTCGGAGTGCGAGGCCCACCACATCCTCGCGTGGATCAAGGGTGGAAACACCGACATCGAAAACCTCACCGGGCTATGTCGCGAGCACCACAGGTGCAACAACGACCACAGAGACGGCTCCTTTAACAAGGGGTACATGGATTTCGACCCGAATACGGGCAGGTCAGGGTTCCGACGGCGACCGAGTGACCCGCTCAAATTCAACCAATCGGTCCCGGCGAAACACTCGGCGGTGAGCAGAATCTATGCCGCGAAGGGCAGGTGCGAATGCGCCAAGCACACCGGCCGCGACCCCGCGTTTTACCCGCCCGGCCACCCGCCGATGAAAGACACCTGGACACCGATGCGGGTGTGACGAGCACCGGGCGTAGCGTGGTCGGCATGCGCATTTACACCGTGGGCCACTCCAACCTCGACTTCGACGACTTCATCGCGATGCTCTCTGCCGCCGGGGTAAAGTCCATCGTTGACGTGCGCAAACTCCCCGGATCCCGGAAGTATCCGTGGTTCAACGACGACCACCTCGCCGCGCACTTGCCCGAGCACGGCATCGCCTACAGCCGCAGCGAGGGCCTCACCGGCCGCCGCAATGTCTCGCGCACCGTCCCCTTCGAGGTCAACGGCAACTGGCGCAACCGCAGCTTCCACAACTACGCCGACCATGCCCTCGGGAACGAATTCGCTGACGCCCTCGCCGAACTGCGCAACCACGCAGCCAACACCCCCACCGCCGTGATGTGCTCCGAGGCGGTGTGGTGGCGCTGCCACCGCCGCATCATCGCCGACCACCTCATCGCCCACGGCGACGAGGTTCGCCACATTATGGGGATGACGGCGGAGGAGGCGTCGATAAGTAATGCAACCTTGAACGACGGCGCCGTCATCGGCGATGACCTCCTTGTCCGCTACCCAGAATTCACCTGAAAGAAACCTCACCGCAAAACGGCCTTTCTAAGGTTGCTCTCACACAACCCGCCCAAAGAGAAAGGCCCCTCGTGTCCGCCCGTTACCGCATCCAGCTGATCACCGCGACCACCACCGCCGCGCTCGCCGCCGCCTTCACCCCGTTCACCCCGGCGGCGCTGGCGGCCGAGACCTCCGAGTTCACCATCTCCAACGTCACTGACTTCCACGGCTACTGGGAGGAAACGAAGTACGTCCCGGGCGCAGCCCACCTCAAGTGCGCCGTAGACGAGGCCGCCGCGGGCAAGACCCACGTCTTCACCTCCGCCGGCGACAACATCGGCGCCTCCCCCTTCGCATCGAAGCTGCTCGACGACGCCCCCACCCTGGAGATCCTCAACCGGATGAACCTCCAAGTCTCCGCACTGGGCAACCACGAGCTCGACGAGGGCGCCGAGGACTTCTCAAACCGCGTCACCAAGGCCGCGGACTTCGACTACCTCGCCGCCAACGCCAAGACCGTGAAGAACACGAAGGACTACGTGGTCAAGGACCTCGACGGCGCGAAGGTCGCCTTCGTGGGCACCATCACCGATGACATGCCGAACCTGGTCAACCCGAAGTCCATCGAGGGCATCGCCTGGAACGACCCGGTCGCGACCACGAACAAGCTCGCCGAGCAGCTAAAAGATAGTGGCGAGGCCGACGTGGTCATCGCACTCGTGCACGAGGGCGGCATCAAGGCCGACGAGTTCTCGGACGCCGTCGACGTGGCGTTCCTCGGCCACTCGCACCAGTCGATCGAGCCCACCGGCGAGAAGCCGCTTTTGATCCAGGCCGGCTCCTACGGCGCCAACCTCGCCAACGTGGACCTGAGCTTCGACCGCTCCGCCAAGAAGCTAACCGTGAAAAACGCCGAGCTCCTCGACGCCGACACGATCCGCGCCTGCGACACCCCGCAGCCCGAAATCGACGCGGTGATCAAGGACGCCCTGGACAAGGCCGGCACCGAGGGCAAGAAGGTCATCGGGCACACGGACGAGGACCTGTACAGGGCGGGCGACAAGGAGTCCCAGCTCAACAACTACATCGCGGAGGCGACCCGCCAGGGCGTGTCCAAGAACTCGTCTGTCACGGCCGACATCGGCGTGATGAACGCGGGCGGCGTCCGTGCCGAGCTCGAGGCCGGCGACGTCACCTACGAGCAGGCGTTTTCCGTCCAGCCGTTCGGCGGCGAGAACACCTACGTCGAGCTGAAGGGCTCCGACGTGGTGCAGGCGCTGGAGGAGCAGTGGCGCGACGACCCGGACCGCCCCATGTTCCCGCTGGGCATCTCCGACAACGTCTCCTACACCTACGACCCGGCCGCGCCGGTCGGCTCCAAGATCACCTCGGTCACCGTCGACGGCGCCCCGATCGACCCGGAGAAGACCTACGTGGTCGCCGGCTCGACCTTCCTGCTCGCCGGCGGCGACAACTTCAAGGCCTTCACCAAGGGCTCCGAGCCCGCGAACTTGGGCTACGTGGACCTCAACGCGCTGGTGGAGGCGCTCAGCTCCGGCCAGAAGCAGCGCACCGGCCAGTCCAACGTAGGCGTCCACCTCCCCGCCCCGGTCACCGCGGGCAAGGAAGCAACCATCGAGCTCAGCTCCCTCCTCTTCGACAAGGGCGAGCGCGCCACCACCGCCACCGCATCGCTTGGCGACGCCTCCGGTTCCGCCACCATCTCCCCCAACAACGGCGACCAGACCGCCAACGAGTACGGCACCGCCACCGTGAAGCTGACCGTCCCGGCGGGGATGTCTGGCGCCCAGGAACTGCGCATCACCACTGACGCCGGCACCGAGGTGACCGTCCCCGTCGAGGTCGCGCCCGCCGCGGGGCAGGCCGAGCCGAGCAAGCCCGCCCCGAGCACGCCAGAGCCCGCTGCCGACAACGGCTCGAGCTCCGGCAACCTCGGCTGGATCATCCCGGTGGCGCTCGCGGGCGCCTTCGGGCTCGCCAACCTGGTGGCCCTGCTGTTCCCGTTTGCGGTAGACGGGGTGCTGGGGCCGATCGCTAAGCGCTAGCGGGCCTGCCGGCGCGGGTGCGCGGCGACTGGCTTATCGTTAGCTGCATGAAGGTTTCCCGCGCCCTGGCCCCGCTCGCTTGCGCCCTCTTCCTGGCTTCCTGTTCCACAGCCGGCGAGACGGTCGTCGTCACCGCTACCGAGTGGGTTGATCCCGACTCGGGAGAGGTGGTGACCACCGAAATCGGGGCACCTTCGGCCCCAGAGGATGCCACCGAAGAAAACAGCGGCGCCACCGAATGGCCCGCGGAGTACGCCAAGGTCCTCGACGACCCAGAGGCCTACAACTTCAACGTGCCCAGCCCGGGCCGCGACGAGGTCGACCACGTGCCCGACGGCGAGTACTTCTATGCGCTCGTAGAGGCCAACGGCGGCGGCGCGCCCGAGCTGCTGCTGAGCTCCATGAGCTCCGACGAGCACTCGAACCATTTCGCCCGCGTGCTCGTGTTTTCCACCGACGGCGGCTCCCTGCAAACCTCCGGCGAGTCCCTGATCTACGGCGCCGCCGGCGCGGGCGGCAGCCGCGCCGGCGTGGAGGCGTCCCAGCTGGGCCGCGGCCTGTTTCAGGCGCACTGGGTCAGCGGCACCGGCGACGGCTCAACGGTATGGCACGACGTGGACGGCGCCACCATTTCCGCCCCGACCGAGCCCGAAGAAATGAACGTGCAGTACCCTCGCCCCGGCCATTTGACTGTGAATTGGCAGCCGACACAGGACCGCGCCGCCCTCGATGCCGGCGAGCTGACGGTTTCCATGCCGGAGGTGCGCGGTCCGGCGCCCGTCGATGAGCCTGATGTTGTCGTCGAAGGCACCGTGGTGGCGAAGACGGGCGCCGAGCTCATCGACAGCATGCCGAACGGTGAAGACCCCGCCAGCGAGTACCTCCTGCTCCAGCTGGACGCGCCCCGCGAGTTCACCGACCACCACCACGCCGGCTCGGTGTACTCGCGCGATGCCGAGTACGTCTCCTTGGGCCGGCGCGAGATCAGCGCGCGCGGTAACGAGCGCCTCGACGGCTTGGAGTGGGAACGACTCCAAGGCGAGCGCGTCCGGCTCACCGTCGCCCCGGAGCACGTGCACTTCCCCACCGACACCTCCATGCCGACAGGTGCGCTGCGCGTGAGCCAGTACAAAAACGCGGAGATCCTCTAACGAGTCTTGCGGCGCGTCGCCATGACGACCCCGGCCGCCACCAGCGCGAGCGCGCCGAGGCCGAGCACCACGTAGCGCAGGGACACGGCGGGTTCCGAGGACTCGCCCCCTGAAGCATCCGCCGAACCCGCAACCACGCCGCGGATCCATTCGGCTTGCTCCGCCACCGGCGCCACCGCCACCGCGCCGTTGGAGTTCATCTCCTCCTCGGTGGGGTTTTCCGCGTCCTCGAACAGGCCCGCCGACATCACGCCGGCGACCTTGCGGCCGGAGAAGATGGCGCCGCCGGAGTCGCCAGGCTGGATCCGCGCCCCGTGCTTTAGAGCGACGTCGAGGGCGGACGGAGCGTCGAAAAGCGCGAGCGGCGATTCCCCGCGCACCGTCGCCTCCGCGGCGGGCAGCTTGGTCGAGCCGCCGGAGCCGTCGGAGGACCAGCCGTAGATGTTCACTTCCCCGGACGGCACCGTGTCCGCAATCGTCGCGTAGGTGGAAAGCCCCAGGTCTTCGGTGGTGTGCAGCAGCGCGATGTCGCCGCGGGGCGCGACCTCGTGACGGTCCACCTGGAACACCTTCTGGTTTTCGCCCTGGCCGGTGCGCACCGAGCCGCCGGGCTTGGCGGCCGCCTCGACGCAGTGGCGGGCGGTGATCACCCAGTGCGGGTCGATGGCGGTGCCGGTGCACACGCCGTCGTCGGGGTCGGAGTCGTCCACGCGCACCGAGACCACCGGCTCGGCCTCCGCCGCGTCGCCGGCGAACCGCTCCGATTCCATCGCCCCCGCGGGCTGCGCCGCCAAAGCAACACCAACTGCAACACCAACTGCAACACTAAACGCCAACTTTTTCATCTTTTTCCTTTCCAACCACCGCCGTAAGGCGGCGAACAATACTTTCCAATGGCCCGCGCTTAAACACGGCGAGCCAGCCGTACGCGATCACGGCGGCGCCGATCACGCTCGCCCACACCCCGACCCACTGCGCGCTCAGCACGTGCAGGCAATACAGAGTCAGCGTCATCCGCCCCAGCGGCGCGAGCCACCCCAGCCATCGCCCCGCCAGGCAGCACAGGGAGCAGATGCCTATCGACGCCCCGGCGGTCCCCACCACATCGACGAGCCCGCCGGCGTGGCCGGTGGCGTCGAGAAGCGGGGGCAACGGCACCCACCACCGCAGCGCGACATCGGCCGCGAACAGCGCGCACCCAACAAGTGCCCCGGCGCGCAGCGGCATGTGGCGCGCGAACAGGATCCCCGCGACCATGAGCACCGCCCACATCAGCGGCGGGTACGGCGAGCTCGACGGCGCGAGTGCTGCGGAGCCCAACGTGCCGGCGAAGGCGAGCCACACCAGCCACGCCGAATCCAGCTTCGGCGCCCACGCGAGGACGATCATGCAGACCCCGATCGTGCCCAGGACCACCTCGATGGCCCCGGAGAACGGATCAAGCGCGAAGTGCAGGGCAATCAGGCACGCCCCGCGCACCACGAACTGCGCCGGCCGGGCGCGCATCAGCCCCATGGACACCCCGGCGAGGAACGCGAAGAGCCCCGCGGGGAAGCCGAACAGCAGCTGCGCTGCGATGCCGCCCGGCGCGGTGAGGTGCGCGACGATCATCGCGATGAGCGCCACCGCCCGGGCCGCGTCGATTCCAACGATTCTGGTCTGCATGCCGCTTGAAGCTACGAACCCGCGTGTTGCGCCCGCGTTAACCCGGACGTTTACACGGGCGCAACATCGCGGCGCATACGATCGCAACCATGACAATTCGGGTGCTTATCGTGGACGACGAGGCCTTCCTCGCCGACGCCATCGCCACCGGCCTTTCGCGCGCCGGGATGCACACACGCGTCGCCTACGACGGGTTTGAGGTGCTGAAGCTTATCGACGAGCTGCCGCCCGACGTCGTCGTATTGGACCGGGACCTGCCCGGGGTGCACGGCGACGCGGTGTGCAGGCACGTCGTGGAGTCCCAGCCCGCCACGCGGGTGATCATGCTGACCGCGTCCGGGGCGCTGGACGACCGGCTGGAGGGCTTCGACCTCGGCGCCGACGACTACTTGGCCAAGCCGTTCGAGCTGCCGGAGCTGGTGGCGCGGGTTAAAGCCCTGGCCAAGCGCAACGCGCCGTCGCGCGGCGAGGTGTACCGCTGCGGGGACGTGCGCCTGGACACCTTCCGCCGCGAGGTGACCCGCGGAGAGGCACCGGTGAGCCTGAGCCCAAAGGAGTTCGCGGTCCTCAAGGTGCTCATGGAGGCCGGCGGCGGGGTGATCTCCGCCGAGGACCTGCTTGCCGAGGCGTGGGACGAAAACGCCGACCCGTTCACCAACTCCCCGCGCGTGACGGTGTCGCACCTGCGCAAGAAGCTCGGCGAGCCGCGCATCGTGCACACCGTCACCGGCGCCGGGTACTACGTGGCGGAGGCGGAGCGATGAGGCTGAGCCTGCGGGCACGGATCACGGTGATGTTCATCGCCACCGTCCTCGGCGTCGGCTTGGCGCTGATCGGGCTGGTGTACGCCTATTTGAAGCTGACCCCGGTGCCGGTGATGGCGTCGTTTCCGGGCGCTGACGACGGCGTGGTCATCGACGGCGCCGTGCCGGTGACCGACGAGATCCTGCGCCGCATCCTCCTCGCCTCCCTGGGGGCGCTCGCGCTGCTCACCGCGCTTGCGGGCGTGGTGGGCTGGTTCGTGGCGGGGCTGGTGATCACCCCACTGCGCTCCATCGCCGACGACGCCCGCACCGTCACCCGCGGCGACCTGAAAGCCCGCATCGACTACGACGGCCCCCGCGACGAGGTCGGCGAGCTGGCCGAGGCGCTCAACGCCATGTTGGACGAGCTCGCCGACGCCGTCGAGCGCCAGCGCCGCTTCGCCGCCAACGCCTCGCATGAGCTGAAGACCCCGATCGCGACCATTCAGACCGTCGCCGACGTTGCGCTTTCCGGCGACGACGCTGACCTGCGCCCGGCGCTCGGCCGGATCCGCGAGGTCAACGCCCGCAACGCCGCGACCGTCTCCTCGCTGCTGCAGCTGGCCAACGTGCAGGTCCGCGACCGCGCGGCCGTGGACCTGGCCGCCGTGTGCCGCGAGGTCGGCGCCGCCCACGGCATGCCCGTAGACACCGCAGACGGCGCGCCGCTGACCGTCGAGGCCTCCCCCACCCTGGTCCGCCAGGCCGTGGACAACCTCGCGCGCAACGCCGCCATCCACGGCACAGGCGGCTCGATCGCACTCAGGCGCGTCGGGGCCGGCGCCGAGATCACCGTCGAATCCGGCGGCGATCAGCTCGACCCGGCGGAGGTCGCCACCTGGACCGAGCCGTTTGCCCGCGCCCGCCGCACCGCGGGTTCCGGCCACGGGCTGGGTCTTGCCCTGGTCAAGGCGATTGCGAAGGCCCACGGCGGTTCGGTTGAGTTGGCGCCGCGGGCCGGGGGCGGGCTCGTCGTGAAACTACTGCTCCCTGCGTAGCGCACCCTCGAAGCGGGCCTTCGCCGCCTCGATGTCCTCGGCGTTGTGGGAGGTGGGCACGTCCGCGCGGTCCGGGAAGACGGCCTTGCCCTGCGGCAGGTTGATCGCCGGCTGGTTCGGCTCCTCGCCGCCCTCACCGCGCAGGTGCGGGTGCGCGTAGTCGGCGCAGTGGTCCAAGAACACGCGCGGCGGGGCGAAGAAGTTGCAGCCGGTCAGCGCCTCGGAGAAGTCCAGGATGCGGTCGTAGTTGCCCTCCGGCTCGCCGATGAACATCCGCCGCAGCATCACCTCGGTAACGCGCGGGTCGCGGGCGTAGCTCATGAAGAAGGTGCCCTGCTTGCCCAGCGCGTCGCCGAACGAGAGGTTGTTGCGCACGATCTCCAGGCCGTTGCCGTCCTCGTCCTCGACCTGGTTGACGGCGACGTGGCTGTTCGGGGCCTTCTCGTCCAGCTCGATGTCGGAGTGCTTCGTGCGCCCGATGACCTGCTCCTGCTCCGCCACCGGCAGTTCGTTCCAGTCCTTTAAGTTGTGCACGTACTTCTGCTCGACGATGTAGCTGCCGCCCTTCCAGATGCCGTCGCGGATGATCGCCACCTCGACGCCCTCCTGGCCGCGGGGGCTCTCGGTGCCGTCGACGAAGCCGAGCGGGTCGCGGAAGTCCTGGTACTGGAACGCGTGGACCTCGTCGTGGTAGTCGATGTGGTCCTCCACGATCGCGTTGATGCGGCGGCCCAGCTCGAAGGCGACGTCGAACTCGTCGGAGCGGATGTGGAAGAACACATCGCCCGGGGTGGACGGCGCGTGGTGCTTCGCACCCTGAAGCTCCACAAACTCGTGCAGGTGCTCCGGCTTGTCCAGCGCGAAGAGGCGGTCCCACATCTTCGCACCGATGCCGGCCACCGCGGTCAGGTGCGCCTTGGGATAGCGGAAGCCCACCCCGTTGGTCAGGCTGGACAGGCTGGACAGCACCTCCAGCGCCGCCTCCTCGCCACCGTCTTTGAAGCCGAGGGTGATAAACAGCGCGTCCCGCGACTGCGGGAGGATCACGGTTTGGGTAACTTCTGCCTGGTTTCTACTCGTCATGGGGTTAAGTATTCCCTATTGGCCCGAGTTGTGCCGGACCAGGGCTTCCACAACCGGTCCTGTCTCGCCGAAGACGTAGGCCCGAGCGAGTAGATCGTGAAACTCGCGGCTCACCGACGGGTCCGCGTCGTCGTGCGGCACCGCCATCAGCACACCTGCCCCCTGGCCGATTAAGTAACTGTTCGCGGCGAAGATCGCGGTGCGTTTGTTGCCGTCTTCGAAAGGCTGGGCTCGAGCGACTTCGACGAAGAGGTGTGCGGCGGACCGGAGGGAGTCGTCAAGCTTGAGCTGCTGTTGCATGAGCGCGTCGAGCTCTTCAGCCGTGAGCGCCGCGGGTTCGTGCCGGCCGTGGGCGGTGTGCACGCCGATGCCCTGTTCCGCCCGGCGCAGCTTTCCAGGGTTGAGCGCGGCGCTGCGGGTGAGCTGCGCATTGATGCGCCCAAGATAGGCCGCGGTAATTGGCTCGCCGGCGGTGGCGATGACGAACTCCGCCGCCGCCTCCAGGTCCTGCAGCAACGCCAGATCACCGCGGCCACGCACCCCGTCCGTATCGCCCGAGCGCAGGTAGCGGTCGGTGGCAGGACGGCTGGTGGACAGCCCGTCGAAGACGACACCGGCGGTGTAGATGACGTCGAGTAGATCGGTCGCGTGCATGCCTTTACGCTACAGCTCCCGGATATACAGCAGCATCCTTGATCCAGCCTCGATGTTGGTGAAGCCGTGCTGTTCGTAGAACCGGCGAGCGCCCGCGTCGACCTCGTCGACGTTGATCTGCATCTCGCCCGCCCCTCGCGCTTCGAGCTCAGACAGCACCCGCGCCATCATCTGCGTGCCCAGCCCGCGGCCGCGGTGCGCCGGGGCGACGTAGAGCTCCTCCAGCATCGCCACCGGGCCGTCGTAGTACGGGCTTGGCCGCAGCGTTAAATACGCGAACCCGACCTCGCCCGCCAGCACCACGATCACGTCGTCGCGGGCGATGAGCTGCGCGAACCTGCGTTCCAGGTTGTCGGGCACCGGGGTGTCGAACTCGGTGTTGAAATCGTGCAACAGCTTTGCGACGAGCTCCGCCTCCCCCACCGTCGCCATCCGAATCACAACACCGCCCACCCAACCGCCGCGGCGCCGATGACCACCGCCCAGGCCGGAGCCTTGAAGTTGCGCAGCGTCACGAACGCCGCGGCCGCCACAGCCATCGTCGCCGGTCCGTGGATGCCGGACGTGAACACCGGGGTGTACAGCGCCGCGGCGAGGATGCCCACCACGGCCGCGTTCGCGCCGGCCAGGGCGTTGGCCGCGCGCGGGTTGGCGCGCAGCCGGTCCCAAAACGGCATGATCCCGACGACCAACAGCGCCGCCGGCAGGAAGATCGCCACCGTGGCCAGGGTTGCGCCCCACAGCCAGTGCACGCCCTCGGCCGAGGCGCCGAGAAAGGACGCGAAGGTGAACAGCGGGCCGGGCACCGCCTGGGCGGCGCCGTAGCCGGCGAGGAAGGTGTCGTGGTCCACCAGCCCGGTGGGCACCGTGGCCTGCTCCAACAGCGGCAGCACCACGTGTCCGCCGCCGAAGACGAGGGCGCCGGAGCGGTAGAAGCTGTCGAACATCCCCCAGCTCGTGCCCATGCGCCCAGCCAGCGGAAGCAGCGCGAGCAGGGCCGCGAACACTCCTAAGCTGACAATCCCTACGGTGCGGCTGGCGGTGGAGGTGCGGTTGGGGGCCGGAGGGGCGTCGATAGGCGAAAGTGCGAAGCTGGCCACGAGCATGCCCGCAGCGATCGCGCCGACCTGGGCCGCCGGGTGTGAGACGAGCAGGACGATGAGGAAGGCGGCGAGCGCGACGGCCGCGCGCAACCGGTCCGTGACGATGCTTTTGGCCATCCCCATCACCGCCTGCGCGACGACCGCGACCGCCGCCGCCTTCAGTCCCGCGAGCCAGCCGGCGTCCGAGATGTCGCCGAGGCGCGCCACCCCGAGCGCGAACGCGACCATGAGGATGACGCTCGGCAGCGTGAAGCCCAAAAACGCCGCGAGCATGCCACCGTAGCCCGCGCGCTTGAGGCCGATTGCCATGCCGACCTGGCTCGATGCGGGGCCCGGCATGAACTGGCACAGGGCGACGAGGTCGGCGTATTCGTCGTCGCTGAGCCACCTTCGCTTATCAACGAACTCGTCCCGGAAGTACCCCAAATGCGCCGTCGGCCCGCCGAAGGATGTCAGGCCGAGGCGGGTGAATATGCGTAGCACTTCCAACACAAGACGAGATGGTAGCGAAGGCAGCTACGCTGCGGGCTGCGCCGACGCCTTTCGCCGGAAGAGTGCAATGACCAGTGCAGTCGCGGCCGCCATGGCGACGAAGCTCGCTGCGGTGGCCGCGGCCGACGTGGGCAATCCAAGGTCCTGCACCGTGCCGAACGTGTTCCAGGCCAGGTGCACGGCCACCGCTACCCAGATCCCGTTGAACACCCACACCAGCAGGGTAAACAGCAGCGCGTCGGCGACGTAGTGCGCGATGCCGACCGGGGAGCCGTACGCCTGCGGGTGCACGAGGACGAACGGGACCGCAGCGAGCAGCGCGCCGATCACCGGGTTCCGGGTCCACGCGGTGAACGCCTGGAGGAACACGCCGCGGAACGTCATCTCCTCGGCGAGCGCGGCGAACAGCAGCGCGACCAGCTCAACCGGGAAGTCGGCGCCGATGTTGCCGACCACCTGCCCCCACGACGCGCCGTATCCGTACACGCCCACCAGCGACATGACCACAGAGATAACCACCAGGGCCACCGCGAAAGCCGCGAAGGGCACCCACGGCTTCGTCCCGGGCTGCCCGGTGAACACCGACGACACCGGCCGGCGCCCGATCAACCAAACGGCGACAAGCACCGCGAGAATCTCCACAATCACCGACCCGTAGCCGAAGTACTTGTCGGCCGCGCCGCTGGAGGTGTCTACGCCCGCAGCTTCCAACGACAGGTCGAGCACTCCCGTAAACAGCACAGCCAGGACGGCCACCGCCAGGATTTCGGCGAGCGGCCTCCACCACGCGTAGTTCGGCTGGTTACGGGAGGCGAAAAAGAAATTCCTGGTGCGAGACACTGCGGATTGCTCCTTGTCTTTGTTGCGTGTGGGCTAACTGGGCCATGGTATGCCTCGCGGTTGATATGTGCAGAGGCACGAGTCCGCGTCGCCGCGCCCACCGCGCTAGACTCTCCGCCGGAAAAATTCACGAACGCGTTTGGGAGGTCCACGGTTGCACCACTTCAGCCCGCTGTTTGAGATGGGCCCTGCCCGGCGCGACCACATCCCGGCGTTCCGCGTCGCGCTCGGCGTTGCGGCCGCGATGTTTACCCTGCTTGCGCTCGGCCGGCTGGACCTTGCCATCTACGCGAATTTCGGCGCGTTCACCGGGGTCTACGGGCGCCACGCCACACGCCAGGTGCGGCTGAAGCATCACATCCTCGCGGGTTCCGCCTTAACGCTGTCGGTTACTCTCGGCGCGACGATTGCGTGGTTGGATTTGAGTTCCTGGCTGCTCATCGCCGCCACCGCCCTGGTGTCCTCGGTGTGGGCGACGGTGGCACTGGCCAATGACATGAAGCCGACCGGCTCCGTGTTCGTGGTCTTTTCGGTCGCGGCGGTCGGCTCCCTGAATAACCCGGTCCACCCGGCCCTCGCGTTCGCCATCGCTGGCAGCGCGGCGCTGTTGTGCCTTGCGCTGGGGCAGCTGTCCCACCTCATCGGCGAGGGCCCGGGCGGCGACGCGAAGGAAACCGAGCACCCCTCCCGCGCCCCCGACGCGGGCCGTGTGCCTTGGCGGCGCCTGCGCGTCGAGGCGCGCCGTTTCTTTTTCGCCCCGCTGCTCGCCGGCGTGCTGGGCCTGATTTCCGTGACGATCTTCGACCCGCTATCGCATTCCTACTGGGCGATGGTCGCCGCGGTTGCGCCGCTGGTGAACTCCCGGTTCAAGGTGCAGTACTACCGGGCGATCGAGCGCGTGCTGGGCACCCTGACCGGCATCGCGGCCGCCGGTTTCCTGCTGTCACACCCGATGCAGGGCTGGCAGATCGTCGTGTGGATTGTAATTTTGCAGTACCTCACCGAGATGTACGTGACCCGCAACTACACCATCGCGGCGACGTTTATCACCCCGACGGCGCTGCTCATGATCCAGGTCGTCGACGCCGCCCCCGTCGCGCCGATGCTGCTCGCCCGTACCGCGGAAACTGTCATCGGTGCGATCGCGGCGCTTGTCATCATCGCGGTGGGCTACGTGCGCAAGTACCCCACCGTGGTGTTGCCGGGACGGTAGCGCACTTGCTTCTCGACGGCGCTCCGCCCCACCCCGCGACCTATCTTCCGTCGCCAGTAGTGATGTTCCAGGCGAGCCCGAACTTGTCCTCGACGACACCGAAGTGCGCGCCCCACGGCGCCTGCGCGAACGGCAGCCATCATGGAAAAAGTCGAAGACCTCCAAAATGTTGACGAACTTCGTGCTGCTCTCGAGTTCGACTCCGGTGAGAGGTTCACTGCGGACGAGATTTGTCGTGAGTTGGGGTGCTAGAGCATCGGAAGCTGCTGACCCAGGAGGCGAAAACGTAGGGTGGGCGGCATGAAGGACCTGACCATCGCTCCCGGACCGGGGATCCCCGGCGGCGTGGTCATCGCCGCCTCCGAGTTAACGGAGCGGTTCGCCAAGTCGTCGGGCCCGGGCGGCCAGGGCGTCAACACCACCGACAGCAAGGTGCAGCTCTCCCTCGATGTCGCGGCGTGCGCATCGCTTTCCGATGCTCAACGCCGCCGCGCCCTCACCAACCTCGGGCACCGCCTGGACGGCACCGTCCTCACCGTGGCCGCGTCGAGCCAACGCTCGCAGATCCGCAACCGCGCCGAGGCGCGCGAGCGTTTGGCTGCCCTGTTGCGCGAGGCGCTCGCCCCGCCGCCTCCCCCGCGGCGCAAGACGAAGCCGACCAGGGGCTCGGTGCGGCGCCGTCGAGAAGCGAAGATGCGTCGCTCGGAGTTGAAGTCCACGAGGAAGCGACCTCAGATTCCCTAGAGCTGTCGCCATCGACCACAAGCTCCCTGGGCCAGTAGGCTTCGGCGCATGGAACAGACTTACACATGGCAGCACGTAAACAACCCCTCAATCCAGAACGAGGCCCGAGTGCAGTTTCACCGAACTGGCTTGACGGCTAGCGGTACCCAGGTCGGGGAAGGGTACGAAGCCAGCTGGGAACTGAGTGCTGTAGAGAACTGGGTAACCCAAAACGTGGAGGTCAACGTCGTGGGCGACGGTTGGGAGCGCCACCTTGAGCTCACACGGACCAAAGATGGCGAGTGGACATCGACTACTAAAGAATCGGGTACCCAGCCGAACGGTCTCCCATCCCCTGGCATTGTGCAACCAGCTGATCTTGAAACTGCACTGGACTGTGATCTCGGACTATGCCCATTGACAAACACGATGCCCATCCGGCGCCTCGGGTTGCTCGAAGAAGATGTCTCCAAGACTCCGCTCATCATGGCCTGGATTGATATGCCTTCCCTCCAGGTGATCGCCTCGGATCAGTACTACAGTTCAATCGACTCACACAAAGTTCGCTACGCAAGCGGAACACGAGGAGTCGATGTAGAGCTCGAAGTCGACGAAGATGGGGTTGTCGTCTACTACCCCGACATGGCTCGACGCATTTAGAGTCGCTGACCTGCTACGCCGAGGCAGCCTGGAACGGCTGAATCCGTTCGATTTCCGCCAGGATTTTGTCTTCTGCCACATCCAGGTCGTACTGGGCCTGTAACCCGAGCCAGAATTGGGGGCTCATTTCGAAAAACTTCGCTAGACGAAGGGCCGTGTCAGCCGTTACAGCGCGCTTACCGTGAACAATTTCGTTGATCCGGCGGGGCGGAACGCCGATGGAGACGGCCAGCTTGTGCTGGGTGATCTCCATTTCCTTGAGAAAGTCCTCCATAAGGATCTCACCCGGGTGAACCGGAGGGAGCTTGTCAGTGGTAGTCAACGATCTCAACCTCCTCTGGCCCCGCGGCGGACCACCGAAAACAGATCCGCCACTGGTCGTTGATTCGAATGCTGAACTGACCCCGCCGGTCACCTTTCAAGGCCTCGAGCCGGTTTCCCGGAGGAATCCGTAACTCATCGAGAGTCTGCGCGTACCCAAGCTGGCGAAGCTTGCGCAGCGCTACTGAGTGAATGCGGGAATCGATCGAGCGAACCCGCTCTCGATTCCACAGACGCTCAGTGTCCTTGTCAGCGAATGACTGGATCATGTCTCACCCTATCCCCCATAACGCGAAGCGTCAATAACGCACAACGTTAAGTTTGTGCTCACCCGAATGCAAATGCACAGCCACTTTACACAACCACACCGTCGCAAGCTCCGCGTTACGTTGGCCACCGTGAAGACAATAAGCGGAAAGCCGATCAGCGAAGATCAGGGTGATGCTTGGGTCGCCTAGGCCGAAAAGGCTACGACATCGAGTTCTTACGCTCTCGCGGGAGTGACCCTCGCAATTCAAAACGCTCCACTACGCCGGAAAGCTGAGTCCCCGCCTGGAGACCAGGCTGCGCTTTTCTAAACCCCGCCCCCATAATGATGCTCATGAGCGACCCGAACCTCACTATCCGGCAAATTACCTTCGACTGCCACGATCCGTCTAAGCTCGCCGAGTTCTGGGCGGCCGCAACCGGCTGCGAAATCGCCGCGGATTACGGCGATTTCGTGATGGTTGATTCGGCCCCGGCGCTAGGGTTTCAGCGCGTCGAGGATCCCACCCCCGGAAAGAACCGCATGCATATCGACGTTGGCGGGGCGGAACGCGAAACCTTAGTGGAGCGCCTCAAATACTTAGGCGCTACCGAACTCACCACCCACGAGGCGCCAGGACTCGTATGGACCGTGATGCAGGATCCGGAAGGCAACGAGTTCTGCGTGGGCAATCCCGAAGCCTAGCTACACATTGAACTTAAACTCGACGACGTCCCCGTCAGCCATGACGTAGTCCTTGCCTTCCTGGCGGACCTTGCCGTGTGCGCGGGCCTCGGCCATGGAGCCGGCCGCGTCGAGGTCGTCGAAGCCGACGATCTCGGCCTTGATGAAGCCCTTTTCAAAGTCGGAGTGGATCACGCCGGCGGCCTTCGGGGCGGTGTCGCCCTTGCGGATCGTCCAGGCGCGGGCCTCCTTAGGGCCGGCGGTGAGGTAGGTCTGCAGGCCGAGGGTGTCGAAGCCGGCCTTGGCCAGAGTTTGCAGGCCTGGCTCATCTTGGCCGACGGCGGCGAGGAGCTCGGCGGCGTCTTCGTCGTCAAGCTCCAAAAGCTCCGTTTCGGTCTGGGCGTCCAGGAAGACGGCCTCGGCGGGGGCGACCAGGTCGCGCAGCTCCTGCTTGCGCGCGTCGTCGGTGAGCACGTCCTCGTCGGAGTTGAACACGTAGAGGAACGGCTTCGCGGTCATCAGGTGCAGGTGGTGCAGCAGCGCCAGGTCCACTTCCCCACCCTTGGAGGCGGCGAAGAGGGTGCGGCCGTCCTCGAGCACGGCCTGCGCCTTCTTGGCTTCCTCGGCCTGGGCGGCGACGTCCTTGTCCTTGCGGCCGTCCTTTTCCAGGCGCGGCAGGGCCTTTTCAATGGTCTGTAGGTCGGCGAAGATCAGCTCGGTGTTGATGACCTCGATGTCCGAAGACGGGTCGACCTTGCCGTCGACGTGGATCACGTTGTCGTCGGAAAACGCGCGCACCACCTGGCAGATCGCGTCCGCCTCGCGGATGTTGGCCAGAAACGCGTTGCCCATGCCTTCGCCCTCGGAGGCGCCCTTGACAATGCCGGCGATGTCCACGAAGGACACCGTCGCGGGCAGCACGCGCTCCGAGTCGAAGATTTCCGCCAGGCGGTCCAGGCGAGGATCCGGCAGCTCCACCAGGCCCACGTTGGGCTCGATGGTGGCGAACGGGTAGTTCGCGGCAAGCACCTCGTTGCGCGTCAGGGCGTTAAACAGGGTGGACTTGCCAACGTTGGGCAGACCGACAATTCCAAGAGTAAGGCTCACGTCGCAATATCCTAGCGGAGGCTTGCGCGGGGTTCGGAGGGGGCCGTGAGGTGCGCCGTCGCAAAGCAAATTGCAATGGGGCACAATGGTGCGCGTGAGTGAACCGATCAAGACCCCCGTGCGCGAAGACCGTGTGGACCGCAACGTTGTGTTCAACGACTGGATCGCTTCCGCGGCGAAGTTCACGCTGCGCATCCTGGTCATCGCGGTGTTTTTGTACGCGGTGGGCCAGCTTATCGGCACGTTTTGGGCCGGTGTTTTACCGGTCGTCATCGCGCTCATCGTGTGCACCGTGCTCGCCCCAATCGCAGCTGCTTTACGACGCCAAAGGGTCCCCTCCGGCCTCGCCGCCCTGTTGACGATGCTGTTGTTCTTCGGGGTGCTGGCATTTATCGGCATGTTGATCGCCCCGGACATCGTGGGCCAGTCTCGCCTGCTGTACATCCAGGCGTTCGAGGGCATTCAGCGCCTTCAGCTATGGGCGCAGGGCCCTCCGCTGAACATGGACCCAGAAAACCTCAACGAGGGCGTCAACGAGATCCAGCGGTGGATCCAGAACCAGGCGGGCGCGATCGCCGGCGGGGTGTTCTCCGGCATCAACACCGCCGCCGGGCTGTCGGTGACGCTGATGGTGCTGTTCGTGCTCACCTTCTTCTTTCTCAAAGACGGGCACCGCTTCCTGCCGTGGCTGCGCTCCGCCACCGGCGGCCGCACCGGCCTGTACCTGACGGAGCTGCTCACCCGCGCCTGGAACACCCTGTCCGGGTTCATCCGCGCGCAGGCGGTGTGCTCGCTGGTAGACGCGATCGTCATCGGCACCGGTATCGCGATCGTGGGCGTGCCGATGGCGTTCACGCTCGCGCTGATCACGTTCATGGCGGGCTTCATCCCGATCGTCGGCGCCGTGGTCGCGGGCGCGCTGGCGGTGCTGATCGCTCTGGTCACCCTCGGGTTCACCAAGGCGCTGATCGTGCTGGCGATCGTGCTGGCCACCCAGCAGCTGGAGGGCAACGTCCTCTCCCCCATGCTGCAGTCGCGGGCGATGAACCTGCACCCGGTGATCGTGCTGGTTTCGGTCACGGTCGGTGGCACGCTGTTCGGCCTTGTCGGCGGCTTCCTTGCCGTGCCGACCGCCGCGATGGTCGCGGTGGTGTACCGCTACCTGCTGGAGGTGCTGCGCATCAACGCCGGCGAGCTGGGCGCAGATGACATCGAATTCACCACCGACGAGGGCCGGGTCATCGCGGAGATCGTCGAGGCAGAGTCCGTGCACAAACGCCAGGAGTGGCGCGGCGAGCGCGAGTGGGTCAACGCCCCCGTCGCCGACGAGGAAGCAGAAAGGCAGACTGAGCGCTTCGGCACCTCCAGCCTGCGGAAGCTGCGCGAAACTGGCCTTGGGCGGCTGCGCGGGTGGCAGTCGAGCGACAGTAGCAAGGACACCCCAAGCGAACATATGAGCGAACCCGAACGCTAGCGTGTCTTGCGGGTGTGGTTGACTGCCAGCCATGTCGACCGCCACCGTGCTTTTGCTCCTCGCCACCGGCCTGCTCGCGGGCTTTATCGCCGGCGTGTTCACCGGCGCCGCCTGGATGCGCCGCTCCACCCCGCAGCCCGCTCCCCCGCAGGACCTGCGGCCTGTCGCCCGCGCGCTGAAAGACATGCGCGAACAGCTCGACGAGATGGACAAGCAGCAGGCGGTCTCCGCATCCTCGCTGGCGGGCCAGGTGCAGGCGATCGGGCGCACGTCGGCACGCCTGGGCGACCGTACCGACCAGCTCATCACCGCCCTGCGCTCCCCGCAGACCCGCGGCCGCTGGGGCGAAATCCAGCTCGAGCGGGTGGTTGAGCTGGGCGGCATGCTCGAGCACGTCGACTTTGACACCCAGGAGCACATGCTTATCGACGGCTCACGCGTCCGCCCCGACATGATCATCCGCCTCACACAGGGCAGAAACATCGTCGTCGACGCGAAGGTGCCGTTCCAGGCGTACCTGGACGCGCTGGGCACCGAGGACCCGGAGGAGCGCCAGGCGTTCATGCGCCGCCACGCCCACCTGGTGCGCGCGCACGTGGACACCTTGTCGGCGAAGTCCTACATCGAGGCGTTCCAGCCCACCCCGGAGTTCGTGGTGCTGTTCGTGCCGGCAGACCCGTTCCTGGACGCGGCGCTGTCCATCGACCCCGAGCTGTTGGACTACGCGTTCGCCCGCGACGTGGTCATCGCCACCCCCACCACCCTGTTCGCGCTACTGCGCACCGTGGCGCTGGGGTGGCGCCAAGAATCGCTCAACGACGCCGCGAAGGAAATCCAGCGCTTAGGCGGGCAGCTGCACCAGCGCCTGTCCACCATGGCTGAGCACTACAACCGGGTCGGCTCGTCGTTGGACAAGGCGGTGGAGGCGTACAACGCCACGCTGGCGTCGATGGATTCACGTGTGATGGTCACCGCCCGCAAGCTGGAGGAGGCCCAGGTGCCGTCGCGGCGCGGCGAGGCCCCAGCATTGAAACCGGTCTCTTCGCGTGCCCGGCACGCTGCCGAGCACACCGGCGAGTAGACTCGTCTGGCGTGTCGCATGTCTCTCACCGGAACTCAACTTCCCCGTCCGCAACGTTTCACGGGTTGCCCACGGGGTCCGGCATTGGCATCATCTTCGCCGCGCTGTTCACCGGCGTGCTGCTGTCGCTTTCCACCGGGGTGATCGGCTGGCCGTTTCTGGCCCTGTACGCCGTCGCGGTGATTGTGGTGGCCACACTGGTCAACCCGCGGGGGCTGTTCCTCAACGTGGCCAGCGCGCCGATCCTGTTCGTGATCGCGGTGGTGGTCGCCGGCTGGGTGATGTCGCGCACCGAGATCGCGGCCGGCGGCTCCTCCGGCAAGGCCGCGCTGCTGCTGGTGTTCTACCCGGTCACGGAGCTGTTTCCGGTGCTGTTCGCCGTCACGCTGGGCTCTGTGATCATCGCGTTTGTGCGCATCCGCCTGATCAAGCGCCACAACGAACAGCTGGTGCGCCGCGAAACCGCTGAGCGCACCCGGATCAACCGCAGCAACCGCCGCACGAATTCTGAGGGGCGCCGCGCCCGCGAGCGCGCCAAGGCGGTGTCTGTGGACGAGCTTCTGCGCCGCGCCGATTCTGAGCGCAGCCTGAAGCGGGCCGAGCGCGCCGGGCGCACCGAGCGGGCACAGAAAAAGTCCCCGCGGTCCGGCTCCACTTCGATTGCGGACCGGCTCGGCGAGGACCTCTACAAGGGCTAACAGCGAGCCCCGAGCGCCTTACCCCTGCGCCACCGCCGGGGTTTCGCGGCGCGGCAGCCGCAGGTCGCGCGGCAGGGAGAAGGTGATGGTCTCCACGGTGGTGGTCACTTCCTCCGCGTCCGAGTAGCCGCGGCGGCCGAGCTCCTCCACCAGCTCCTTGACCAGGATCTCCGGCACGGACGCGCCCGAGGTCACGCCGACGGTGTTCACGCCCTCGAACCATTCGTCCTTGATCTGGGAGGCGTAGTCCACCAGGTAGGAGGCCTGCGCGCCGGCTTCCAGCGCCACCTCGACCAGGCGGCGGGAGTTCGAGGAGTTCTGGGAGCCGACCACGATGACCAGCTCGCAGCGCGGGGCGATTTCCTTGACCGCGGCCTGGCGGTTCTGGGTGGCGTAGCAGATGTCGTCGCTCGGCGGGTTTTCCAGGTTCGGGTAGCGCTCGTGGAGCTTGTCCACGATCACCATCGTCTCGTCCACCGAAAGCGTGGTCTGGGACAGCCACACCAGCTTCTGGTCGTCCGGGAAGTCGGGCAGGCGGTCCACGCCGTCCACACCGTCGACAAGGTGCGTGATCTCTGGGGCCTCACCGGCGGTGCCCTCGACCTCCTCGTGACCCTCGTGGCCGACGAGCAGGATGTGGTAGCCGTCGCGGGCGAAGCGCTTCGCCTCGTTGTGCACCTTGGTCACCAGCGGGCACGACGCGTCGAGGGTGAGCAGGTTGCGGCTCTTTGCGGAGTCGCGCACCGCCGGGGAGACACCGTGGGCGGAGAAGACCAGGTGCGCACCTTCGGGGACCTCATCGGTCTCGTCGACGAAGATCACGCCGCGGTCCTGCAGCGTTTCCACGACGTACTTGTTGTGGACGATCTCTTTGCGCACGTAGACGGGTGCGCCGTATTTCTCCAGGGCCTTCTCTACGGTCTCCACGGCGCGGTCGACGCCGGCGCAGTAGCCGCGGGGGGATGCGAGGAGGACTTTTTTACCCTGTTCTGTCATGGAACCAACCCTAACTAATCAGCGTCAAAAACAATAGGCGGGCCGTATCGGCTCGCCGGGTAACGTGGCAGAAGTCAAATGGAAAGGAGCATGCGGTGGCAGATTCGAAGAGCTCGCCGGAGCAGCCGTGGTCGGTGTCCAAGCTCAACACCTCGGTGAAGGGCTGGATCGAGCGCCTCGGCTGGCTGTGGATCGAAGGCCAGCTCACCCAGGTCAACACCAAGCCGACGTGGCGGTATTCCTACCTCACGCTGCGCGACACCCAGGAGCAGGCCAGCGTCCAGCTCACCGCGGAAACCTCGCTGCTCACGGGTATGCAGGTGCCACTTAACGACGGCGACCGCGTCGTCGTGCTGGGCAAACCGTCCTTCTACCCGGGCCGCGGCACGTTTTCCATGCGCGTGACCGAGATCAGGCACGTCGGTGCCGGCGAGCTGCTGGCCCGCATCGAGGCGTTGCGCAAGCAGCTCGCCTCCGAGGGCCTGTTCGACCCCGCGCGCAAAAAGCCGCTGCCCTACCTGCCCGCAAAGGTCGGTTTGATCACCGGCCGCGGCTCCGCCGCCGAGCGCGACGTGGTCACCGTGGCGCAGGGCCGCTGGCCCGAGGTGCGCTTCGAGATCATCAACACCCCGGTCCAGGGCCCGACCACCGTGCCCGCGGTGATCGAGGCGCTCGAGGTGCTGGATGCGGATCCTGAGGTGGACGTGATCATCGTCGCCCGCGGCGGCGGGTCCGTGGAGGACCTCCTGCCGTTTTCGGAGGAGGCGCTGCAGCGTGCCGTCGCAAAGCTTGGCACCCCTGTGATCTCCGCGATCGGCCACGAGCCGGATAACCCGGTGCTGGACAACGTCGCGGACGTGCGCGCCGCCACCCCCACCGATGCAGCCAAGCGTGCGGTCCCCGATGTGGCGCAGGAGCGATTGCTTATAGACGAAGCACGCGCCCGCATGGCCGCCGCCCTGCGCGGCTGGGTCCAACGCGAACGAAACGGCCTGGCCTCGGTGCGCACACGCCCGGCGCTCGCCGACCCGATGATGGCCATTACCCGACGCCGCGAGGAAATCGAGCGCGCCACCGCCCTGATCCGCCGCGACGTCTCCCACCTGCTGCAACGTGAAACGCAGCACGTGCGGGGCTTGCGCGCCCAGGTCTCGGCGTTGGGGCCGTCGGCGACGCTCGCCCGCGGCTACGCCGTGGTGCAGGTGCTGCCCCGTGACGGCTCCGACGCCGAAGTTGTCACCTCCATCGACCAGTCCCCGCCCGGATCGCAGCTGCGCATCCGCGTCGGCGACGGCTCCATTACCGCCGCCTCCATGTCCACCACGCAAGCAGATTAGGAACACGAAAAACATGACTGAGAACGCTTTCGGCACCGGCCAGGCCAACGACAACGCCCTTCCGGACCCCGCCACCTTAAGCTACGAGCAGGCCCGCGACGAGCTGGTCGAAACCGTGAAGATCCTCGAGCTGGGCCAGATGAGCCTGGACGAGTCACTGAAGTACTGGGAGCGCGGCGAGGCACTGGCGAAGCGGTGCGAGGTGCTTCTCGACGGCGCCTCAAAGCGCGTCGAGGAAGCGATCAGTTCCCGCCAGCAGCCTGAATCGGAGCAGTAGCCAGCGCGGTCGAGATCAGCTCCTCGAACTCGCTGGCCTCCCCTGCGCCGGTGAGCACGAGGCGGGCATCGCCCGCGTCGACGACCCAGAGGTCGCGCACGTCCTTCTCCTCGGAGGTGTAGATCTCCACGCTGCGGCCGTCGATCTCCTCGGAGCGGTCCAGGGTGCGCGGCTTCTCGTCCGCGCCCTTTGCAGCTTCCTCCGCGTCGACGCCGGTCTGCGTGAGCTGGATGAAGCCGCGGTCCGGGGTGATCCAGCCGACGGTCGGCGCCGGCTGGCCGCCGAGCATGGAGCGGCGCGCGGAGTTGGTGACCCAACCTTCCGGCATCTCCGGGTAGCGCACCGGGAAGTCCACGCCGCGCGCCTCCAAGTCGAGGAAGGTCTCCGCGTCGACCTCCTGGACCGGCCCCTGCTCGGGTGCGCCGGGGTTAAACGAGCACAGCCCGGTCGCGCCGACAGCGACGACCATCAGCACGATGATGAGCACGGAGTTGATCGCGATGTCTCGTCCGTCCTGGAAGATGCGGGGTTTTTTGTTGCTAGCCACGCCGAACAGTATGGCATGCGCCCCCGCTTCCCCCTTAAAGGTGGGAAGAACGGGCAATTGTGCGATTGGTAGTGCCACAATAGAGGGGTCTTTTTGTGATTCATGTTTAGGAAGGCCTCCCCATGACCGAACAGTCCGATCTTTTCCCCGACCGCAATCTCGCGATGGAGCTGGTGCGCGTCACCGAGGCCGCCGCGCTCGCCTCCGGCCGCTGGGTCGGCCGCGGCCAGAAGAACGAAGGCGACGGTGCCGCCGTCAACGCGATGCGCAAGATGATCAACTCCGTGGAGATGGACGGCGTCATCGTCATCGGCGAGGGCGAGAAGGACGAAGCCCCGATGCTGTTCAACGGCGAGCAGGTCGGCACCGGCCACGGCGCCGCCGTGGACATCGCCGTCGACCCAGTCGACGGCACCCGCCTGATGGCCGAGGGTCGCCCGAACGCGATCTCCGTGATCGCCGCCGCGGACCGTGGCTCGATGTTCAACCCGCAGGACGCGTTCTACATGAACAAGATCGCCGTCGGCCCAGAGGCGGTCGGCGCGATCGACATCACGAAGTCGACCGCCGAGAACATCAAGTCGGTCGCCGAGGCGAAGGGCGTGCGCCCCGCCGACATCACGGTGGTCGTGCTCGATCGTCCGCGCCACAAGCAGCTTGTCGACGACATTCGCGCCGCCGGCGCCAAAGTCCGCTTCATCATGGACGGCGACGTCGCCGGCGCCATCGCCGCTGCACAGGACACCAGCTCCATCGACATTGCGATGGGTATCGGCGGCACCCCGGAGGGCGTCGTCACGGCGTGCGCTCTGAAGTGCCTGGGCGGCGAGATCCAGGGCATGCTCGCCCCGCAGGGCGACGAGGAGCGCGAGAAGGTCCTCGCCGCCGGCCACGACCTGGACCGCGTGTTGGGTATCAACGACCTGGTCACCTCCGACAACTGCTACTTCGCCGCCACCGGCGTGACCAACGGCGACATGTTGCGTGGCGTGACCTACCGCAAGTCCGGTGCCACCACCCGCTCGCTGGTGATGCGCTCGAAGTCCGGCACCGTCCGCTTCATTGAGTCCCAGCACCAGCTGACCAAGCTGCAGGACTACTCCGTAGTCGACTACTCCGATCCGGAGAACTAGGCCGCAGCCTAAAGCAACGCGCCGATCAGCGCCGCGCTGGCCAGCAGGTTGTTCACCACGTGCACGATGTAGCTGGCGGTGATGGTGCCGTGGAAGCGTGCCACCAGCGCCAGACCAACGCCGGCGAAGAAGGTGAACACGATTGCCGGCGGCGCGATGTGGGCCGCCCCGAAGATCGCTGAGGTAGCCAGTACGCTCGCCGCCGCGGGCATGAGCGTGTCGAAGTAGTTCATGAGCACGCGGCGGAACACGATCTCCTCAATCAACGGCCCGATGAGCAGGTAGCCCACCAGCAAAAGCAGCACTGGCGCGGCGCTGTCCAAGTCCCGGGCGAGGGTCTCGCTGGCGGAGTCGCCGCGGGGCTCAAGTCCGGACAGCGGCGCGACAACCGACGTCGCCGCCGCAGAGCCGAGCACCACCGCCGGAGCCTGCCACAGCAAGTGCCAGCCTCGGCGCCCAAGCCGCGCGAAGCCGAGCTCGAGCCCGCGGCGCCGCATGTAGCGCACAAGCAGCACCGTCGGCACCGCCAGCGCGACCAACACAGCAACCGGCAGCACCGTCAGCGCCACCGTCCGGGACACACCGGCGCGCACCAAAACCAGCCCCTGGCCGAGGAGCAGAACGTACATCGCCCCCATCGCGGCGGCCGCAACTCCCGCGTCCCTCAAAGTGGGGGTCTCCATGGCCTGCGGTTCGGGCATTTCGTCTCCTCGTCATGTCCGGTTGGTGCATAATCGTGCTGTGGAAAGGCACGCGCGCACTCTACCGCGCGCGGCGTGCACGCGACAGAAGTAAAGGACAATGATGGCTGATCAGGAATACCGCATCGAACATGACACGATGGGCGAGGTCAAGGTGCCCGTCGACGCTCTCTGGCGCGCCCAGACGCAGCGCGCTGTGGAGAACTTCCCCATCTCCGGCCGCGGCCTGGAAGCCCAGCAGATCCGCGCGCTCGGCCTGCTCAAGGCTGCGTGCGCGCAGGTGAACAAGGACCTGGGCAACCTGGACGCCGAGAAGGCCGACGCCATCATCGCCGCCGCGAAGGAGATCGCGGACGGCAAGCACGACGAGCAGTTCCCCATCGATGTGTTCCAGACCGGCTCCGGCACCTCGTCCAACATGAACACCAACGAGGTCATCGCCTCCATCGCGAAGGCCAACGGCGTTGAGGTCCACCCGAACGACCACGTGAACATGGGCCAGTCCTCCAACGACACCTTCCCCACCGCCACCCACGTCGCCGCCACCGAGGCCGCGGCCAGCGACCTGATCCCGGCGCTGAAGGTGCTGCAGGAGTCCCTGGAGAAGAAGGCGAAAGAGTGGCACGAGGTGGTCAAGTCCGGCCGCACCCACCTCATGGACGCCACCCCGGTGACCCTGGGCCAGGAGTTCTCCGGCTACGCCCGCCAGATCGAGCTCGGCGTCGCGCGCGTCGAGGCCACCCTGGAGCGCCTGGGCGAGCTCGCGATCGGCGGCACCGCCGTGGGCACCGGCATCAACACCCCGGCGGAGTTCGGCGGCAAGGTCACCGAGGAGTTGAAGAAACTCACCGGCATCGAGCAGCTGTCCGAGGCGGAGAACCACTTCGAGGCGCAGGCCAACCGCGACGGCCTGGTCGAGTTCTCCGGCGCGATGCGCACCGTGGCCGTGTCCCTGTACAAGATCGCCAACGACATCCGCCTGATGGGCTCCGGCCCGCTGGCCGGCTTCGGCGAGATCCACCTGCCGGATCTGCAGCCGGGTTCCTCCATCATGCCGGGCAAGGTCAACCCGGTGCTGTGCGAGACCGCAACCCAGGTCTCCGCGCAGGTCATCGGCAACGACGCTGCTGTCGCCTTCGGCGGCACCCAGGGCCAGTTCGAGCTCAACGTGTTCATCCCGATGATGGCGCGCAACGTCCTCGAGTCCTCCCGCCTGCTGGCGAACACGGCCCGCCAGTTCGCCACCAAGCTTGTCGACGGCATCGAGCCCAACGAAGGGCGCATGCGCACCCTGGCCGAATCTTCCCCGTCGATCGTGACCCCGCTGAACTCCGCGATCGGCTACGAAAACGCCGCGAAGATTGCCAAGCACGCGGTCAAGGAGGGCATCACCATCCGCCAGGCCACCATCGACCTGGGCTTCGTGGACGGCGAGAAGCTCACCGAGGAGGAGCTGGACAAGCGCCTCGACGTGCTGTCCATGGCCAACACGGACCGCAACTAGTCCGCAACTAGCTCCCCGCTAGAATCTGCCCCCAGCACATCAACCAATCTGCTGGGGGCTTTTTCCATGCCTGATTCTTTCTCCGAACTGCGCACCGCGGGCGGGCCGAACAAGCCGTGGGTCGTCGGCGGGGTGCTTGCGCTCATCGTCGCCATCATCGGCGTCGCGCTCGCGGCGGCCTACTGGTACGCCAACCCGCGCCCCGAGCCCGAAAGCACCGTCCCCGAAACGGTCACGGTCACCGCGCAGCAGCAATCGCCTATCGACGACCCTTCGGCCCCCACCGGCACCTACACCGGAACGCTGAACAGCTTGGAAGATGACGCAAAGGTCAAGGCGTGGCCCGCGGTGGCGACCTTCGGCGGCGGCACCGCCTCGGTGACCTACCCCCTCACCGGCTGCACGGCGTTGATCGGTGAAGGCGGCGAATCGATCCCGTTGACGAAGGGCTGTAATGACGGGCAGGGCCGTTGGGACGTCGAGAAGCATTCGCCCGGCATTGTGAAGCTGACCTACTCAGAGGACGGAAAAGCGCTGGTAGAAGGCGAACTTTCAGCGGGCTTGCCATAATGTGCACCGGGTGTAATATTGCACCCCGTGCAAAATGAGGGAATCAGGGAGCAGAAGCGGCGCGAAACGCTGCAACGCATCCGCGACGAGGCGGCCCGGCTTGTGGGCGCTCACGGCTACGACAACGTCACCGTCGACGACATCTGCCTGGCTGCAGGCATCTCCCGGCGCACGTTTTTCAACTACGTCGACTCCAAGGACGAGGCGATCTTGGGTTCGTTCCCCTTCACGTTCAGCGAGGACGCCCTCGCCGCGATCCGGGAAACCCAAAGCGACAACGTGCTGGAGCTTGTCATCCGCTCCATCGACGTGGAACCGGGACGCTTCGACGGCCCGGCCGCGAAATGCCGCCGCGAGCTGCTGGAAAACAACCCCGGCCTGATGCACGCCGAAGCCACCCGCAAACGTGGCTTCCTCACCGAGGTCGGACGCGCCGTCTACGCCCACTTCGAACGCTTCCCCGAAGACCGGAAGCACCCCGGGACGCTGGAGGACGAGACGCACTTCATCGTCGTGCTGTTCCAGGGAGCGGTGAGCCGCTACCTGTGGCACCCTCCGGAGGGCGCCGACCCCGTCGAGCAACTGCTGGCAAACGCACAAGATCTCACCGTCTACGCAAAGGAGATGAAATGGTAGAAACCCGCGCGGACCACCATCCGCTTCAGGCCACCCCGCCAAACGTGGGGCTGGTGTTCTCGGCCCTGCTGCTGACCATGCTGATGAGCTCGCTGGGCCAGATGATTTTCGCCACCGCCCTGCCCACTATCGTCGGCGAGCTCGGTGGCGTGGACCACATGAGCTGGGTCATCTCGGCGTTTTTGGTCACCATGACCATCGCCATGCCGGTCAACGGCAAGCTCGGCGACATCCTGGGCCGCAAGTGGCTCTACATCACCGGCATCGGCCTGTTCGTGGTCGGCTCCACCATCGGCGGCTTCGCCCACACCATGGAGCTTTTGATCATCGGCCGCGCCATCCAGGGCTTGGGCGCGGGCGGGATGATGGTGAACTCGCAATCCATCATCGCCGAGGTCGTCCCCGCCCGTGAGCGCGGCAAGTACATGGGTGTCATGGGTGCCGTCTTCGGCGTGTCCTCTGTGCTCGGCCCGGTGCTCGGCGGATGGTTCACTGACGGGCCCGGCTGGCGCTGGGCACTGTGGATGAACATCCCGCTGGGTATTTTGGCCATGTGCGTGTGCACCGCCGTGCTGCGCCTGCGCCGCGGATCCGCGAAGGGCATGCACTACGACTACGTCGGCACCACGCTCATGGTGGTGGCCACGGCCTCGCTGATCCTCACCACCACGTGGGGCGGCACCCAGTACGAGTGGACCTCCCCCACCATCATCGCCACCTCGCTTATCGCGCTTGTTGCCGCCGTGGCGTTCGTGTTTGTGGAGCTGCGCGCGACCAACCCGCTGATCCCGATGGACCTGTTCACAAACCGCAACATGGTCCTGACCACCCTGGCCGGCACGGTGCTGGGCCTGGCCATGACCAGCGGCCTGGCATACCTGCCCACCTACCTGCAGATGGTCCACCAGCTCACCCCCACCGAGGCGGGGCTCATGATGCTGCCGATGGTCATCGGCATGCTCGTCACCGGCATGGCGGTCGGCTTCATCATCTCCAAGACCGGCCGCTACAAGATCTACCCGCTCGTCGGCATGCTCGTGACCACCCTGGGGCTGTTCCTGTTCTCCCGCCTCGAGGTGACCACGTCGCTGACCAGGCTGGGCATCTACATGTTCATCTTCGGCTTCGGCCTGGGCCTGGTCATGCAGGTGCTGGTGCTGATCGTGCAGAACTCGTTCCCGCTCAAGCACGTGGGAACTGCGACGTCCACGAACAACTTCTTCCGCCAGATCGGCTCCTCCATCGGCGCGTCCCTGGCTGGCTCGCTGTTCATCCACAACATGCGCGACAACCTAGAGCAGCGCCTCCCGGAGGCGCTAGCCAAGCTGGGCCCGGAGGGCCAGGCGTACGCGGCGAAGTTCCAGGAAGGCGGGGCGAACAGCCTCACCCCCGGCGTTGTCGCCCAGCTGCCGGATCCCATCAAGGACGCGGTGCTGAGCAGCTACAACGACGGGCTTACCCCCGTGTTCCTGCTCATGGTGCCGCTGGCGATCGTCGCCTTCGTCCTCCTGCTGCCGGTGCGCGAGGAAGCGCTCAAGGAGGACTTGAGCTAGCAGCTCACTGCTCGCGCGACATCGGCAAAATCAGCTCCCAGATGTCGCAGTCGCGCCACTCACCCTGGCGCTCGCCGTAGGCCATCTGCGCCATGTTGTGGAACGTGCCCACCTTTTCAAATCCGCGGGACTTGTGCAGTCCCGCGGATCCTTCGTTTTCGGGGAAGATCCAGGAGTGGATGGACCACTTGTGCAAGTTGATGCAGGTCTGGATCAGGTGGTCCAAAAGCGCGCCGGCGATCCCGCGTCCGCGGGCGTCGGGATGGGTGTAGATCGAATCCTCTACCACGCCGTGGAACACGCTGCGGGTGGACGCCTTCGCCGCGCCAACCCAGCCGAGCACTTTGTTGTCGTCGTCAGCGTCGACCGCCACGAAGACGGTCTCCATGATCTTCTTGCGGGAGAACTGCTCCCAGGTCTGCCCCTGGGTTTCCCAGGAGGCGTTTCCGGTTTGCAGCCCCATCTCATAGATGGCGCGTACCTGCGGATAGTCTTCCGGTCGGATGGGCCGGATGGCAAAGTCCGATTTTTGCATGCGCTCCATTGTCCAGATCCCCGCGAGGGCGCGCAAACACTCGCCCAGCAACGCAAAAGCGCCACCCCGCCGCAGCGGAGTGGCGCTTGGAATCAGGCGAGGTAGGCCGCCGATTTACTTCTCGGTCACGATTGCGGTGAAGGCATCCTCGGTGCCGCCGCGGGTCCACTCGATGGTGCCGTTCTCAAACTCCTGGGTCCAGCCCGACTGGTCGGCGTTCTCGGTCTCCGGTGCGACCGGGAAGCCCAACTTCTGGTCCAGACGCACGTCGGTGATCCACTCGTTAGCGATCTGGCCCCAGGTCGGAGCACCACCGGTGTTCTCGTTCCAGGTGATGTAGTGCTCGTTGTCGTAGGTGACGATCCAGCCACCGTCAGTCTCCTCAACTGCCATCGGCTCGCCCCACTCCGGCTGAGCGTACTCGTCCATAGCGGCCTTCACGCCTGCCGGAACCATCGCGGTTGCGCCGTCGGCGGTGGTGATCTCCTCGGTAGCCTCAGCGTCGCCAGCAGCAGCGGCGTCGGTGTTATCCGCGGCCTCGCCAGCGGTCTCGGTGGCAACCTCGGTCTCGGTAGCGGTCTCCGAGACGATCTCGGTGGAGGTCGGCTCACCCTCGCCGTCGTTGGAGCAAGCAACCAGGCCGGTTGCGCCAAGGGTCAGAGCAGCTGCGGAAGCGACGATCTTACGGGAAAACATAATCAATACCTTTCATTCTTGAAATAAGTGCGCCGTCCATTATGAACTTTGCGTTAACGTCGAGTCCGCTTTGCACCCGATCGGGGGTGCGCATTTCCACGCGAAGAACGCACCGTGCGCCCCTTCGTCACACCGACAAAGTCCTGCACAGCGTCCGAATCGTCCGCCCTGCGCCACACGAGCGCGATCTGCGTCGCCGGTTCCTCCCCCAGAAGGGGTAATGCTTTGATCTGTTTGCGCGCGAGGTTCTTCAACAGCGGCAGTGGCCCGTAGGCCACGCCGACGTTCGCGGCGACGACTTGCAGGGCGGACCGGAGGTCGTCGATAGGCGATTGCCCGTCAAAGTTCACAATCTCGTCCGCGAGATCCGCGCGGGAAACCTCCCCTACCTCCGCGTAGACGGAATCCTTCGGCACCGCGACGCCGGCCGCCTCCTCGTAGAGGCGCACCACGTGGTACTCGTCGGTGACGCGCTCGTCCGGAAGCCGCACGAGCGCTGCAGTTGCTTGCTTGCCGACGAGCACGAACGGATCATCCGCCGGCATCGTCTCAAGTCGGCTTCCGGTGAGTTCCTCGAAGCGGCGGAACCACTTCCCCGGCTCAGTGCCGGTGGCGAAGGCAATGGTGAGCATGGCCGTCAATGCTACCGTTTTGACCATGACTGATCAGACCCCCTCCGGCACCGCCATGAAGCCGGTAACCGCCGCAAAGAAGCTGGGCATCTACCTTCCCGCCACCCCGCAGGAGTTCCAGGACGGCGCCGTGACCCACGCCGAGCTGCGCGACCTGCAGGACAACCCGCCGCAGTGGCTGCAGGAGCTACGCCTTTCCGGCCCGCACCCGCGCCCCGAAGTCGCCCGCAAGCTCGGCATTTCCGTCACCGCGCTGAAAAGCGCCGGCGTGGACCAGGCGATGACCACCGACGAGATCCGCGCGCTGCTGGACGACCAGCCCGAGTGGCTGCAAAAAGCCCGCGCCACTCTCGCGGAGCAGCGCGGGCATGATGTTGCCGGCGGCGACGGCGCAAGCGCCGACGCCGGAGAAGCCGAAGAGGACTAGAGCATCTTCCAATCCTCGAGGTCCGGGTAGAGCGGGTACTTCCGCGCCAGGGCCTCAACGCGGCCGCGCAGCGCGTCGATGTCGGCTGCTTCGCCCTTGATCAGGGTCTCCGCGATAATCTCTGCGACCTCGCGGAAGTCCTCCTCGCCGAAGCCGCGGGTGGCCAGCGCGGAGGTGCCGATGCGCAGGCCCGAGGTCACCTTCGGCGGGCGCGGGTCGAACGGCACGGCGTTGCGGTTGACGGTAATACCCACCGAGTGCAGCAGGTCCTCGGCCTGCTGGCCGTCCATCGGCGAATTGCGCAGGTCCACCAGCACGAGGTGCACCTCGGTGCCGCCGGAGACGACGGACACACCGGCCTCGCGTGCGTCGTCGGCAAGCAAACGCTCCGCCAACACCTTCGCGCCGTCGAGGGTGCGGCTCTGACGATCCTTGAACTCTTCGGTCCCGGCGATCTTGAACGCGGTCGCCTTAGCTGCCACGACGTGCATCAGCGGACCGCCCTGCTGGCCCGGGAAGACCGCGGAGTTGAGCTTCTTGTGCAGCTCCAGGTCGTTGGTGAGGATGAAACCGGAGCGCGGGCCACCCAGGGTCTTGTGCACCGTGGAGGAGACCACGTGCGCGTGCGGGACCGGGTTCGGGTGCAGGCCGGCGGCGACCAGGCCGGCGAAGTGCGCCATGTCCACCCACAGGTAGGCGCCGACCTCGTCGGCGATGGAACGGAACTCCGCGAAGTCCTCGTGGCGCGGGTACGCGGACCAGCCGGCGATGATCACCTTCGGCTTGACCTCGCGGGCCTGCTCGCGCAGCTTCGCCATGTCGATCTGGTGGGTGTCCTCCTCCACCTGGTACGCCGCAACGTTGTACAGGCGGCCAGAGAAGTTGATCTTCATGCCGTGGGTGAGGTGGCCGCCATGCGCCAGGTCCAGGCCCAAGATGGTGTCGCCCGGCTCCGCCAGCGCCATGAGCACCGCGGCGTTCGCCTGCGCGCCGGAGTGCGGCTGCACGTTCGCGTACTGGGCGCCGAAGACCTCCTTCGCGCGGTCGCGCGCCAAGTCCTCAATGACGTCCACGTGCTCGCAGCCGCCGTAGTAGCGGCGGCCCGGGTAGCCCTCCGCGTACTTGTTGGTCAGCACCGAGCCCTGCGCCTGCAGCACGGAGCGCGGCACGAAGTTCTCGGAGGCGATCATCTCCAGCGTGTCGCGCTGGCGCGCCAGCTCGTCCACAATTGCGGCGTGCACCTCGGGGTCGTAGGTGGCCAGATCCTGGTAGCGGAGGTCTTCAGACACGTCGACCGGGTCCTTTCTTTTCGCGTTGACAACGGCTTCTCGCAGTATAGGAAAATCGGCACGCCCAGAAGGCGGATTCATTCCCCTTTTACGCGGGTGCAACAATGGTGGCTATGTCACGAGCCGATTCGTCGCCGTACCTCGACTTCCACCGCGAGGACTGGCGCAAGCGCCGCGCCAAGATGCCCCAGGTGCTCACCGAGGAAGAGCTGCAGAAGCTCTCCGGCATCGGCGAGAACCTCGACCTGCAGGAGGTCGAGGACATCTACCTGCCCCTGTCGCGCCTGATCCACCTGCAAGTGCGCGCCCGGCAAAAGCTCACCAACGCCACCGAAACATTCATCGGCGGCGACCCGGGGCACGTGCCGTTCATCATCGGCCTGGCCGGCTCGGTGGCCGTGGGCAAATCCACCACCGCGCGCGTGCTGCAGGTGCTGCTGCAGCGCTGGGACTCCCACCCGCGGGTGGACCTGGTCACCACCGACGGCTTCCTCCACCCGAAGGCGGTGCTGGAAGAGCGCGGGATCATGAAACGCAAGGGCTTCCCAGAGTCCTACAACCGCAGAAACCTGATGCGTTTTGTCACCGAGGTCAAGTCCGGCCAGCCGGTGGTCAGGGCCCCGATCTACTCGCACGAGGCCTACGACATCCTCCCCGACGAATTCGTGGAGGTCCGCCAGCCCGACATCCTCATCCTCGAAGGCCTCAACGTGCTGCAGACCGGCCCAACGCTGATGGTCTCCGACCTGTTCGACTTCTCCATCTACGTCGACGCAAAGACCGAAGACATCGAGCGCTGGTACATCGAGCGCTTCCTCAAACTCCGCGACACTTCGTTCCAGCAGCCCGGCAACCACTTCGAGAGCTTCGCCGGCATGGACGACGCCGAAGCCGCCTACGCCGCGCGCGAACTGTGGCAGACCATCAACCTGCCCAACCTGGTGGAAAACATCCTGCCCACCCGCGTGCGCGCCTCGCTGGTGCTGCGCAAGGACTACGACCACACCGTCCAACGCGTTCGCATGCGCAAGATCTAGCTACTTGCCAAAGCGGCGGGAGCGCTGCGAGTAGTCGCGCAGCGCGCGCAAAAAGTCGATCTTGCGAAACGCCGGCCAGTAAATGTCGGTGAACCAAATCTCCGAGTACGCCGCCTGCCACAGCAGAAAACCGGACAGGCGCTGCTCGCCGGAGGTGCGGATGACCAGGTCCGGGTCCGGCTGGCCGGAGGTATACAGGTGCTCCGAGATGGATTCCACCGTGATCTCGGCGGCCATCTCCGTGGCTGGCACTCCGGCGTGCGCTTTGTCGTCGATAAGCGATTGCACCGCATCCACGATCTCCTGGCGCCCGCCGTAACCGACCGCGATGTTGACGGTGAGACCGTGCTTGGTGTCGGTTGCGGCCGCACCCTCGCGCATGCGCCTAGCGACGTCCTCCGGCAGCAGATCCAAATGCCCCACCAACCGCACGCGGCAGGTGTAATCCTCCGTGGCCAGATCCTCGATGACCCCGGAGATGATGTCGAAGAGCAGCTCCACCTCTTCGGTGGTGCGCTGCAGATTCTCCGTGGAAAGCAGGTAAATGGTGAGCACGTCCACGTCCATCTCCGCGGACCAGCGCACGAGCTCGCCGATCTTCGCGCCGCCGACGCGGTGGCCGTGGGAGATGTCCTCGAAGCCCGCCTCACGCGCCCAACGACGGTTGCCGTCGGCCATCACGGCGATGTGCTTCGGACGCTTTTTGCCGCGCAGCTCGCGCTTTAGGCGCGCCTCGTACAGCGGGTACAGCGGGTATCGCAGCTTCGAAAGGACAGACACGGGATAAATTCTAGCCAGCTAGAACGCGTTTTTCTTCCGCTGGTCCTTCAGACCAGCCTTTTCCATGGCCTCGTCGATCGCCTTCTCGTCGAATGGGTCGATGCCGCGCGCCTCCGCGAACGCCTGGCGGCGCTTGAAGCGGGAGAAACGGCGGTGGAACGACCAGCCGATGAACAGCACCACGATGGCCAAGACCACCAACAGAAGCAGACCGATCGGCGAGGCCTTGCCAAAGTCCGGGCCCACCGGGGTCTCGCCCGGATTCTGGGCCAGCACGAAGCTCGCGGCGTTGGCGGCGGCGATGGTGAACGATGACATTTAATTTTCCTCCTCGGTGCCAGACTTGGGACCTGTTTCGATGCCTGCAAACAGATCCGTCTCCGGCATGGTGGTCTCCACCCTGGTCGCGGCCAGCTCGAACTCCTCGGTGGGCCAGACGTCCTGCTGGTCCTCCACCGGGCTGGCTAGAAAGGCGCCGGCGGGGTCGATCTGCGTGGCGTGGGCCGTCAGCGCCTCGGCGCGCTGCTGGAAGTAGCCGGCGCACTCCACCTGGGTGGTCACGCGGTCGAACACGTCGCCCTCGTTTTCCTCCCAGCGCTTGATCATCAGCTCGTACGGGCTCTTCTTCCCGCGCTGGATCAGCCGCTCCTGCAAAAGCTTCATGCGCTGCAGGATGAATCCGTGCGAGTAGTACAGCTTCAGTGGCGTCCACGGCTCGCCGGTGCCGGGCGCGAAGTCCGGGTCGCCAGCGCGCTCCCAGGCGATCATGGAAATCGCGTGCACCATCAGGTGGTCCGGGTGCGGGTAGCCGCCGTTTTCGTCGTAGGTGATGATCACGTGCGGGCGGAACTCGCGGATCTGCTCCACGATCTTCACCGCCACCTCTTCCGGGTCCTGCACCGCGAACGAGCCTTCCGGCAGCGGCGGCAGCGGGTCGCCTTCGGGCAGCCCGGAATCCTCGTAGCCCAGCCAGACGTGCTCCACGCCGAGGGCTGCCGCGGCGCGCGCCATTTCCTCGCGGCGCACCTCGAGGATGTTGTCCAGCACGCCCGGGCGGTCCATTGCCGGGTTGAGCACGTCGCCGCGCCGGCCGTCAGTGCAAGTGACGACCTTGACGCGGTTGCCTTCTGCGGCGTACTTGGCCATGGTGGCGGCACCCTTGGAGGACTCGTCGTCGGGGTGGGCGTGAATCGCCATGAGACGCAACCCGGTCACTCGATCAATCCAACTTTCGTAGGGGTCAGTTCTGTACCTCCGCGTCATCTTAGTACCATCAACTCGAAAGTCCTTACCACCTGCAAGGAGCCGTTTCCGTGAGCACCGCAACCACTCCCCGCCCCGCCAACCGCTACGGCCGTTCCAACCGCGCCGGCGGCTCCATCGGCGGCAAAGTGGTCGCGGTTGTCGCCGCACTGCTCATGATTGCCCTGCTCTTTGTCGGCGCCCGCACCATCATGCAGCGGTTCAGCGAGCCCGTTCGCGCGGAGTTCATTTCACAGGAGCGTATCGACGACAACACGGGCCGGCTCTGGATCGACGTCAACCGCAAGAACCCGGACGTGCCTGCGTACTGCATCGTCACTGCGGTGGATTACTCGCATTCGGAGGTGGGCCGCCGCGAGGTGGTGCTGCCGGCCGGCGGCGAGCAGCACTCCCGCATTGCCGTGGACCTGCCGGTGCGCGAGCCACTGGTGTCTGGCCGCATCTACGGCTGCTCCGAGAATCTCCCCTTCTACATGGACCCGGAGAGCAGCTTCTACGCAGCGCGCTAGCGAAAACCGGCCCGAAGGCGTGTGGTAATCTTCCGGCTGTATATCTGCACACATTGGCCCGCTAGCGGCGGGCCGATTTCACGTATCAGGGAAGGTTTAGACCCCTATGGCTGAATCCCAGCAGCAGTACATCACTCCCGAAATGAAGGCCAAGCTCGAGGCCGAACTGCAGCAGCTCATTGATAACCGCCCCGCCATCGCGGCCGAGATCAACGAGCGGCGCGAGGAGGGCGACCTCAAGGAGAACGCCGGCTACGACGCGGCCCGCGAGCAGCAGGACCAGGAGGAGGCGCGCATCAAGCAGATCTCCGAGATCCTGTCCAACTCCACCACGGAGCGCGCTGGCATTGTCGAGGGTGTTGCCCACGTCGGCTCCGTCGTGCACGTCTACTATGACGGCGACGAGGACGACCGCGAGACCTTCCTCATCGGCACCCGCGCCGCCTCCACCGACAACGCGGATTTGGAGACCTACTCGGAGCAGTCCCCTCTCGGCGCCGCCGTCGTCGGTGCCGCCGAGGGCGAAACCCGCAAGTACACCGCACCGAACGGCCGCGAGATTTCCGTCACCGTGGTCTCGGCCGAGCCGTATGATTCAGTCAAGGCCTCCACGCCCCGCGCGAAGTAGCCAGTACGTTTCTCTTTTCAATACAGAAGGACCATTCCTGTGATTGCCACCTCTTCCCGCAAAGCAGTAGCCGGCGTCGCCGCCCTGGCAGCTCTCGCCCTGGCAGGCTGCACCCCGCCGCACCAGAACCCCTCCTCCGAGAAGGTCGACACGGCCACGACCCAGGACCCGAACTCCCTGAAGGGTGCAGGCACCTCCGCCACCACGGCCGGCACCGCCACCAGCACCGCTACGGCGACAAACGTCACCGCGGCGAATGCCGTGAAGGAGCAGGAGACCTCCGAGGCCGCTGTCGCCGCTGCACCGGTGTTCAATAACTGCGGCGCCACCGACCTTGTGCGCCCGGACCGCCTGACGGTGGACTGCGAGAACCAGGACGACTTCCTCGAGAACATCGTCTGGGACCAGTGGGGCGAGGACCTCGCCGAGGGCACCGCAACCCGCGTTGTCACCTCCCCGGACAACCGCGAAGAGGGCGTGAAGGTTGTGCTGGGCAACCCGGAGATCGTCGACGGCAAGCCGGTGTTCACTACCGTGACTGTCGACGGCCAGCCCGTCGTGCCGGATAACAACTACTAAACCGCGCGCACGACAAAGCGCCTCGCCCCGGAGATGATCCGGAAGCGAGGCGCTTTGTGTTTCTGCGAAGGCCCTAGCGGTCGTTGACGTAGGACAGCAGGCGCAGGATCTCGGTGTAGAGCCACACCAGAGTCACGGCGAGACCGAGGGCGACGCCCCAGGCGGCGCGCTCCGGCGCACCGGTGCGGACCAGCTTGTCGGCCAGGTCGAAGTCCTGCAGGAAGGACAGGGCCGCCAGTACCACGCAGACCACACCGAAGATGATGGACAGCGTGCCGCCGTCGCGAAGCGGGGAGATGCCGGTGAAGATAGCCAGCAGGAAGTTGCCCAGCGCCATGATGGCCACGCCGAAGATCAGGCCGGTGAGGATGCGGTTAAAGCGCGGGGTCACGCGGATCGCGCCGCGGCGGTAGACCACGAGCATGCCGATGAACACGCCGATCGTGCCCAGGATGGCCTGGAAGATCAGTTGGCCGGCATCGGCGCCGCCGACTGTAAACCAGCCGGAGACGGTCAGGGAGAAGCCGCCGAGGAACAGGCCCTCAAACGCGGCGTAGATCAACGTCAGCGTCTTAGAGCCGAACTCGCGGCGGAACGCGTTGACCAAGGTGGTGATGAAGCCGCCGATGGCGCCGACGATGGTCAGGATGAAGCCGAGCTGAACGTTGCCGGTGAGGAAGATGCCGAAGTTCGCTGCGGCGAACGCGATGATCACGGCGAGGGTGATGCCCGTCTTGGTCACCACATCATCCACCGTCATCGGGCGTTGCTGATCAATTTCGGGCGCGTGCCCCGGAAGCGTCGCGGTCTGGCCATCCTGGTAGCCGTTGTCCGCGTCCGCCCCCGGAATGTTGCGCAGAACGGGGTTAGTGCTTCTCACGTCGTACAAATCCTTTCCAATGGGTTTTCGTACCGTTTGTCCCGGACCCGATCTTGAACCAGAGTCCAAAGAGTTCACCGGGTATAACGCCACACTTACCAAAAAGGTTCCCGCGAGCGCAGTGTTCGCTGAAACCACGGCTGAAGCCCACCTCGCCGGGGCGGGGTTATGGTGGAATTCCATGGGAGTTTTCGACAGCGCCCGCCGCGGCCCTAGAACCGGCGGCGAGGTGGTGCGCAGCCACATCGCTCAAGCTGCCGGTGGCACGGACGCGTACGTGTTTTCCTACCGCCACTTAGAGGTCCACGCGTACGTGCTAGCCGAGCCTGTCCCCCACGTGTTGTACTGCACCTACGGCAAGTCCCGCGTGGAGTCTTCCCAGCCGTCCGCGGGCACACAGACGGAGCTCACCTTGCGGATGCCGGGCACGCCTGCGCTTCCCGACGAGTGGCCGGCCCGCCTGCTCGCCCGCGCCGCCCGCGACGACATCGAGCCGGGCCACTACCTCGTGCTGGACCACCCGCGCGGCACGTTGGCCGGTTTCGCGTTTGTCACCGACCCTGTCCTCGGCACGCTCGACGGGCCCACTGGCCGGATCCGCTTCACCTACGCCGTCGGCCTCAACGGCGACGACGTGGAGTACATGTTGTCCTGGGACCCATTGAAGTTCGCGGCCTTTGTCGGCGACCGCGTGCCGCTGGGGCTGAGCTCCACGGACCGCGATCCAATCGCCGCCGATCCGCAGGTCCGTGCGTTGTTGGAGGAGGCGGTGGGGGCCGAAGGGTCGTCGATAGGCGCGATGCACGCCCGCTACCTCGAGGTCGACGCCGGGGGACGCGTGGACCTGGACCCGGCGGCTGCGCACGCAATCATCCGGGCGGCACGCCACCGGATCCTGCATGGGCGAACGTTTGCGCTGCTCAAAGGCGACATTTGGTTCCTGCTGGACCCGCAATTGTCGGCGGCGGAGCTCACCGACGACCACATCGCAGTCCCGGCCACCACGGCGCTCGCCCACGAGCTGCTCGCAGTGTTCGACGCGGTGCCAGGCCTCTACCGCCTGCGCACCGCGCCGCTGGAGATTCGGGTGGTGGACCCGACTACTTAAAGACGGTGCCCCACTCGTCGCGCTTGTCCAAAAACGCCTGCGCCTCGCGCTTGGCGGCCTCCAGGTCGTGGCTTGCGCCCCAGCCGCACTGCTTCTCGTTGGCGGCCGGCACCTCGTTGGCGTTGGTGATGTCGGTGAGCGTCTTTTCCACCAGCTCGGCGACCTCCTCCTCAGCGACGTCGCCGGAAAGCATGAGGTAGAAGCCGGTCTGGCAGCCCATCGGGCCGAAGTCGATGACGTTGTCCGCGTGGTTGCGGGCGTGCTCGGCGAACATGTGCTCCAGCGAGTGCACCGCCGGCATCTCCAGGTGCTCTTCGTTGGGCTGCTTGAAGCGGATGTCCCACTTCACCAGCGTGTCGCCCTTGGGCAGCTCCTTGCGGTCCGCGAGCCGGATGAACGGGGCGGCTACCTTGGTGTGGTCGAGGTTGAAAGATTCCACATTCATACGATCAGTCATGACCTTGACTCTACTGATCGGAGACGCACATGCCCACCTCCCTTGTTTGGTTCCGCGACGATCTTCGCGTCACGGACAACCCCGCGCTGTCGTGGGCGGCTTCGCGCGGGGAGGTCGCAGGTGTGCTTATCGACGACACCTCCGGGCCCCGACGACTCGGCCGCGCCGTCTCGTGGTGGCGCGAGCGCAGTGTGGCATCGCTAAGCACTAAGCTCCCAATAATCCGCGAGCAGGGCGATCCCCGCGAGATCATCCCTCGCTTGGCCAGGGAGCTCGGCGCGGAGGTGGCGTGGAACCGCCGCTACGACGCCGTCGATGTTGACGCCGAGGTCAAGCGCGCGGTAGGCGCGCGCACGTTCCCCGGGTTCCTGCTCGCGGAACCGTGGAAGATCAACACCGGCGCCGGCACCCCGTACCGGGTGTTCACGCCGTTTTACAAGGCCGTGCAGCAGCACCTTCTCGCGCACCCGCCGCAGCCCATTTCCGCGCCGGCGTTGCCGGGCGGCACGCGGCTGGTGGTTCCGGAGGCGCCGTCGTGGGCCGCTGGCCTGGCCGAGCACAACACACCCGGCGAGGACGCTGCGCTCTCGCGCTTCCACGAGTTCTTGGACGGGCTCTCGGACGGGCACAGCTACGACAACAACGACTTGAGCCCCGGCGCGACCTCGGGCCTGAGTGCGCACCTGCGCTTCGGGGAGCTCTCGCCGGGCTATGTGTGGGCAGAAACGGCGGCGTTTGCGGAGGCGCACCCGGCAGCCGCGCCCCACGCGTGGGCGTTTTTGCGCCAGCTGGTGTGGCGCGAGTTCGCCTAGCACCGCCTGTACCACCTGCCGGATCTGGCGGTGCGCAACGTGCGCAGCCAGTTCGACCGGTTCGAGTGGGCGTGGAGTTCGCACGCGGCGCCGTGGGATCACGCCCTAGCCTTCGCGGATCCTGCGATGGAGCCGGACGTCGACGCCGCCCAGCACCTGGGCCAGTTGGCGCAGTGGCAGCGCGGCGACACCGGCGTGCCGCTGGTGGATGCCGGCATGCGCGAACTGTGGGAAACCGGACGCATGCATAACCGGGTGCGCATGGTCGCCGGCTCCTGGCTGACCAAGAACCTGGGCATCCATTGGCGCCACGGCGAGGAGTGGTTCTGGGACACGCTCGTGGACGCCGATGCCGCCTCCAACCCGTTCAACTGGCAGTGGGTGGCCGGCTCGGGCGACGACGCCGCACCGTACTTTCGCATCTTCAACCCACTGACCCAGCAGGAGAAGTTCGACCCCTCCGGCAAGTATGTCGGACGCTGGGCGCCACAGGCGCTGCTGCCCGGCTACCCGGAGCCGATGGTGGACGTGAAAGCATCGCGCAAAATCGCACTCGAGGCGTACAACGACATCAAAGGCGGCGTATAGGATCGGCCGCGTGAGCCAACTGATCCGCCGTACCGTCATATTCCTCGTCGCGCTGCTTGCTGCCACGACCGCCTCCCCCGCTACCGCGCAGCCCGCGGGCAACGTGGTGGTCTTCGGCGACTCGTTCGCAGCGAACCCGGACCAGTATCTCAACACTGTGCTGCGTTTCGCCGACGGCACAGGCCTTTCCCCCACCTCCTCCGAGCGCGTGCTCCGAAACAACCCGAGCGAGTCCGGATGCCTCCACGGCCCGGGCAATTGGCCGAGCCAGCTCGGGGCACGCACCGACGCCGCGGTTGCGGACTGGTCGTGCGCCGGCATCACCTCTGGGCAAATGCTTGGCCGCATCGACCACGCTGTGCACACCGGCGCGCTGAACGCAGGCACCCGGGCGGTGACGTTGGGCGCCGGCTTCAACGATCACTGGCGCCCGCTACTGGACAAGCCCGGCACCACCTACGATGTCGCGCGCACCCGCGAGCAGTACTTGGCCAACATGCGCGCCGCCGCGGCGAAAATCCGCGCCGTGGCGCCGAACGCGAAGATCATCATCCCCGGCATGCTTTCGGTGACCGGAGCAAACGGCGCAATCTGCGCCTTCAACGTGGTGCCCAACGTTCCGCTCGGCGTGCCCACTCCGACGGTGCACGGCTGGGAGCAGCACCACCGTAACAACCAGCGCGAGGCCGCGCGCCAAGTAGGCGCGGCGTTTTTGGACATCAACGCCCAGTCCACCGGCCACAGCACCTGCGCCCGCGACGCCGACCGCTGGGTCGCAGGACTTGTCGACACCACCACCGCCAGCTACAACATGGTTTTCCATCCCTCCCGCGCCGGGTCCGCATTCGTGGCCGACCAGGTCGCCCGCGCGCTGTAACGCAGCCCAGGCGTAAGCTCGGGCCAATGACACCGTTGCAGAAGTTCCTCATCCCCTTGTTCGCCGGCGCGGGCGTGCTGCACTTTGCAAAGCCGCAGCCTTTCGACGACATCGTGCCCGACGCCCTCCCCGGCTCCGCACGCAGCTACACGTACGTCTCCGGTGCGGCCGAGCTCGCCGCAGCTGCCCTGCTGGCGAATCCCAAAACCCGCGCGGCCGGCGGCAAGTTCGCCGCGGCCCTGTTGGCGGCGGTGTGGCCGGCGAACTTCCAGATGGCGTGGCAGTGGCGCAACGAGCCCTGGCAGAAGCAGATCATTTCCATCGGACGCCTGCCGCTGCAGATCCCGCTGATCAAAGCTGCGCTCGGCGCGGCGAAGAAGTAACTGCCTCAAACCGGCCCTAGGAGGATCGGTCGCTGCTTACACTTTGGCTGCATCTCATTTCCCACGGAAGGTCAAGGAGCAGTCATGAGCAAGTTTGAAAACAAAGTTGCGCTGGTCACCGGCGGCGCCTCCGGCATCGGTGAGGCCATCGCGAAACGTCTCGCCAGCGAGGGCGCCAAGGTGGTGGTCGCCGACATCAACGGCGACGCCGCCAAAGACGTCGCCGCCGCAATCGAGGCGGACGGCGGCGCCGCAGCCGCGTTCCGCCAGGACGTAGCCAGCAAGCAGGACAACGAGGTGGCCGTGCAGTTCGCCGTGGACACGTTCGGCGCGCTCCACCTCGCAGTGAACAACGCTGGTGTGGGCGACCACACCCCGCTGGCGGACAAGGACCTGGCCGACTGGGACAAGGTCATCGCCATCAACCTGTCCGGCGTGGCCTACGGTTGCCACTACCAGCTCAAGCAGTTCCTCGCGCAGGGCGACACGGAGCAGTGCGCGATTGTGAACATGTCCTCCATCCACGGCTCCGTGGGCCGCGCCGGCGGCATCGAGGCCTACACCGCGGCCAAGCACGGCGTGGTGGGGCTGACCAAGTCTCTGGCAGCGGACTACGCCGCCACCGGCATCCGGGTCAACTGCGTGGGTCCGGCGTACATTGACACGCCGCTGATTCAGCGGGCACAGGGCGAGGCCCGCCAGGCACTCGTCGATAAGCATCCTGCTGGCCGCCTGGGCGAGCCGGAAGAGATCGCGGCGGTGGTGAGCTTCTTGCTTTCCGACGACGCTTCGTTCGTCAACGGCTCCTACCACCTCGCCGACGGCGGATACACCGCCGTGTAGTGGTGCCCCCAGTCGGGCTCGAACCGACACTGGGCGGATTTTAAGTCCGCTGCCTCTGCCAATTGGGCTATAGGGGCGACGGGGAAACATCGTACTTCCCCCGTGCCTCCGGGCGGGAATCGGTCGGCCGTTTTCACCGAGCGGAGCCGGCCTCCCCGCCCTACACTCACTGTGCGAAAACTAAGTTTCGCCTGAGTTTGCGCTCAGCTTCTGAACGACAGTAAAGGCAGTGGCACATGACTATTCAGCTCCCTCCCCCGCTCGACCAGATCATCAAGAACCTCAATCTCGAGCAGCTCATCGCGGCTGTCGCAGGCGTGTTTGTTGTCGGCGGCCTCGTCGGCGGCGCGATCGGTGCCGCCGCCGGTGGCAGCTCGGAGGCAACCGGCTCCAGCAACGGTGCTGCCCCGTCCGCGCCCGCCCCTGAGGTCGACGGGCCGGTGCTTGAGGCCCGCGCGAAGCTGTCGGCGCTCTACCAGGCCCCGGGCCCGGATTCCGGCAAGGACGCCTTCGACGGCAACGGCCAGACCCACCCGTTTAAAGGCCAGGTCATCCCGGGCTTTTCCGGCATGATCGAAAAGGGCGACGGCGAGTTCTACGCCCTGCCCGACAACGGGTTCGGCTCCAAGCAGAACTCGTCCGACTTCCTGCTGCGCATCTACACGGTGAAGCCGAACTGGGAGACCGCAGAGACCGCGAAGGACCCGAAGGACGTCGGCGGAATCGACGTGCTGGACTACGTCGCGCTGAAGGACCCGAACAACACAATCCCGTGGGAGATCGTCAACAACGACACCAAGGACCGCCTGCTCACCGGCGCCGACTTCGACCCGGAGTCCTTCGTTCGCGCGGCAGACGGCACCTTCTGGGTCGGCGAGGAGTTCGGCCCTTACATCCTGCACGTGGACAAGGACGGCACGCTTCTCGACGCCCCGTACCCCTACCCCGGCGTAAAGAGCCCGTCGAACCCGACCCTGGGCAAGGACGAAAAGCCGAACCTGCGCAACTCCAAGGGCTTCGAAGCGATGGCCACCGACGGCCGCTACTTGTACCCCATCTTCGAGGGCTACCTGGACAGCGCCACTGACAAGCGCGAGCGCGTGATCTCCCAGTTCGACACCGAAACCGGCAAGTACACCGGCAAGACCTGGAACTACCTGGCAGAAGGCGACGACGCCCTGATCGGCGACGCGTTTTTGACCAAGGACGGCCGCCTGCTCATGCTCGAGCGCGACGATTTCCGCGGCTCGGACGCGCAGCTGAAGAAGGTCTTCGAGGTCAAGGACTTCGCGGACGCGAAGCCCGGCTCCACGGTGAAGAAGGAACTGATGGCGGACCTGCTCGACATCGCCAACCCGTCCAAGATCGGCATGGTTTCCGACGCCCGCGCCTACGGCGTCGGCGACCCGTTCCAGTTCGCGCTGCTCAGCGTCGAGACAATTGTCCAGCTCGAGGACGGCCGCTACCTCACCGCGCTGGACAACAACTTCCCGGGCGACGACGGCCGCTACCGCGGCAAGCCCGACGACACCGAGATGATCATCTTCTCCGTGAAGTAGCTGTCGGGGATGCTTGGCCTGCGGGCCGGTAACCTAAACTTCCGTGTTTGCGGAAGTTGACGGACAAAAGCCCCACGTGACCAGGCAATGGCTGTTCTTGGTGCCATGCGCGCTCGGCGCACTCGGCCTGTTTCTCGCGCGCCGCGCCGGCGACGGCACCGCCGGCTTCTACTGGGCCACCGCGTTTACGGCGGTGGTCTACGCGGCCGCGTGGTGGCTGTGGGGCAGCCGCGAGACGTTTGCGGGGCCCCGCAAACTTCTCGACGTCCTCCGGGGCACCCTCATCGGCGCCACCCTCGCGGTTGTGTTCGTCTTCGGCGCGCTGGTGGTGCAGCATATCCCGTTGCTGGCCGGCCCGGCGGCGGAGCTGCTGCAGACCCCGAACAAGGGCGGGTACTTTCTCACCCTGCTGGTGCTGGTGGTCAACGGCGCCGGCGAGGAGATGGTCTTCCGCGACGCAGTGCCACGCCAGCTGCGCGGCATGGGCCTGTCGGTGGTGCAGGCAGGCGTGTGGTCCACGCTGGCCTACTGCCTGGTCACCTGCGTGATGGGCGTGCCGCTTCTGGTTTTCGCCGCCGGCGTGCTGGGGGCGGTGACCTACTACGAGTCCGTGAAAACCGGCAGGCTCTACTCCCCTATCGCGGCGCACCTGACGTGGAGTATCGGCATGCTGCTGATCCTGCCGCGCTTTTTCTAGGCAAGCCTCTCAGCAGCCCTGCTACTCGCTGACGGAGAACACCTTCTTCTTCGGCGCCTTGTCGGCGGCCGCAGAATCCGCAGCAGCACCCGCGACGGAGATCTTCGGGGCGTCGAGCATCTCCGTCATGAAGTCGGCGACCCACTGCAAAAGCTCCAGGTCGCGCAGGTTCGGCGCGTTCAGCGCGCGCTTCGCCCCGCCTTCGCGCGGCATCGGCACCTGCAGCGCCTTCGCTGCAGCGCGGAAGTTCGCGCCCGGGTAGAGGCGCTTCAGGCACACCTGCTTGGAGTCCGGCAGCTCGACCGGGTGCAGCTTGATGCGGCTGCCCTGGGTGAGGATGTCGGAAACGCCGACCTGGCGGGCCTGGTTGCGCAGTCGTGCCACGGCCATGAGGTGTTCAACCTCGGTTGGCAGGGCGCCGAAGCGGTCGACCATGTCGTCGGCGGCGGCGGTAAGGGCGTCGTCGTCACGCGCCTCCGCGAGCTTGCGGTAGACCTCCAGGCGCAGGCGCTCGGAGTTGATGTAGCTCTCCGGGATGTGCGCGTCCACGGGCAGGTCCACGCGGATTTCTTTGGGGCCTTTGTCGGTGGCGTCGATGGGCTCGCCGCTCATGAGCCCCTTGAAGGTTTCCACGGCCTCGCTGACCAGGCGGACGTACATGTCAAAGCCCACGCCGGCGATGTGGCCGGACTGCTCGGCGCCGAGCACGTTGCCGGCGCCGCGCATCTCCAAGTCCTTTTGCGCCACGGCGATGCCGGAGCCCAGATCGTTGTTCTGCGCGATGGTGGCCAGGCGGTCGTAGGAGGTCTCCGTGAGCGTTTTGTCCTTCGGGTACAAAAAGTACGCGTAGGCGCGCTCGCGGGAACGGCCGACGCGCCCGCGCAGCTGGTGCAGCTGGGACAGGCCCATGTTCTGGGCGTTTTCCACGATCAGGGTGTTGGCGTTGGCGATGTCCAGGCCGGTTTCCACGATGGTGGTGCAGACCATGACGTCGTAGTCGCGGTTCCAAAAACCCTGCACGGTCTGCTCAAGCACCTGCTCGCTCATCTGGCCGTGGGCGACCACGATGCGTGCCTCTGGGACCAGCTCGCGCAGCTGGCGGGCGGTCTTTTCAATGTCGGAGACTTTGTTGTGGATGTAGAAGACCTGGCCGTCGCGGAGCAGCTCGCGGCGGATTGCGGCGGCGACCTGCTTGTCCTCCTGCGGGCCCACGTAGGTCAGCACCGGGTGGCGGTCCTCCGGCGCGGTGGTAATGGAGGTCATCTCGCGGATGCCGGTCAGCGACATCTCCAGGGTGCGCGGGATCGGCGTTGCGGTCATGGTCAGCACGTCCACGTGCGACTTCAGCGCCTTGATGTGCTCCTTGTGCTCCACGCCGAAGCGCTGCTCCTCGTCCACGATGATCAGCCCGAGGTTCTTCCACTGCACGCCCGTTTGCAGCAGTCGGTGGGTGCCGATGACGATGTCCACGGAGCCGTCCGCAAGCCCGGAGATGATCTTTTTCGAATCGGCGGCGGTGGTGAAGCGCGACAGTTCGCGCACGGTCACACCGAAGCCGTCCATGCGCTGGTTGAACGTGGAGAAGTGCTGCTGGGCCAGAAGGGTCGTGGGCACGAGCACCGCGACCTGTTTGCCGTCCTGGACCGCCTTGAATGCGGCGCGCACGGCGACCTCGGTTTTGCCGAAGCCCACATCGCCCACGATGACGCGGTCCATCGGCGTGGGCTTTTCCATGTCCGACTTCACCGCTTCGATGGCGGTGAGCTGGTCTTCGGTCTCCACGAACGGGAAGGCGTCTTCCATCTCGTGCTGCCACGGGGTGTCCGGCGCGAACGCGTGGCCCGGCGCGGCCTGGCGCTTGGCGTAGAGCTCCACCAGCTCGCCGGCGATTTCGCGCACCGCGGCGCGCGCCTTGCGCTTGGTGGATTTCCAGTCGGAGCCGCCCATCTTGCTTAGCGACGGCTTCTCGCCCCCGGTGTACTTACTCAGCAGGTCCAAAGACTCCATCGGCACCCACAGCTGGTCGCCGGGCTGTCCGCGTTTGGCGGGCTGGTACTCCAGCACGATGTATTCGCGGCGCGAGTCTTCGTCGCCGGCTTTGACGGTGCGTTCCGCCATCTTCACGAACTTGCCGATGCCGTGGGTGTCGTGCACCACGAAATCGCCGGGCTGCAGGGCAAGCGGGTCGACGCGATTGCGGCGGCGCGGGGCGCGTCGTTTAGCACCTGCGATGTCGCCGACGCGGTTGCCGGTGACGTCCGTTTCGGTGACCACGACGAGGTTCGGCCCGCCGAAGACCAGACCAGCGTGGGACAGCGCCTGGTACAGGGTCACGGCGCCCTCGACCGGCTCAAGGCCCGGCGTGGCCACGCGCGCGGACACGCCGTGCTCGCGCAGGCGTTCCGCCATGCGGTCGATGGTGCCCTTCGCCGGTGCGACGAACGCGACCTTGCCGTGGTTCTGCCCGATATGGAGCTTGAGTGTGGCGTAGAGCTGCTCGATCGCCTTCGGGTCGCCCTTCGGCGCGGGCGCGGCCTCGAACTCCAGCGGCAGCGTCTCCGCGTCGTCGGCGGCGAACATGCCGGGCGGGGCGAACGTCCACCAGGCGTTGCCGGCCTTGGACGCGGAGACCTCCAGCGACTCGTACGAGCGGTACGACGAGGCGGACACGTCCAGGCCCTCCACCACCACAGGCCCCTCGGCGCCCATGGCCGCGGCCTCCCAGCCGGCCTCGAGGAACTCGCGGTCCGTCGCCTCCAAGTCGGCGATGCGGGCGCGCACCTTCTCCGGGTTGGTCACCAGCACCACGGAACCGGCGGGCATGAGCTCCGGCAGCACCGAATACTGCTTGTCCGTCAGCACCGGGATGAGCGCCTCCATGCCGTCCGCGGGCTGCTTCTCCGAGATGCGGGCGAGCAGCGACGACAGCGTCGGGTTCGAGGGGAATTTTCGCGCGAGGTCGTCGGCTTTGGCGGCCACGGTGTCGTCGATAAGCAATTGCCTCGCGGGGTGCAGCTCAACCGAGCGCACCTCCTCGATGGTGCGCTGGTCCGCGACGGCGAAGGAGCGGATGTCGGTGACTTCGTCGCCCCAGAATTCGATGCGCACGGGGTTTTGCGCGGTGGTCGGGAAGACGTCGATGATGCCGCCGCGGGTGGCGAACTCGCCGCGCGAGGCCACCATGTCCACATGGTTGTACGCGAAGTGCACCAGCTGCGCGGTCAGCTCCTCGAAGTCGCGCTCCTCATCCACCGCGACGCTGATCGGCTCCGCCGGCGGCAGCACCGGCTGGCACACCGCGCGCGCCGCCGCGACGATCACGCGCGGCATGTCCCACAGCACCTTCGAGCGACGCCCCACAATGTCCGGCGCCGGCGAAAGACGCTCGTGCGGCAGCGTCTCATACGCCGGGAACTGCGCCACCTTCTCCTCGCCCAAAATGGCCTTCAACTCCGCGGCGAGATCCTCCGCCTCGTGGCCGGTGGCCGTGACAAGCAGCACCGGTGTCTCGCGCGCAATCGCGCCCGCCGCCCAGGAACGCACCTGGTCAATGCCCGTGACGTGCAGCGAATCCTCGCCCACGTGCGTGACCAGACCTTTCAGCTTCGGGTCCGTCAGCGCCGCGGTGAGCAAACCGCCCAACACGGGCGGGGTGGTGTCAGTCATGTGTCTTACGCATCCTTCTCTGCGGTTTCGCCGCTTGTCTCGTCGCTCGCGCTTTCGCTCGCCTCGCCGCTTCCGTACACGCGCGGCTGCGCCTCCATCCCCCGCAACCCGTTCCAGCACAGGTTGGAAATATGCGCCGCCACGGTGTGCTTGTCGGGCGTGCGCTCGTCCAGCCACCACAGCGCAGAATTGGAGACGGTGCCGACAAGCGCCTGACCGTACAGCCCCGCCATCGCCTCGTCGAGCCCGCGGTGCTTAAACGCCTCCCCCAGCAGGTAGCTCACCTCCGCGGTGACGCGGTTGAGGATCGTCGAGTACGTCCTGCCCTCCCCCGGCAGCTGCCCGTGCGCGAGGATGACAAACCCGTCCGTTTGCTCCTCCACGTAGGTCAGAAGCGCCAGCACGCCGCGCTCGATGCGGTCGCGCCACGGGCCGGCTTGGATGTTCGACGTAATCGTGCGCTCCAGCCGGGCCATCTCCAGCCGCACAACTTCCTGGTACAGGCCTTCCTTGCTGCCGAAATGCTCGTACACCACAGGCTTGGACACCCCGGCGCGCGCCGCGATCTCCTCCATGGAAATACCGTCGAGCCCCCGCTCAGCGAATGCTTGCCTGCCCACTCCGATCAACTGATCTCTGCGCTGGGGTGCCGTCATTCGCCTACGAGCCATGCGCCCTAGCTTAGAGCGTCGTAGTGTTAACCCCGTCTTTGGCAGTTGACGGGTCTGGTCTACAATCAACGGTGCTATTCCCCATGGTGTAATCGGCAACACTACGGTTTTTGGTACCGTCATTCTAGGTTCGAGTCCTGGTGGGGAAGCTTTTTTATTGGAGGGGTACATGAAACGCCACATCGTTTGGCTCATGGCATGCGGGGTCCTTGCGGGGTGCACTTCGGAGCCCTCGCCTATCGACGCCCCTCCGGCCCCCACCGCCAACCACCAGGACAACGAGCACAGCGCCGAAGCCGCGGGCGGTGCTGTTGGCGGCTCTGCTGGAGGTTCTGGCGACAGTTCTGCTCGCAGTTCTGCGGATGCTCCCGCCGTGTTCCACTTCAAAAGCGGCACCCTCGAGATCGGCGACTTCGACCCCTACACCCTCGGCGACGACATCTTCGACCCCTGCACCGAGATCTCGCCAGAGGAATTCGCCGCAGCCGGCTTCGACAACGTCGAGCCGATCCCAGAGGAGTACGCGGGGCTGGCCAAGGGGCTAAAGCTCTGTCATTTTTCCAATAATCCCCAGTTGCCTGCCGAAGGGTTTGCCCAAAATAACGCTTCTCGCGGAGAAGTTGAAAAACAAGTTACTTTGCTTCCGGGGTACGAATCCGTTCTGTTGCCTCAAATATTTGTGTACGGCCCCGTCAGTGACTTCGGTGCTCACTGTTACGCGCAACTGGATACCGTTCGTGGGGGGCTTGTCTCCCTAGCAAGTGGATGGGACGAAGAGACATCCCAGGACGCTATTTGCCACGCAGCGGTTCAGAACCTGGAAAAGTTGTACAGGGCGAATGCAGGCTGATGCTCACTAAAGTGAACACTCTCTTTTAATGCAACATCCGCCTGGCTACGGTGAGCTCAGACAGGTTCATACGCAGGGGGACAAATGATTCTAAAACTGGATTCGGCCGAAGTAGAAAAGGCAATCGACCAACTTCGCTCAGTAGCTAAGACGGTGATAAGGGGGCAGGGTGGCAAACAACTGGCCTCCCTCGCCAGCTTCTCCGACGCCGGCGGTTTGGACGAGGCGGGCGAGCGGCTCAGCCCGATCGGGGACGAGCGCGCACCGGAGGCGAACCAGGCCATCGCGCTGTATCTGAAGCACACCGCGGATAACCTGTGGCTGGCGTTGACCAACACGCAGCAGACTGATGAGTCGTTCTCCGGGATGATGGGCTCACTGCTGGCACCGCTTGGTGGCCCAGCTGCTGCGCTAACTCCGATGTACGCCCAAGGCTTCCAGCAGCTCAAGGCCGCGGACCCGAAAACCAACACGTTCGACAACGCGGCCGTGTCTTCTGCGTCGGAGTCTTCGCTGCTCGGCGCGGAATCGAACCTGAACCTCACGGATACGTCCTTGGCCTACTCAGCGTCGGACTTTTGGACTTCCAACGCCCAACTCATCGAAGACGCCATTGAGGAACTCAACGGCGTCCACCACGCGCTGAGCACGTCCGCGGACACGGTCTGGATCCAAGAGGCGATGAAGAAGGTCACACAGATTCAGAATGCGGGTTTGGAGTACGTCGCTAACTCGCGTTCGCTCGCCAATCACACCGAGGCGCTTGGCATGGCCGCTGACTCGGAGAGTATGTACGCTTCCGCAGCCGCTGCCGCCTACGCCGCCGCGGAAGATCCGAAGATTAAGTCGCAGATCGAATCGGATTACCTCAGCTCGTATTCTTCCCGCGTCACGTCCGGGCTCCAGCCGGCGATTCCTGCGTTTAACCGGCTGCTGCCGGACGCGGGCAAGCTTCCGTCGACGCCCTACGCTAGCACCGACGTGCCCGCTCCGGCGACAACGTCGTACACGCCGACTGAGCTGCCGCCCGGGCTGCAGGAAGTGTTGACCAACCGCGGCTACGGCGACCTCGCACACGCGAAGTCGCCGGCGGAGGTCATCCAGCAGTACGGCCGCCCCACTCCTGAGACCTTCGAGCGCATCGCCGCAGGCGCGGCTCCCACCCAGTCCGCCTCCGCTGTTATGGCCCCGCCTGCCCCTTCAGCAGCAGGAAGCTTAGCGACGAGCACTCCCGCCTCCCCCACCAACCCCCTCACCCCCACCATCGGTGGATTCAACGGCACGCCTCAGACCAACGCCGGTACGAGCACCGCCAACACCGGCACCGGCACCGGCACCGCTGGACTCGGCCTCGCACCGGGCAACGCCGTCGCGGGAGGTCGCGGCGCAGCTTCTGGCCAAGGCACCAGCACAGGGCTTGCCAACAACGCCCGCCCTGGCGCAGGCGCAGGCGCAGGCATGGGTACCGGTGTCGGTGGCGGCCTCGCCAACGGCCGTGGTCTCGGCGCTGGCGCCAACGGGATCGCCGGTAGCCAGCGCGGCGGCGCGTCACTTGGGCCCGGCTTCGGTACTGGCGCCGGAACAGGCGCTGGAGCTGGATCGAACGCCGGAGCCGGAGCGGGCCAAAGCACAAACGGGATGCGCCCAGGTATCGGCGGCACTGGCGCGGGCGGCACCGGCGCACACGGCGCGGGCTCGTCCTACGCCGCCGCCGGGTCACACGGTGCGGCAAGCCAAAACGGCCACGGTGCACGCGGCGGCGCCTTCGCTGCGGGCCCAATGGCGGCTGATGCCAACCGGGGTCGCGGGCGCGACAAGTCAGGCTCGAAAGTCCGCACCGTCACCAGTGCGGTGGAGCGCGACGGCAACCTCAAAGCGCTGCTTGGCGACGCTCCCCTGCTCCTGCCAGCAGTCATCGGCCACAACGTGCGCGGCTAATCCCGCTAGTTCCCGCCGTGACCGGCGGGCAGATCCAGGTCTGCCTCCTGGCCAGGTTCGACGATGGCGAACTGGCCCATCATGCCGCTGTCTTCATGGTTGAGCATGTGGCAGTGGTACATGTACGCCAAGCTCGGATCCGGGTAGTAGCCCATCTCCACGAGCAGGCTCACCGTGGCCAGCGGCGGGACGGTGATGGTGTCGTGCCAGCCGGTGGTGAATTCCAACTCGCCGTTTTCCACGCCGATGACCGCGAAGCGCGCGTCGTGGATGTGGAAGTTGTGGGCCATGTCGTCGTTCTCGTTGGTCACGTGCCAGATCTCTGGGCCCTTGTGGTCCACGGTGAAGTCCACGCGGGTCATGTCCATGGTCTTGCCGTTGATCTCGGTGCCGTTCAAGCGGAACTCGCGCTCCACCTCGACAGAATCCGCGTCAGGCACCTCGAACGGCACCAGGGAGTCGGCAAGCTCGGGTACCTCGGGGGCGTCTTCCGACGGCGCTGCGATCTCGAGCAGGTCGAACTTGTCGGTGAAGCCGAACATCTCCGCGGTTTCCCTATCCGGCATGCCGCCTAAGTCCGGGACACCGTCGCTGCGCAGCTTCAGGTCCTTACCCGGCTCAAGGTCCACCACGATCTCCACGCGCTCGCCGGCGCTGAGCAGCACGCCGTCGACCTCGACCGGAGCGTCCAAAAAGCCCTGGTCCGTGGCCACCACATAAAACGGCTTGCCCAAGGACAGGTGGTGGAAACGCATCGTCGCGCCGTTGAGCACGCGCAGGCGCACACGCCGGGTGGTCGCCTCGAAGCGCGGCTTGGTCATGCCGTTGACCATGACGGTGGAGCCGACCCAGCCGTTGTCCTCGTCCAGCTGGCCGTCCTCGGTGAAGTTCGCGTCGGTGATGATCACGGGGATGTCGTCTACCCCGTAGTCCTTGGGGAGGCCGGGGAAGGCGGAGTCATCGTCGTCAAGCACGAGGCCCCCGGCAAGGCCGCGGTAGGCGTGGACGGCGGACTTTTCGTGCGGGTGCGGGTGGTACCAGCAGGTCGCGGCCGGCTGGTCCACGGTCCACGACGGCGACCAGGACTCGCCCGGGTCGAACATCAGCGCCGGCCCGCCGTCGGCGGTCGCCGGCAGGTGCAGGCCGTGCCAGTGCACGACGGTCGGCTCCGGCAGCTCGTTGTGCACCGTCATGTCGATTTCCTCGCCGCGTCGCATGTACAGCGTCGGCCCCTGGTACGGGCCGTTGAAGCCCCAGGTTTTGGTCATGGTTCCGGGCACGATTTCGAACTCGCCTTCCTGCGCGGTCAGTTCGAAGCGGCGCACGTTGCCGTCGAGCTCGCCTTCGTACAGCGACGGGATGCGCAGCGGGCGCGCCTCGTCGTCCGCGCCCAGCGGTTTGGTTTGCGAGGACTCCAAGCACGCCGTGCCCGTCGCTGCCGCGGCCAGCGCCGCCGTCGCGAAAAGTGTGCCCCTGAAAAACGTGCGTCTGCTCATTGCCATGTCCGCCTCCCGGTTCGCTGATACTCTCATTCGACCCTACTATCCGCTGTATGCACAACGATCAACGCGAGGAACGCAACGCACGCCGGTTCATCTGGTCTAACGGCCTGCAAAACATCGGCGACCAGGTCGTCGCGCCGAAGACGGTGCTGCCGTGGCTGTTCGGTACTGCGGGCGTGCCGGCGGTTTTGACCTCGTTCCTCGTGCCCATCCGCGAATCCGGCTCGATGCTGCCGCAGGCGTTTTTGAGCCCGTGGGTGACCTCGAAGCGCTCCCGCAAACGCGTGTGGCTCCTCGGTTCGTGGGGCCAAGCCATCGCCGCCGGGCTCATTGCGTTGAGCGCATTGCTTCTCGACGGCGCTCCGCTCGGCGCCGCCATCCTGATCTTGCTCGCCGCCCACGCACTGTTCCGCTCCCTGTGCTCGCTGGCCGGAAAAGACGTGCAAGGACGCACGATCTCCAAGGGCCGCCGCGGCGACATCACCGGCCGCGCCACCGCCCTGGCCGGCGCGTTCACCCTCGCGATCGGCCTGATTCTCACGTTTTTGCCGAACAACTTGCCGCAGTGGGCGCTCGCCGCGCTGCTCGCCGTCGGCGCTTCGACGTGGGCGCTGGCGTCGCTGGTCTTCAGCGGGATCGACGAGCCGGAAGCCGAACCCGAGGCCAAGGACGGCCAGAGCATGAAGGAAATGTGGGCGCTGGTCAAAAGCGACCGGGACCTGCAAAAATTCCTGGTGGTGCGCTCGCTGATGCTGGTCACCGCCCTTTCCACCCCGTTCATCGTGGTCATGGCGGGCAACGAGGGCGCGGACCTGACGGGCCTCGGCGCGTTCATCATCGCCTCCGGCGGCGCGTCGCTTCTGGGCGGCAGGGTGTCGGGCAGGTTGTCCGACAGGTCGTCGAAAAGCACGATGGCCTGGGCCGCGGGCGTGGCCTCGACCGTGATCGTCGCCCTTGTTCTCAGCGCCCGCTTCGCCCCGGCCGGGGTGAACGCCTGGGTCATGCCGCTGGGCTTTTTCCTGGTCAACCTCGCCCACACCGCGGTGCGCGTGAGCCGCAAGACGTACCTGGTGGACATGGCCGACGGCGACAAGCGCACCATGATCACCGGCGCCTCCAACACCGTGATGGGCGTGGTGCTGCTGGTCGTCGGCGCGGTGTCCTCCGCGATCGCGGTGCTCGGGCCGCAGGCTGCGCTGCTCTTCCTGGCCGTCGTGGGCTACGCCGGTGTTGTCGGCGCGCGGAACCTGAAAGAAGTCTCGGCGGCCGCCGCCTAGGCGTTATGCTTGTGGCCGACAAAAACCCGCTACAAATCACATAAAACAAGGAGCATTCGAGTGCCTACCCACTTCGAACGTGCCGTTGTCGTGCTCGCGGCCGGCGCCGGAACCCGCATGAAGTCCGACCGCCAGAAGACGCTGCATGAGATCGGCGGGCGCAGCCTGCTGTCCCACTCCCTGCACGCAGCCGCCGGTGTGCACCCCAACCACCTGGTTGCGGTTGTCGGCCACCAGCGCGACCAGGTCGCCCCGGCCGTGGAGCAGATCGCCGAGCAAATGCACGTGGAGATCCGCCAGGCCATCCAGGAGGAGCAAAACGGCACCGGCCACGCCGTCCAGGTGGGCCTGTCCGCGATCCCGGACTTCGACGGCACCGTGGTGGTCACCAACGGCGACGTGCCGCTTCTGACGCCGGAGACCCTGCAGGCGCTCGTGGAAAAGCATGAGTCCGAGCACGCCGCGGTCACCGTGCTCTCGCTCGAGTTCGACAACCCCACCGGCTACGGCCGCATCATCCGCGGCGAGGCCGGCGACGTCCTCGAGATCGTGGAGGAAAAGGACGCCACCGACGAGCAGCGCAAAGTCCGCGAGGTCAACTCCGGCGTGTTCGCCTTCGACGGCAAGGTGCTTCGCGACGCACTCACGCGCGTCACCCCGGACAACGCCCAGGGCGAGTTCTACATCACCGATGTGTTGAGCATCGCGCGTGGCGACGGCCTCCGGGTCACCGCCTTCACCGCCCCCGACGCCCGCGAGCTGGCCGGCGTGAACGACCGGGTGCAGCTGGCGGAGGCCGGCAAGGAGCTCAACCGCAGGCTCGTCGAGAAGGCGATGCGAGGCGGTGCGACCGTGATCGACCCGGACACCACCTGGATCGGCGTCGAGGTGGAAATTGGCCGCGACGTGGTCATCCACCCGAACACCCAGCTGTGGGGCTCCACCGTCATCGGCGACGGCGCCGAAATCGGCCCCGACACCACCCTGACCGACATGGAAGTCGGCGCCCGCGCCACCGTCGTGCGCACCCAGGGCGAGCTCGGCGTCATCGGCGAGGAAGCCACCGTCGGCCCGTTCACCTACATCCGCCCCGGCACCGAACTCGGCGCCCGCGGCAAGCTCGGCGGCTTCGTCGAATCCAAGAACGCCAAGATCGGCGAAGGCTCCAAGGTGCCCCACCTGACCTACATCGGCGACGCGACCGTGGGCAAGCACTCCAACATCGGCGCAAGCTCCGTGTTTGCTAACTACGACGGCGTGAACAAGCACCACACCACCATCGGCGACTACTGCCGCACCGGCTCCGACACCATGTTCGTCGCACCGGTCAACATCGGTGATGGCGCCTACACCGGCGCGGGTACAGTGGTCACCGAGGATGTGCCTGCCGGCGCGCTGGCCATCAAGGAAGGCCGCCAGCGCAACATCGAAGGCTGGGTGGAAGACCGCCGCCCGGGCACTGACGCGGCTGAAGCAGCAAAAAACGCGAAGCGAGAGGGTTAATTACATGACTGGTTACTCCACCGAAAGCCACAAAGACCTTAAGGTCTTCACCGGCCGCGCCCACCCGGCCCTCGCAGAAGCCGTGGCCCAGGAGCTCGGCATCGAGCTGGTGCCCACCACCGCGCGCGACTTCGCCAACGGTGAGATCTTCATCCGCTTCGAAGAATCCGTCCGCGGCGCCGACTGCTTTGTCATGCAGTCCCACGCCCAGCCGCTGAACAAGTGGCTGATGGAACAGCTCATCATGATCGACGCGCTCAAGCGCGGCTCCGCCAAGCGCATCACCGCGATCCTGCCGTTCTACCCCTACGCCCGCCAGGATAAGAAGCACCGCGGCCGCGAGCCGATCTCCGCCCGCCTGATCGCGGACCTGCTCACCGCCGCCGGCGCGGACCGCATCGTCTCCGTGGACCTGCACACCGACCAGATCCAGGGCTTCTTCGACGGCCCGGTGGACCACATGCACGCCCAGCCGATCCTGGTGGACTACATCAAGTCCAAGTACCCGCTGGACAACCTCGTGGTGGTCTCCCCCGACGCCGGCCGCGTGAAGACGGCCGAGAAGTGGGCCAACATGCTCGGCGACGCCCCCATGGCGTTCGTGCACAAGACCCGCGACATCGACGCCGCGAACAAGGTCGTGTCCAACCGCGTCGTCGGCGACGTCGACGGCAAGGACTGCATCCTCATGGACGACATGATCGACACCGGCGGCACCATCGCCGGCGCCGTCGGCGTGCTCAAAGAGGCCGGCGCGAAGTCCGTGGTCATCGCCTGCACCCACGGCGTGTTCTCCGACCCGGCCCGCGAGCGCCTCAGCGACTGCGGCGCCGAAGAGGTCATCACCACCGACACCCTGCCGCAGGACACCGAGGGCTGGAGCAACCTCACGGTGCTGTCTATCGCGCCGCTTTTGGCCAAGACGATCCACGAGATCTTCGAAAACGGCTCCGTGACCACCCTGTTCGAGGGCCAGGCGTAAACGCCGCGGTTCGCCGGGACTCAGCCGGGGCAGCACTTGCGCTGCCCCGGCTTCACGCATACGGGAAGGAATAAGGATGTACGAGCGCTACGCCCCGTCGGTGGATTTCACCCCCGACCTCGAGCACGCGAAGTCCATGTTCGACAACGACGCCACCCTGGAGTACCTCGGCGCCACCATAACGCGGCTTGAGCCGGGTGTGGCCGAGGGCGAGTTCACGGTGGAGGCGCGCCACGCCAACGGCTTCGGCGTGTGCCAGGGCGGCGTGCTGTTCACCTTCGCCGACGCGCTGTTCGGCGGCGCGTGCAACTCGCGGCGCACCGACCCGACCGTCAGCGCGCAGTCCGAGATGATCTTCCTCGCGCCGGCGAAGATGGGCCGCACCATCCGCGGCGTCGCGCGCGAGCGCCACACGTGGGGCAGAAACGGGCTTTCGGACGTCACGCTTTACGACGGCGACACCGCCATCGCCGAATTCCGCGGCATGTCCCGCACCACCACCCGACCACCGACAGGAAACTAAACCGTGAGCCAGAACGACAGCCTGCAAGAACAGGGGCTGAACAGGAGCGTCAAGAGTAGGCAATTGATGATGATTGCCTTTGGTTCGTCGATAGGCACGGGCCTGTTTTTGGGCTCCGCCGGATCGATCCAGTACGCCGGGCCCGCGGTGCTGATCTCGTTCGCGCTCGTCGGGGTGATCGTGTACTTCCTCATGCGCATGCTCGGCGAGATGGCGGTCGAGCACCCGGTCTCCGGGTCGTTCGCGGCGTACTCGCGCGCGTTCATTGGGCCGGTGGCCGGCTTCATCACCGGCTGGAACTGGTGGTTCACCACCGTCGTGGTGGGCATGCTGGAGCTGACCGCCATGGGCACGTTTTTGGACTACTGGTTCCCCGGGCTGCCGCACTGGGTCACCGCGCTGGTGACCCTGCTGCTGGTGGTGGTGCTGAACCTGTTCAACGTGCGCGTGTTCGCCGCGACGGAGTACTGGCTGTCCTTGATCAAGGTCGCGGCGCTCGTGCTCATGATCGTGCTCGGATTTGCGCTCGTGGTGGGCCTGGGACCGGACGAGGCGATCGGATTTTCCAACATCACCGAGCACGGCGGGTTCATGCCCAACGGCATCTCCGGCGTGCTGTTCGCGCTGGTGGCGGTGACGTTCACGTTCGGTGGCATCATGTCCATCGGCACCGCCGCCGGCGAGGCGGACAATCCGGAAAAGGCCATCCCGCGCGCCGTGAACTCCGTGGTGTGGCGCATTCTGGTGTTCTACCTCGGCGGCATCGGCACCATCTTGCTGCTCGCGCCGTGGAACGAGCAGGAATCCAACGAGAGCCCGTTCATCCGCGTGCTGTCCGGCGTCGGCTTCGGCCCCGCCGCCACGGCGCTCAACGTGGTCATTGTGGTGGCGGTGTTCTCGGTGCTCAACACCATGACGTATTCGGGCGCGCGCATGCTGCGCGACCTCGCCAGAAACGGCCAGGCGCCCCGGGCGTTCGCCGCCACCAGCGCGAAGGGTCTGCCCACCAAGGCCTTGCTTTTCGACGCCGCACTGATGGGCACCGTGGTCATCCTCAATTTCTTCTTCGAAGGAAAGATCTTCGCGGTGCTGCTGGCCATCATCGCCGGTACCGAGCTGATCACCTGGGCGGGCATCTGCATCTCGCATCTGAACTTCCGCAAGACATCCAAGAGCGCGACCTTCCCCGCCCCGCTCTACCCGGTGGCCAACTGGGTTTGCATCGTGTTTTTCGTCCTCGTGCTCGTGCTGATGGGTATTCTTCCGGAATACCGCATGGGCCTTGCCACGCTGACCGGCTGGATCATCGTGCTGGGCCTGATCTCACTGACCACCCAGAGGAGCCGCGCATGATCCGCCCCGACCTTGACTCGCTGCCCGCGTATGTTCCGGGCGTGCGCAACGAACGCGCCATCAAGCTGTCCTCCAACGAATGCGCCGAAGCGCCGCTGCCCAGCGTGCTCGACGCCATGAGCAAAGCACTCGGCGAGGTCAACCGCTACCCGGACATGGGCGCGGTGCAGCTGCGCGCGGCGCTGGCTGAGCACCTCGGCGTGGCGCCCGAGCAGGTTGCGGTGGGCACCGGCTCATCCGCCCTGTGCCAGCAGCTGGTCACCGCCGCCGCGGGCCCGGGCGACGAGGTGGCCTTCCCGTGGCGCAGCTTCGAGGCCTACCCCATCTTCGCCCAGATCGCGGGCGCGACCCCTGTGCCTGTGCCGCTGACCGCCGACCACCGGGTGGACCTGTCTGCCCTCGCCGCGGCCGTTACCGAGCGCACGAAGCTCATCTTCGTGTGCAACCCGAACAACCCCACCGGCACCACCGTCACGGACGCGGAGTTCGCCGCGTTCATGGACGCGGTGCCCGCAGACGTACTGGTCGCGCTTGATGAGGCCTACTTCGAGTACAACCAGGCAGCCGACACCCCCGTCGCCACCGAGGTCATCAACCGCTACCCCAACGTTGTGGGGCTGCGCACCTTCTCCAAGGCGTACGGGCTGGCGGGCGCGCGCATCGGCTACGCCTTCGGCCCGCAGGTCGTTATCGAGGCGCTGAACAAGGTGGCGGTGCCGTTTTCCGTCAGCTCCGTCGCGCAGGTCGCGGCACTCGCGTCACTTTCGGCTTCAGACGAGTTGCGTGCGCGTATCGACGGCACCGTGGCCGAGCGGAGCCGTGTCGTCGACAAGCTTGGGCTCGCAGAAAGCCAAGCGAACTTTGTGTGGCTGCCCGGCGCCGGCCAGGAGCTGGCGGACCGGCTCGCCGCAGAAGGCGTGCTGGTGCGCGTTTTCCCCGAGGGCATCCGTGTGACCGTGACCAACGCGGAGGAAACCGACGCGCTGTTGGAGGCCTTTTCCCGTGCGCAGTGAGCGCCGCCGCGTCATCGCGGCCACAACTATCGGCACCGCCATCGAGTGGTACGACTACTTCCTCTACGCCGCCGTCGCCGGCCTGGTGTTCAACCAGGTCATGTTCGGCCCGCTCGGGCCCGCGGCAGCGACAATCGCCAGCTTCCTCACCGTCGGCCTGTCGTTTTTGTTCCGCCCGTTGGGCGCGGTGCTGGCGGGCCACTTCGGCGACCGGCTAGGCAGGCGCGGCGTGCTCATGGTCACGCTGTTCACCATGGGCACCGCCACCGCGCTGATCGGGCTGTTGCCCACGTATGAGACCGCCGGCTGGATCGCGCCGGCCGCGCTGGTGGTCCTGCGCATCCTGCAAGGCACGTCCGCCGGCGGCGAATGGGGCTCGGCAGTGCTTTTGGCCGTGGAGCACGCGCCGGACAACAAGCGCGGACTCTACGGCGCCGGGCCCCAGGTGGGCGTGCCGGCAGGGCTCTTGCTGTCCTCTGGCGTGCTGGCGCTGATGACCATCATCGCCCCCGGCGAGGCGTTCATGCAGTGGGGCTGGCGCGTGCCGTTTTTGCTTTCCGTCGGGTTGACGGTGTTGGGCTGGTGGATCCGCACGGGCGTCGACGAATCGCCGGTGGTGGAGGAAATGCGCGAGGTCGGAGCACGCAACCCGGTCGGCTCGCTGTTCAAGCACCACGCGGGGCTCGTTATCGCCGCGGCGTTGATCTTCGCCGCCAACGGCACGGTGGGCTACATGACCACCGGCGGCTACATCCAGAACTACGCCACCGACCCGGCCGGGCTCGCCTTGGAGCGCGGCGACATCCTCTGGGCCGTGACGGCCTCCGCCGCCACCTGGCTGTGCACCACCGCGTTCGCGGGCTGGGTTTCCGACATCATCGGCCGGCGCCGCACCCTCCTGATCGGCTTTGTCGTGCAGGCAGCCGGTGTGCTGGCCTTGTTCCCGCTGGTGAACACCGGGTCGCTGCCGAAGATCGCCGCGGCGCTGATCTTCCTCACTGTCGGGCTCGGCCTGACCTACGGCGAGATCGGCGCGTTCTACGCCGAGCTCTTCCCCGCCTCCATCCGCGCGTCCGGTGCGTCCATCTCCTACGCGCTCGGAGCGATTCTAGGTGGCGCGTTCGCCCCCACCATCGCCGCTGCTCTGCGCGAGGCAACCGGCGGCACCGCCGCGATCACCGTGTATTTGATGGCGGCGACGGTCACGGGATTCGTCGTCACGCTTTTGATGCGCGAACGTGGCGGCATCCCGCTGGGGCACGAGCACGAGGAAGCCCAGGCGAGCGGGCATTTTGTGTGGCAGAAGCCGCCTGCTACCCTGTAGCAGTCTCGGCGAGGGCCTTCCAAGGCCGTTATCGACGCGATTTTGAGATCCTTTTGCGATCACTCGACGAGCACATATCCGTTTAGTGGTCGCAGGCAAGGCCTGTGGCCCTTCCACACGAAGGAGTACAACATGGCTATTACCCCCACCGTTATCAAGGGTGAGCGTCGCGAGGAGTTCGGCAAGGGCTCCGCACGCCGTCTGCGCCGCGACGGCAAGATCCCGGGTGTCCTGTACGAAAAGGGCATCGAGAACATCCACTTCGCGGTCGACCGCATCGAGATGACCGCAATCGTGCGTAACGACGGCGCCAACGCCATCGTCGAGCTCGAACTCGACGGCGAGAAGCTGCTGGCCATGGTCAAGCACATCGACCAGAACGTGATCACCCTCGACATCGACCACATCGACCTGTTCGGCATTAAGCGCGGCGAGAAGGTCACCGTCGAGGTCCCGGTTGTCATGGAAGGCGAGGCAGCGCCGGGCGCAGTTGTGCTGCAGGAGACCGACTACGTCGAGATCGAGATCGACGCGCTGTCCATCCCGGACGAGCTGACCGTGTCCATCGAGGGCAAGGAGATCGGCGACGCTCTCCACGCTTCCGACGTCAAGCTGCCGGAGGGTGCAGAGCTCATCTCCGATGCAGAGACCCTCATCGTCAACGTCACCTACGAGCAGGTTGACGAGGACCTCGAGGCTGAGGCCGAGGCAGCTGAGGAAGGCGGCGCTGAGGCTGGCGCCGAGTCCGAGGCTCCGGCTGAGGAGAAGGGCGAGGAGGAGTAAACCCTCCGCTCTTCCGCTCACAGCTAAGCCCGCCACCGCTTCCCCGCGGTGGCGGGCTTTCCGCGTTTTTGGGTGGGTTATCCTCGTGACCGTGACTATCTTGATCGTCGGCCTTGGCAACCCCGGCCCGCAGTACGCCGCGACGCGGCACAACGCGGGCGTGTTCGTCGTGGAGGAGCTGCTCGGCCGCGCCACCCCGATGCCGGCGCAGCTTGCGGTGCACAAGCGCACGAACACGGAGATCGCGGAGCTTGCGAAGGGGCGTTTGCTTGACGACGACCATGCGGTCCTCGCACGCACCCGGGCCTTCATGAACGTCTCCGGCGGGCCGGTCAAAGCGTTGATGGATTACTTCGGCGTGCAGCCGGCCGATTTGTACGTGGTGCACGACGAGCTGGATTTGGAGCTCGGCGAGGTGAAGCTGCGCCTCGGCGGCGGCGACCACGGGCACAACGGGTTGAAGTCCATCACGAAGTCGCTGGGCGGCAAGCCGTACAACAAGGTGGCGGTGGGTATCGGCCGCCCGCCCGGTCGGATGGCCCCGGCGGATTACGTGCTCAAACCATTCAGTGCGAAGGAGCAGGTGGACCTTGCTATCGCGTCGGCGGACGCGGCGGATGCAATCCTGCGCGCGATAGGCTAGCGCGCATGAAGCTTGCCACGATCAGGACCGGAGACACCACCACCGCCGCCCGCGTTATCGGCGAGGGAAGGGCGGTGACGTTGGGCGCGGAGGACGTCGGCAAGCTGTTGCGCGACGGCACCTTCGACGAAGGCGAGGAGATCACGTTCGCCCCCGAGGACCTCGCGCCGGTGATCCCGCGCCCCGGCAAGATCATCTGCGTCGGCCTGAACTACGCCAAGCACATCGCGGAGATGGGCCACGAGCAGCCGGACGTGCCCACCTTGTTTATCAAGTACCCGGAGTCGCTCATCGGCGCCTACGACGACGCTGAGGTGCCCAGCTTCAACGCCGACACGCTCGATTTCGAGGGCGAGCTCGCGGTGATCATCGGCACCCGCGCCCGTCACGCCGCAGACGGCGCGGAGCACATCGCGGGCTACTCGGTGATCAACGACTACACCCAGCGACACTTTCAAAAACGCACGCAGCAGTGGCACCAGGGCAAGTCGCTGGAGAAAACCGCAGGCTTCGGCCCGTGGCTGGACACCGAGTGGCAGCCGGGGCCCGCGATTACCACCACCGTCAACGGCGAAGTGATGCAGCACGCCCCCACCGACGACCTCGTGTTCACGCCGGCGAAGCTGGTGGAGTTCATCTCGCACCTCTACCCGCTCGAGCCGGGCGACGTCATCGCCACCGGCACCCCCGCCGGCGTGGGCCACGCCCGCAACCCGAAGCGCTACCTCGCTAACGGCGACACGGTGCGCGTGGAGATCGAGGGCTTGGGCGCGATCGAGAACACCACGCGGGTGTATTAGCGGCCGAGCTGGTCCAGCAGGCGGACCTCAGCCTCGGCGATCATTTGCAGCAGGGGCGGCTGGGGCGAGCGCGCCCATTGCGAGCGCGCCGGTGGTTGCGGTGGCAATCGCAATCTTGGAAAGTTTCATGCCCCTAACATCGCCCCGCCAGCTAGGGCGTTAGCATCCGCTCGATTTCGTGCGCCGGTGCGGCCATGAGGTCACCGCGGTCCGCGCCGACGAGGCAGTAGTCGTTGTCCCTGGTCATGGGGCGCAAGTACGGGTACGTCGGCGGCAGGCCCGGGTGCTCGCGGGTGAACGCGGTTTCCACCCCGCTCGCCCACCGTCCGGAAAACGCGCGCGAGACCACCGCCGGCGCGTCAGAGCGCAAAAGTTCGCGGTTGCGCGCGCTGGTGCCGGCTTCGTCCGCAAGCAAAAATGCGGTGCCGCAGGCGACAGGGACGCCAAGCTTTTCGACGTCCTCCGGTCCCCGCACCCCTCCCGCCGCGATCACAGGACCGTCGGCGAGCGCGAGCAGCTCCTCCAGCGTCCGCTGGTCCGGATCGTCGTGCTGGTCCCAGGTTCCGCGGTGGCCGCCGGCACGCGGGCCCTGGACGATCACGCCGTCGACGCCCCTGCGCTGCGCCTCGGCGATTTCGGCGGGGTTGGTCACCGTGGCCCACGCCTCCGAACCCGCGGCGTGCAGCTGCGCGATCTCGTTGTCGGTGAAGCAGCCGAACGTCGAAGAGACCACCGCCGGCGCGGCATCCAAGACGAGGGCGAACTTCTCCGCGTAGTCGGAGGAGACGTCCGGCACTGGTTGGTTGAGGCGGCGGGCGACCGCGTGGACGTCGTCAAGCAAAGGCTCCCGCTGCGGCACGAAGAGGTTGGCGCCGAACGGCGGCTCGCACGCGGCGAGCCACTCGCAGGCTTGGGCGACGGTGCAGGTGCCGAGCGCGATAAACCCGAAGCTCACCGTGTTGACGAGTGCGGGCGTGGACGGCCCTCCGGCCATGGGTGCTGCGATCACGCGTGGAAAGTCCATGGCTAGAGTATGCGTCATGTTCGGATTCTTCAGGCGCAAACGCACCCCCAAGCTGGAGGCGCAGTGGCTCGTGGTGGGGCTGGGCAACCCGGGCGAAAAATACGCCGCCACCAGGCACAACGTGGGGTACATGGCGCTCGACGAGTTGGCCGGCGAGCTTACGCCGGTGCCGGGGGTCAAGGCGCTCGTGCAGGTGCGCGACGGCGTGGCTTACGCCCGGTCCACGACGTACATGAACACCACCGGCGAGGCCGTCGGCCCGCTGGCGAAACAACTGGGCGTGGCGCCGGAGCGCATCATCGTGGTGCACGACGAGCTGGACCTGCCCGCCGGGAAAGTGCGCGTGAAACTCGGCGGCAACGAAAACGGCCACAACGGACTGAAATCCATCACCGAGCACCTGGGCACCCGCGACTACCTGCGCGTGCGCATGGGCATCGGACGCCCGCCGCAGGGCATGGCGGTGCCGGACTGGGTGCTCTCCCCCATCGACGGCGACATCTCCGGCCAGGTCGCGCTCGCCGCCAAGGCTGTGCAGTTGATTGTCAGCGAAGGCGTAGCCAAAGCACAGAACGTGATCCACGCAACACGGTAGGTTGTGGGGCATGACCCGCCATGCCATGTTCGACAGCAAGTACCCTCCCGCAGAAGGCCTTTACGAACCCGACGAGACCACCAGCGAAGTCTGTCTCCAGCTTTGCCACGGCTGGGGCTCAGCCATGATCATCAGCGGACTCGAGGACGATGGCGTCCCCGTGTCCGTCTTCGAAGAGGTCCGCGACGAGTACGCCCGCTTCGTCCCCGAGGCCTCCGAGGACGCCAAGCGCATCGAAGCCCTGCGCGAGGCACTGGCGAAGCGCGACCTCTCGTTTTCCTTCGACACGGGCTACGACAAGGGCGAGGCCGCCGACGACGGCGCCGACCTCGCCCGCGAAGAAGGCCGCAAGGGCTACGCCTACTGCACCATGCAGGACGTGGACTGCGTCATCCACATCGGGCGGCTCTACGTCGGCTTCAGCTCGCTGGACAACCCCGGCGACGAGTCCGACGCCGAGATCGGCCAGGCAGTCGTTGAGGCGCTCGAGGAGGTCGGCTTTAGCCCTGAGTGGAACGGCAAGCAGACCGGGCGCATCACATGCGAGGGCCTGAAGTTCGAGCTCCCGCTCGCGGACTAGCCCAGCTTCTCCTCCAGGTCGCTCAGCGCGCGCGTGAGCGCCGCCTGCTTGTGCCCGCGCGGGGCGAGCTCGCCGCCCTCGCCGTCCTCGCCGAAGATGTTCAGCGCCACCTGGTTGCGGATGTCCGTCATGGACAAATTCGCCACGATCTGGCGCCAGTGCTCCACCGCGCGCACGCCGCCGTCCGCACCGTAGCTCACGAATGCCACCGGCTTGCCGACCCACTCGCCGAACAGCGAGTCGAAGGCGTTTTTCATCGTGCCCGGGATGGAGTGGTTGTACTCCGGGGTGACAAAGACGAACCCGTCGCAGGCGTCCACGGCCTCGGACCAGGCGGTGACGGCCGGGTCGTCGTACTGCTTGTTCGCCGCGCCCGGCACGACCTCCGCGATGAGGTGCGGAACGTCGAATTCAGCCAGGTCGAGCAGGCGGTAGTCCGCGTCGCGCTCGGCGGCGGCCTCCATCACCCAGGCGCCGACTTGGCTGCCGATGCGGCCCGTGCGTACAGATCCGAGAAACACTCCGATTGTTGTCATGGGCACGACTGTACTTGGCCGAAGGTGCGTCGATAAGCTAGCTGCTTATGAGTACCGTTTCCGAGGCCGCGCGCCGCCGCACATTCGCCGTCATCGCCCACCCGGACGCCGGTAAGTCGACGATCACGGAGGCGCTGGCGCTGCACGCGCACGTCATTTCGGAGGCGGGCGCGGTGCACGGCAAGGGCAACCGCAAGTCCACCGTGTCGGACTGGATGGAGATGGAAAAGGACCGCGGCATCTCGGTCGCTTCCTCGGCGCTGCAGTTCGAGTACGCGCCCGACGGCCACGAGGGCGAGCCGTACGTGGTCAACCTGGTGGACACCCCGGGCCACGCGGACTTTTCCGAGGACACCTACCGCGTGCTTTCCGCCGTCGATGCCGCAGTCATGCTTATCGACGCAGCCAAAGGCCTCGAGCCGCAAACCCTGAAGCTCTTCCGCGTGTGCAAGGCCCGCGGGCTGCCGATTGTCACCGTGATTAACAAGTGGGACCGCGTGGGCCGCGAGCCGCTCGAGCTTGTCGACGAGATCGTCTCCGAGATCGACCTGCAGCCGACCCCGCTGTACTGGCCGGTGGGCGAGGCGGGCGATTTCCGCGGGCTCGCGCACGTCGATACGGAAGGCTCCATCGACGGGTATGTGCACTTCACACGCACCGCCGGCGGCTCCACCATCGCCCCGGAGGAGCACTACTCCCCCGACGAAGCCTTGGCGAAAGAGGGCGACGTGTGGGAGACCGCCCTCGAGGAGGCGTCGCTTCTGCTTGAGGACGGCGCCGTGCACGACCAGCAGCTCTTCGAGCAGTGCATCACCTCGCCGATTATCTTCGCCTCCGCGATGCTGAACTTCGGCGTGCACCAGATCCTGGACACGCTGTGCGCCATCGCCCCGGCACCCGAGGGCCGTGCGTCCGACCCGAAGGCGGTCGAGGCGTCCACCGCCGCGATGGACGAGCAGCGCGACATCGGCGACGACTTTTCCGGCGTGGTGTTCAAAGTCCAGGCCGGCATGGACAAAAACCACCGCGACACCCTGGCGTTCATGCGCGTGGTCTCCGGCGAGTTCGACCGCGGCATGCAGGTCACGCACGCGCAGTCCGGGCGGTCGTTTTCCACCAAGTACGCGCTGACCGTGTTCGGCCGCAGCCGCGACACCGTGGAGACGGCGTACCCCGGCGACATCATTGGCCTGGTCAACGCCGGTGCGCTGGCGCCCGGCGACACGATCTACGCCGGCAAGAAGGTCCAGTTCCCGCCGATGCCGCAGTTCGCGCCGGAGCACTTCCGCACGCTGCGCGCGAAGTCGCTGGGCAAGTACAAGCAGTTCCGCAAGGCGCTGGACCAGCTGGATGCCGAGGGCGTGGTGCAGATCCTGCGCAACGACGCCCGCGGCGACGCCGCCCCCGTCATGGCCGCCGTCGGCCCGATGCAGTTCGAGGTCATGCAGGCGCGCATGGAAAACGAGTACAACGTCGAGACCGTCACCGAGCCGATCCCGTACTCGGTGGCGCGTCGCACCGACGCCGAATCCGCGCCGGAGCTTGGCCGTCAGCGCGGCGTGGAGATCTTCACCCGCACCGACGGCGAGCTCATCGCCCTGTTCGGCGACAAGTGGAAGATCGCGTTCGTGGAGAAGGAGCACCCGGAGCTGACCATCGAGCCGCTCATCGCGGACTAGCGCTTCGCGGTGAGGAACTCCCGCATCGCAGGCCAATCGCGCTCCACCTGCGTCTGCCCGGCCGCGTAGTTCGCCCGCAGCTTCTCCGCGTCGAGCTCGGTGGATTCGACTCCCATCGCGTCGGGGAAGAAGAGGTAGGCGTTGCCGGCGGCAGCTTCGTCGATAAGCGATTGCTTCGCGGCGTTGTAGATGCCCGGCCGAGCCACCATGGCGTCGGCGACTTTCGGCGTGTTGCGCAGGATGCGGCGCACGGCGCGCTCGCGCTTTTGCGGCCCCTTGACGTAGTCACGCGGGCGGGTGAGCACGGCGAGGAAACGCGAGTAACCGGCGGCGCGGGCGGCGTCGATGAGCAAACCGCCCGAGGTGCCCAGCGCGCCGTCGACGTAGGGCACGCCGTCGATTTCGCGCATCTTCATCAGGATCGGCAGCGTCGACGAGGTCCGCGCGGCAAGGGCGACGTCCTCCAAGGTGCGCAGGTCCTCGCGGTTGAACGCCACCGTCTCCCCCGTGTCGGCGCGCACCGCCTCGATGTGGACCTCCTCGGTGGTCCGGGCAAACGCGTCGAAATCGAACGGCAGGACGTCCTCGGATTGCTCGTACGCCCACTCGCCGTTGATCAGGCCCTTGCCCCGCACCACAGAGCGCCAGCCGCCGAATTTGGGGTTGCCCACGAACTCCGTGAACGCGTTCTCAGAGCGCCACGTGTCGCGGGAGGCGAAGTTCAACGCGTGCACCGAACCGGCGGAAATGCCGCCGACCCAGCCGACCTGGACCTCCTCCGCGATGAGCTTTTCCACCACCGGGGCGGTGTACGAGTTGCGGGTGCCTCCTCCCTCGAAGATGAGGGCGGTGTCGCGGGCATCAATCATGCACGCGAGCCTACGCGCACGCACTCCCCGATCGCGTCCCAGGCCACCTCCGCGAACCGCTCCGGGTCCAAGCGCCCGCAGCCTTCCGGCAGGTGGCCCCAGTACTCGGCACCGGTGACTTCCCGCAGCTCCTCGACGTTCAGGCGCGTGGGCAGGTCCGGGCTGTCCGGCATGCTCCCGCCGATGAGCCCCAGCACGTCCAGGCCCATGGCGCGGGCTTGGACGCAGGTCAGCTCGGCGAGGTTCAGGCTGCCCAGGCCGAGCGAAGTCACCACCACCAGCGGCGTGCCCGCGGCTTTGGCGATGTCGGCGAGCGTGTAGTCGTCCGCGAGCCGCACCAACAGCCCGCCGGCGCCTTCGACCAGCACGACGCGCCCGGGGGCGTCAAGGCTGCGGATCCACTCGGCGACCTCGTCAAGGCTCGGGGTTTGGATGCCCGCCCGCCGCGCGGCGAGGTTCGGCGCGAGAGGTTCCGGGTAGCGCCACCGCTCGAACGTCTCGACGCCAGCAAGCTTCTCGACGGCTGACGCGTCCCCCTGCCCCGGCTCCTCACCCGTCTGGATGGGCTTGGCGGCCACGACGTCGACGCCGCGGCGCTTGAGCACGGCGGCGATGGCGGCGGTGGCCACCGTCTTACCCACGTCGGTGTTGGTGCCGGTGATGGCGATGATCATTTCGTGGCCTCCTTGACCGCTGCCGTGATGCCCCGGCAGATCTGGGCGATGTCTTCGTCTGAGCAGATGTAGGGCGGCATGGTGTAGATCAACCGGCCGAACGGACGGATCCACACTCCCTCGGCCATGGCGGCCTCGGTGGCTTCGCGCATGGGCGCGTCGCGCTCGAGCTCGACCACGCCGATGGCGCCGAGCACGCGCACGTCCGCCACGCCCGGGGTGACCGCCAGCGGGCGCAGGCCGCGCTCGAGGCCGGCTTCGATCCGGGCGACCTGGTCGCGCCACTGCCCCTCCGCCACCATCGCCACCGACTCGGCGGCAACTGCGCAGGCCAGCGGATTGGCCATAAACGTCGGGCCGTGCATGAGCGCGCGCGGCTGCATCCCGGATGCGATCTTCTCGGTGGCGAGGGTGGCCGCAAGTGTCATGAACCCGCCGGTCATCGCCTTGCCCACGCACATGATGTCGGGCACCACGCCGTTGTCCAGGGTGGTGAACAGTTGGCCGGTGCGGCCGAACCCGGTAGCGATTTCGTCGGCGATGAGGGGGATGCCGGAGGCGTCGCAAAGTGTGCGTAGCCCTGAAAGCAACTCGGGGTCGTGGAAGCGCATGCCGCCTGCTCCCTGGACCACCGGCTCGACGATCACGCCGGCGATCTCCGGCGTGATCAGGCGCGCGAACTGTTCGAGGTAGGCATCGCGGTCGGCGGCGGACGCCCCGCGCACCGGCGGTGCCGGCGCGAAGACCTGCGGTTTCAGCGCGTCGCCCCACATCGAATGCATTCCGCCATCCGGGTCGCACACGCTCATGGTGGCGAACGTGTCGCCGTGGTAGCCGGAGCGCCAGGTGAGGAAGGTGGTGCGCTCCGGATGCCCCAGCCCGATGGCGTATTGCAGGGCCATCTTCATCGCCACTTCCACCGACACGGAGCCGGAGTCGGAGAAGAACACCTGGGAAAACACCCCGCCAGTGAGGTCGAGAAGGCGTTTCGTCAGCGTCGCCGCCGGCTCGTGGGTGAGCCCGCCGAACATGACGTGGCTCATCTTGGCAATCTGCGCCTCGGCCGCCGCGACCAGGCGCGGGTTGGAGTGGCCGTGGATCGCGGCCCACCAGGAGGACATGGCGTCGATGAGCACGCGGCCGTCGTGAAGCGTGATGCGCGCGCCTGCGGCACTGTCGACGGGGTAAGTGAACTGCCCCGGTTCCGCGTAGGGGTGCCAGATATGGGCGGCGTCGATGTCGGCGATTTCATGGGCGTGCATGAGCTAGAACCCTAGCAGCTCACCGGCTGTTTTGAACGGTGTTCAGCGCTACGGAGTTAGCGCACCGCCGGTCACCGCGAGTGTCTCGCCGGAGATGTAGGACGCGGCCTCGGACGCGAGGAAGACGTACGCGCCAGCGAGCTCCGCGGGCTGCCCCGGGCGGCCGATGTCGGAGTCTTGCGCGAAGTTGTCCACGACCTCCTTGGGCTGCCCCTCGGCCGGCTGGATCACGGTCCAGATCGGCCCCGGCGCGACCGCGTTGACGCGAATGCCCTTCGACGGCAGCAGCTCACCGGACAGGCCTTTGGCCAGGTTGTTGAAGGCTGCCTTGGTCATGGCGTAATCCAGCAGTTCCTTCGACGGCGAGTACGCCTGGATGGAAGTGGAAAAGATGATGGATGACCCCGGATCCATGTGCTTGACCGCTTCCTTGGTCACACGGAATGCGGAGTAGATGTTGGTCTTCATGGTGGCGTCGAAGTCATCGTCGGAAATATTGAGGATGCCGTCATTCCACACCTGGCGCGAGGCGTTGTTGACCAGGATGTCAATGCCACCAAGGCCCTCGACCGTCTTTTCCACCGCGGCCACGCAGTTGTCCAGCTCCTGCAAGTCGCCCGGGATCGCCACTGCTTTGCGCCCGGCGTCCTCGATGAGCTTCACAATGCGGTCTGCGTCCTCCTGCTCCTCCGGCAGGTAGGAAATGGCCACGTCCGCACCCTCCCGGGCGAACGCGATGGCAGTGGCGGCGCCAATACCGGAGTCGCCGCCGGTGATAAGAGCACGGCGACCCTCGAGCTTGCCGGATCCCACGTAGGATTCCTGGCCCAGGTCGGGCTCGGTGGCCATCTTCACGTCCAAGCCGGGGTTGTCCTGGCGAGGCTCGGCGGGAAACTCGGACGGGTACTTTGTGCGGGGATCAATCAACGTCATGCCACCACGCTACCGACGCGCCGGTGTTCAACTGTTCAAAATTTCGCGGGCCGCCCGGTCGGTCCAGCGGCGCATCTGCAACCGCCCTGCAGCGCCCCTGCTCGAGCGCGGCGGCGCCTGGATGCAGCGGCGCGAATCCATCCCCGCCTGCAGCTCCTTGGCGCGCAGTATCTCGGCATCGATTTTCACGCCCATCAGCAGCACCACGTTGACCGTCCACACGAGCACCAGCACAGCCAGCACCGTCCCGAACGCGCCGTAGGTGCTGCGCACGCCGACCAGCTTCAGGTACCAGCCAAAACCCACCCACAGCGCGCTGGCTACCGTAAGCGCCAGCGCCGAGCCGAGCGTCAGCACCCGGAACCGCCCCGGCCGCACGTTCGGTGTGAAGTGGTAGAGCACGCTGACCAGCGCGACTGCAACCACCGCGATCACGGGTCCGCGCAGGTAGTCCCACACTGGCAGGAAGATCGAGGTGAGGTACTCCAGCTCGTCTTCCAGCTGCAGCGGTCGCGCGATGGGGCCGAGGACGGCGTTGACGATGCCGTCGGTAAGCAGCGCGCCCAAAATAATCACCACCGCGCCCACGACAAGCACGAGCGTGACCAGCCACATCGTCGCCCACGTGACCACAATCGGGCGGCCTTCGGTGCGGCCGTACATGAGGTTCGCGTTGCGCGAAAACGACCGCACGTAGCCGGAGGCGGACAGCAGCGAAATCAGCACAGAGACCACGAGGGCAATCGTGCTTTGCGACGGCGTCCCGACGATCGACAACACCAACGCCAACGCATCTTCCTGCAACTCCGAGGGCACGTACGAGCGGATCAGCTCGGCGAGCAGCGAATCCGGGGCGTCCTCCTCGCGCGGCATGAGCAGGCTGAAGATGGAGTACGACGCCAGCAGCATCGGCGCGACCGACAGCAGCGTGTAGTACGTCATCGCGGCGGCGCGGTCCACCATGGCGTCGTTGGCAAAGTCGGTGATGATGCGGCGCAGCACCGACTTCCAGCCGGCGCGCGAAAGCCGGGTGCCCAGCGGGGATACGTAGTCGTGCGGTGAGACGACCACGTCGCCGGTGCCGTACGGCATGACCAGCTCAGCGCGGTAAGTGGTGCCCTTTTCTGCCATGTCAGACACTGTAACCGGCGGGTGGTGGCGAAACTGGACGCGGGTTCTCGGCGTTTCCAATTGAGACATCATAGGCGCCCAATGCGTTCACATTTAGAGCATTGGGGCTGTGCGGTCTGCTGCAGGAACTTCTTATACTAATTCCGACTTCAGACTAATCGGAACGTGTAGATTGTCCTTAGCTGTGTCTATGAGATCGTTTAGGCGCGTCTGCATACCCGTCGTGAGTGCGCAACTTCGCCTAATCAGTAGCACGTATTCATTCCAATCCTTATCTCGCTTTTCGTTCAACGTTTGAATTTCGGAACCAAGCGTAGAGGTAAGACGTGCGATACTCTCGCATAAAGCAGGCTGGGTAACCTCGAGCTCAAGAATACGTACGGCTGTTAGGCACTCCACATAGAAGTTTTCTCGAAGAGAAACACCTTCTAAATCAAGTTCATTCCGGGCTTTGCTTTGCTTTTGGTACCGAGGTAAATCAGAGAAGAGTTTGTCTCGAGTGCCACCATCTGCACGCGCTTCAGATTCACGAATCGACCTAAGACAATCTGCAACTGCTTTACGTTGCCGCGCATAGTCTTCTCGCAACAATGCATCTTGCCGTTCCCGTTCACGTCGGTCGTCATCAGCCTTTCGCCGGGTGTCTTCGGCCGCTTGGTCGTCCTTGCGCCGTTGGTCAGCTGCAGCTTGGTCTGCCCGCCGTCGTTTTTCTGCTGCTCGGTTGTTAATGAGTACTCCACCGAGTGCAATGAGGGCTACCAACAGCGACACGCCACTTTGAGAGGTAAACCAAGAGAAGAATGCCTGCATACGGCGAGTATATAGGGCCTTGCCCTACATAAACGCCCCCGCGTGCGTTAAACGATCTAAAACACAGATCTGGCATCAAGGTTTGCCGCCCGAGACAGTGGCAGCGGCAACGACACGCTCACCACACCAGGCTTGCACCGATCTACTTGATGACAACCAGGCCATGCTGTGCCCGTACCACAACCGGACGAACGACGATGACGCCCACATCAACAAGCGCGGCCGCGTGCGCTTCATCGGCGGGATGCCGGTGTGGGTCTCACCCAGGGGGTATGCGGTGCCGAACCCGTACCACCAGTTCGGGGCGATGCGCCTGCTCTTCCACTAGCGGCGGCCCTATACACTCGGCCACCATGGGACTTCTCAGTCGTGCACGGCAGCTATTGGGCCTCGGCCACACGCCGCTGGTGGATTTTCCGGAGCGGTATGCACCTTTGGACGTCGACAAGCTTGAGGTGCACACCGCGAAACTCTCCCCCGACACCGAGGAGAAGATGGTCATCGTGACCACCTCGGCCGCTGCGCTCGAGCGCATCGCCGCAGGCGGCGCGGTGCAGTTGCGGCACGCAGGCGAGCGCAACGTCACCTTCGTGCCGGTGGAGCGAGAGTCCGTACCGGTGCTGGATCCGAAGCTCGGATGGATCATCCCGGTCACACCCGCCACGGCCAAAGAACTCGCCGAATTGCCGAAAGGCCCAGGCGAGCACGAACTTTCCGCGCTGCACCTGGGCCTGATTGTGGAGTAGTTAGACCAGCCCGATCCAGTTCCAGTACGTCGCCGACAGCAGCAGGATGAGCAGGTAGCCCACGATCGTCAGCGGGATACCGGTGCGCAGGAACTGCTTGGAGGTGAACGCGCCCGTGCCGTAAGCCAGCATGTTCTGCGGCGCGGAGACCGGCAGCAGGAAGCCGAAGCAGATGACGAACTGCTGAATGATGACAAACCCGATGCCGTCATTGGGCACGTCCAGGGTGGCCGCCAGCGCGATGAAGACCGGGATCAGCGCGGACGCCAGCGAGGTCGCCGAGGCGAAGCCCAGGTGGATGAGGATGTTAAACAGGCTCACCAGCGCGATCGTGGCCAGAATCGGCATGGACGCCAGGCCGATGGCACCAAACGTGGACTCCGACAGCCAGGTCGCCGCGCCCGTGTCCAGCAGGAACTTGCCCAGGGAGATGCCGGCGGCGAAGACCACGAGCGTGCCCCAATTGATGTGTTCCTGGGCGTACTTCCAGTCCATCACGCCGATGCGGGGCGTGAGCATGATGCCCACCGCGACGATGGTGATGGTGGCGGAGCTGATGGGGTGCAGCACACCTTCGGTCGCCCAGAACAGCAGCAGCGCGACGGCGATCGCGGTGAGGCGCTTCTCGGCGCCGGTCATCGGGCCCATCTCTGCAAGCTGCTTCTCGACGAGCTCCCGCCCGCCCTCAATCGCTTCAGCCTCCGGCTTGATCGCCCGGCGCATGATGAAGTACAGCGCGATCGACATCAGCACTGACCATGGTGCGGCCCACAGGAACCACTGGCCCCAGGACACGGTCTGGCCCAGCTGGTCCTCAATGAAGCCGACGGCCACCAGGTTCTGCGCCGCGGCGGTCTTGATGCCGACGTTCCAGATGGACACCGCCTGCGTCGCGGTGATCACCAGCAGGGCCGCCAGCTTCGACTCCTTGGCCAGGCCGAACGCGGCGACCATGCCCATGAGGATCGGCACCACAGCGCCGGCGCGGGCCGTGGCAGACGGGACGAAGAACGCCAGGATGATGGAGATGACAATCGCGCCGACGACGATGTGGGAGACCTTCTCACCCGCAGTCTTGAGCACGTAGAGGGCGAGCCTGCGGTGCAGCCCTGTGGCCTGCATCGCCGTGGCCAGCGCGAGCGCCGCACCGACCAGCGCCACCGCAGACGACGAGAAACCGCTCATCGCGATGCTTAGGCCCTTGGACGCGCCGACCGCTTGGCCGGTCTCCGGGTCGGTGGCGAATGTGAGCATGATCGCGATGAGGCCGACGATCATCACCGCCGAGACCGAGTAGGACACCGCTTCGGTGACCCACATGATCACGGCGAAGGCCAGCATGCCGAGCGCGATCTTCGCCGGCATGGCCAGGCCCGAGATCGGCAGCATCAGCACCACGCCGAGTGCGACAAACGACAGGATGAACGCGACAACTTTGCCGGTGTTGCGTTCCTTTTCCACCGGTTGTTGTTCTGAGCTTGCTGCAGGTGTGACTGCTGTGGTCACGGTGCCCCTCCTTGATTCGGTTGTTATATACCTGACGCTAGTCACTCCTATAAGGCCTGCAAAATGGGATGTTCGTACGGTTAGCCAGAAGTGCGTGAGGAAGCGGGCGTAGCATCGTCGGCATGAATTTAAGCTCGCAGCTGACCTACAACATGCACCACGGCGCGGAAGATCTGCGCATCATGCTGACCACCGACATCACGAACAATTTCCTGCCCGCCTCGTGGCAGCAATCGCTTTCTGACCTCAGCTTTTCCGTGATCGGGCTGTGGGACTCGATCGTGCGTGGCGTCGGAGTGCTGCTGTGACGCAGCAGCGCCTTACCGAGCGTTTCCTGCCGGTGCCGTCGCTGACGCGCTGCTACGAGCTCACGCTCGCGCTCATGCGCGGCGAGTAGCCGAAAAGCGCCGCCGAGCTGGGCGTATAAAGAGTATAAAGGCATTCGCGTGTATAAAGAGTATAAAGACTCAAGGAGGCGCGGATGCGTAATCCCTTCATCCCCACGTTCGGCGTTTCACCCGTCGTGCTCGGCGGCGACGACAGCCTCACACGCAGCTTCGGCGCCGGCCTGGACGGCGGACCCGGCGACCCGAGGCGAACCCTGCTTATCTCGGGGCCGCGTGGCATCGGAAAGACGGTCGCGCTCAACGAGCTCGAAGACGAAGCCGCCGGCCATGGCTGGATCGTGCTACGCGCTCAGCCGTACGAACTGGTCGAACCGCTGGTTGCCACCGTGATCCCGCAGGCGCTCGCCACGGTACGACAGCAGGACCCAGAGCGGCGACGCATCACGGGCGTGACGGTCTCCGGCATCGGCGGGTTTTCAACCACCGCCGCCCCGGGTGAAAAGCCGGCCCCCTCCTTGATCGGTTCACTGAACACTCTTTGCGACGAGCTGCCGCCCGAATCCGGCGTACTGATCACCCTGGACGAAGTCCAAAGTGTCAACGCGAAAGAGCTGTGGCAACTCACGGCCGCGGTGCAGGATCTGCGCCGCGACGGGCGCGACATCGCCTTCGCCGCCGCCGGGTTGCCTGACGGCGTGGAGTCGCTACTACAACACCCGGGCACCACGTTTCTGCGCCGCGCCCAGCACGCCGTGCTCGCCCCAATGACGCCATCAGAGACACTTTCGGTACTGAGGGATACCGCGGCACGAGGCGGCGTCGAGATCCCCGACGGGGTACTCACGGACGCCGCGGCGCTGACCCGCGGCTACCCCTTTTTAATCCAGCTCCTCGGCTACCACCTGTTCGAGCGTGCGAGCCGCCGGGACCAGCCCGTTTCCCACGACGACCTCGCGGCAGTGACCCCAGACGTGTTGAAAACACTGGGCGACTTGGTCCACCAACCAGCGCTGCTACACCTGCCCGCCGCCGAGCTCGAATACCTTTCAGCGATGGCCGAAGTACAGGAGGGCCAACAGGCGGTGCCAAGTGCTGCGATCGCGCAACACCTGGGCAAACGCGTACAGCAAGTTTCCATGGTGCGGCAGAAGCTCATCGACCGTGAGCTGATCTACTCCCCTCGCCGGGGTGTGCTCAACTTTGTCATCCCCCACATGGGCCACCACCTCAACCAGCGAAGCACGCGCGACACCGGCTGGGATTAGGGTTACGCGCCGCGCTTGATGCTGGTGATCTTCTTGCCGCGGGCCAGCTCGTCCACAAGCAGGTCCATCTGGCGGATCTTGCGCATGAGGTCCTCTTCGACCTCCTCGACGCGCACGCCGCACACCTTCCCGGTGATCAAATCGGCGTGCGCGTTGAGCGCGATCGAGTCGAAGAAGTCGCGCAGCGTCTTGCCCGACTCGGCTTCTGATTCCAACTCCCTCGGCGCAAGCCCGGTGAACCAGCCGAGCACGTCGTCCAACTCGTCGCGGCTGTGACCCTTGCGCTCAACCTTTGCCAGGTAGTTGTTGTAAATCTCGCCGAACGGGTACGCGTAGACCCGCTCCAGCTTCGCCTGTTCATCCATGCCCGCAACCCTATCCCCCGGCGCGGTTCCCTCGCCGGTGCGCATTTTCATGGACACGCAGGCTCTTGTGCGCGGAAGTAGGGCGGCTTTAGTGTCGTCGATAGGCGGCAGCAGGGGGCTGCCGCACGACACCGAGGGGGACCCATGCGATTCGACACCTACGAGCTGTACTACCTGGACACTTACGACGAGGAAGCGGCGGACCTCGCCGACGACCTCGGGATCGAACACGACGATCCGTACTTTGACGAAGACATCGCCTGCCACTTAGACACCGACTACGTCACCGACACCGGCCTGAAAGTCGCCGTGATCGTGCACGACATCGACGCCCACGAGGTCGAGCTCGCGATGCTGCAGCCCGGCAGCCCGCAGGCGCCCGAGTGGTACTCGCCCGAAGACGCCGCGAACGTGGTCGCCGAGCTCGGCCGCATCCTCGTCGCGCTCGACGACAAAACCGTGAAAATCGTTGACCCGCAAGACCCCGCGTTCGCGCTGAAGCGCCGCGCGTCGTTCCAGGCGGAGGACATGACTACCGCCACGGTGGCGATGCTGCAGGACTCGCAGGACAACGCGCTCTACACCACGTTCTGCATCGAGTTCCGCCCGAACATGAACGCCGATTTCACGTTCCCGGTCGCGGTGTTCGCGTTCGACCCGCGCATGGGCAAGCTTTCGGGGCACATGCTCATCGACGACAACCCGTTCGCCCCACCCACCTTCAACCGCGCCCAGAAGAAAATCGTGGCGCGCAGGATCAACGACATCCTGGAGTCCATCCACGCGGCCATGCACGAAGATCGCACGATCAGCCCGTTTAAGAACCTGGGCCCGCAGTTCCGTTCCGAAGGCCTGCCGTCGATGGAGGCGGTGGACACCCACCACGCCATCGACCAGGCTATTGCGTACCTCGAGCAATGGTGGGATGAGCGGGCGTCTTAGAAACGCTCGTTGGGCACGATGATCGCGCGGCCGGCGACTTGGCCGTCAACGAGTTTCTGGTAGGCATTTAAGCCCTCATCCAGCGAGTATGTAGTGTACTGCGGCTCCAGGTGACCTTGCTGCAGTAGCGCGACCAGCTCGCCGAGCTCCGGCAGAGTACCCCAGTAGGTCTTCACCAGCTCGGCCTCGTACGGCTCCTTGTACCACTGCCAGCCGTAATCGCTGCCCGCGGCACCGAGGCCGACGATGGACACGCGGCCTTGCGTGGCCACGGATGTCATCGCGGTCTCCACAGTGGGGCCGATGCCGACCATGTCGAAGACGGCATCTACGCCCCGCCCACCGGTGAGCTCACGGATTTTCGCGGCCTGATCGTCGCCGGAAGCAACGGTGATCGCGCCGTACTTCTCAGCCTCGCGCAGCGCTTCTTCCTTGGTGTCTGTGGCGATGATCGTCGCGCCGGTCATGGCTTTGAGTATCTGCACTGCCAGCAACCCGAGCCCGCCAAGGCCGATCACCAGCGCGGACGAGCCGGCCTTGTTCAGCTTCGGCAGTGCCAGTTTGATGGCGTGGTACGGGGTCAAACCGGCGTCGGCAAGCGCGGAGGCCTTCACTGGGTCCGCATCTCCCAGCGGCACGAGGTTGCGCGCCGGCACGACGACGTACTCCGCCATGCCTCCGTCACGACCCAAGCCGATGCCCAGGTAGCCGACCTGAGCGACGTTCTCGCAGAACGTGTCCTGGCCGATCATGCAGAACCGGCAGTAGCCGCAGCCGACCGGACCGTAGACCACGTACGCGGCGCCGCGCTCGATTCCGTCGACGCCTTCACCGATCTCGTCCGCCCAGCCTGCGACTTCGTGGCCGAGGGTGAATTGCGGCGCGCACAACGGGTTTGTGCCCTCGACAAAGTCGTTGAACACGGCGACGTCGGAGTGGCATGCGCCCGAGGCGGCGACTTTCAGCACCACTTCGCCGGGGCCGGCGGTGGGCTTGTCAACGTCAACGATCTGCGGAAACGTTTGGTAGTCGGTGTAGCGGATGGCCTTCATGGGGTGGGGCTCCTTTGGTCGTCGATAGGCAATCTGCCCCACCCATCGTATTTAAGGAAGCAGTCCTTGGCTGTGCGCCCAGCCGAATCCCGCAGCACCCAGGCCGATAAGCCCCAGCAGCACGCCGATGATGATCGCAATCGGCGAGTCGGAGCTGCCGGAGGGCTTCTCGCTTGGCGACGGCTCCGCCTTCTTCTGCGTAGGCGCCGGCGCGGGCGCAGGCTTCGACGGCACTGGCTTCGCCGGCTGCGAAGTTTCCGCGCGCGGGGTGAGGCGCTGCTTCGCCAACGCTTTATCCTGCGGGTCTGCGTCCGAGGAAAGCACCTGCTCGAGCACTTTCTTCATCTCCGCGGCGCTGTAGTTCAGCGCGGAGACGCGGAAAGTTTCGGTGAAGACCTGCTCGCCGTCGGAGTTGCTCACCGCCACCGTGACGGGAACGACAGGGTTTTTCAAAAGGTGTGCCTGATCGATCGGAATTTCCAGGTCGCGCTTATACAACCCCGCTTTGTAACCGGACAGCCGCACGTCCTCAGAGTAAGTGCCCTTGTCCTCGCCCTCGCCGTAATCGACGGTGACCCGGAACGCCTCGGACGTATCGCCGAGGTTGGTCAGCCGGCCCTTGAGCACGTTGTTGCCGGCCGCGTTGGTGACAATGCCGTTGTCGCCGTTGGGGGTCTTCAGCAGAGTGAACCCGGCCTGCTTGCGGTTGTCCGCGGCGGAGTTGAGGATCAGCTCGTCTGCGGTGGCCTCGTCAGGGGCGGCGTGCACCTGATCCGTGTTCGGGTCGGTGGTGTCCGGCAGCGCAGAAGTGTCCTCGCGGCCGACGCTGATGCTGCCCTGCCCCACATGAGCGCCGGGGTAGTTCAGGTTGGCCCAGTCCGCCGGGATGGTGAAGTTTCCGGAGGTGATGTCGGTGGCGGAGTAGTTGAACTCGTCCCACTGGTGGGCGTAGCTCATCACCGATTTGTAGTCGCTGATGTTGGCGATATTCGGCGCGGTGTTGCCCTCGCGCACGGTGCCATTGTGGCGCAGGCCCAGGGTGTGGCCGAACTCGTGGAGGATGGTGTTTCGCAGCTGTTCCTGCGTGGTCATCTGGTCCATGTTGGCCACGTAGAAGGCGCTGCCGTTGATCGGGGCGACTCCGGTGGCGTCGGTGTGGTGGGAGATGCGGTCGCCGATGATGCCCTGGCGGAACGCAGCCTTGCGCGCGCCGAGCAGCCGGTCTGCCACCGGCTGGAGGTTGTCCGCCACGTTTTTGCTCTTCTGTATTGGCGTGAGCTCGGAGGCGTAGCCGGGGAAGAACTCCGGGGTGAAATCGAGCGTCTTGCCGCCCTGAGGTGTGCCCATTGTTGCCATGTCTTGAGAGACGTAGCCGTAACCGGCGTCGATGTGCAGGCGCACATCGTGCTCGGCAAACAAGTCTTCAAGGTCCTTGAGCGTCTGAGGCGAAGGCGCGTAGTCCTTCGTGTTCGCACGCGCGCAGGCGGCGAACTGCGTAAACCCCTCGACGCTCACCTCGAACGGTGTTTCCCGGTCGCAGCCGCGGGTCTCCCACTCGGAACGCATCCAGTTCAGCTGCAGGTAAAGGTCCGGATCGGTTTGGCTTGCGCCCCATTTGTGGATGGGCAGTGGCGTGCCGTCCTCAAGCACCATGCCATGCGATTCCCACGAATCGCGCAGACCGTCGCCGTCGGTGTCGTACACGTCGTCCTGCGTGGTCACGCTCACCCACGCGTGGGCGGTGAGTTGCTCACCCGGCGCCAGCGTTTGCTCCCAGGTGCCGGCCTGGAATGTCGGTGTGGCCTCCTGCCGGCCGCCGAGCGCCTCGGCTGCGGTGGCACCCACGCTGGTCCGATCTGCCCCGACGAACTCTGCGCGCGTGATGTAACCGCGCGACTTCGGCCCCACCATGTACCTGTTTCCGGCGTGGAATACGTCGAGCTCCGCTGGCGAATTGGTCAGGTGGTTCACCATATCCACGCGGATGTCGGCTGCCGTGTCGCCGTCGTTTCTGGCCACCACGGTGTGCACGACCTGCTTGCCGGTGACGCGGTAGGAGCGGACAAAGGACACATCGCCGGCCGAACCGGGAAAGCTCACGGTATCCGCGTTACCGTCGGAGTTATCCTGTGGCGCCACACCTACCTGCCGCGGCGCCTTCGCACCGTCGATAGTGATGTCGCTTCGCAGTTCGAAGGTGTGCGCGTCCACCACCGCTTCGGGGTTGTAGTAGGTGAACTGGCCAGGCAGGTCCGCGCGCAGCTCGGCGTTGTAGTACGGGTCCCACTGATCGTCGCGGATCCCGTCCACGATTGCTGTTGGCCCGTCGATGGTGACCTCGGCGTGTGCGGGAACCACGCACACGGTGCTGCCCAGCGTTGCGCACAGGCCAACTGCCAGCGTCTTTTTGGAAAAGTGCATGGTTTAGATCCTGATCCCGTAGTTGTTCAAAATTGCTTTGATTTCGTCTTGGTTCAGCCATGCCGCATACCCGATGCCGGAGACTGCGGCGATGACGCCGAGCAGCACCACCAGCCAGCCGAGGCTGTCGGAGGAGCCCTTGCTTTGCGACGCCACTTCGCCCCTCACCGCCACCGGCACCTGCACAACCTCAGTCGAACCATCCGGGTAGGTCATGCGCACCGGCACGGTGACCTCCTGGCCCACCGGCACGGTCGCGTCCGGGCGGACCGTGAGTGTACCGGTGGCGTCTACCTGCGCGGTCCAGCCCGGCACGTTAAACCCAGTGACGTCGTACGTCGTGCCCTTCGGCACCCCGTCCGACAGGTCCACCGAGGTGCGCTGGCCTGCTGTGGTGGTTTGGGTGGTGGGGAGAGGGGCGGAGTTCGTCGATACGCGAACCGCGATCTCCTTGATGGAACCGTCGCTGAAGTAGGCAATGACGGGGACATCCACCGCACCCGTGGCGTTTTGCGGAGCCGTCACGCGCAGAGTGCCATCCGTGCCGACGGAGGCGGCCCACCCGCGCAAGTTCGCGCCCGGTTTGATAGCAAACGTGGTGTGTTCTGGTACCTCCCCGGTGCGCGGAATGGTGATGGTGCCGCCCGGGCGAACCTTGCCGGGCGTGTATCCGAAGGTGGCGCCATCGGCGAGCTTGCTGTTTACGACGGTGAAGGTGGCCGTAACCGTCTTCGTGCTGCCGTCTGGGAAGGTGATGGTCACCGGGACCTCGTACGTGCCGGGCTTCGCGTCCGCGGGCGGGCGGAAGGTGACGCGGCCGTTGGCGTCGGTGGACGCCCACGGGTGATCAGCGTTGTAGGTGGTGCCCGCCGGCAACGCGCGGCCGATGTAGAGGTGGCCGTTTTCCGACACATCCGCACGCGGCGCGCCCGTGTTGCCCTCCGCGCCGACGTTCACGCGCGGCGAGGTGTACGCCACGTCGTAGCGGTCCGCCATCGTGGGGTTCGGCTCCACGGAAACCGTGATCGTGTCTTTCTCGCCCGTGGACGCAGTGATGGTGACCTGATACTCGCCAGCGGGGGTGTCGCGCGGCGGCCTGGCCACGACCGTGCCATCCTCCCCCACCTCAACCCAGCTGTCCGCCGGGGCGAGGATGTCGGTGTTGCCGTCGGCATCGGTGCGGGTGACCTTTGTGGACTCAAACGTGGCTGCCGAGGTGTCTTCGCTGCGAGTCGGCGGAACTACCGCGATGCCACCCGGCTTCACCACGACCCGGTCCCACGCGAACGCATCCGGCGCGGGCTGCGTGGTTGGCGTCGGCTCGGGTGCCGCTTCCGTCGTCGGCTCAGGTGTCGCTTCCGGTTCCGGCGCTGCGGTCGTCGACGGCTCCAGAGGCACCGTGGTCGTCGGAGGCTCCGTCCACGCCGGGGTGGGCTCCTCCGACGTAGTCGCCTGCGCAACCGTCGTTGCTACCGACGTCGCCGGCATTGTCGTTATCTGTTCGGATGTGGTCTCTACCGGCCGCGGCGTCGACGGTGCGGTTGACGTCGGCTGCTGCGTTGTTGTGGACACCGGTGTCATGGGCGCCGGTACCGTGGACACCGGTGTCGTGGACGCCGGCGTCGAAGTCGTCGCAGAAGGAGCAGCGGTCGTAGGTACGGCCATTTCTTTCTCCAGCTCCACCTCTTTGACGAGCTCAAATCCGTCGTAATAGAACGGCTTGCTTTCGAGAACCGCCCCTTTCTCGAAGGAGTTGTTATTCGGATCCTTCGGATCTGCAAGACGGTAGCCGCCCGGGTTCGTGACCTGGATGGTGTAGTTGCCGCTTGGGGCGTTCTCGAAGAATGCCATTCCGCGGTCGTTGGTGGATGAACTCTGCTCAACAGAGCCGTCTTCGTAAACGAGGGCGACAATCAGATCCGGGATATTTTCATCGGCGTCACGGGTGCCATCACCGTTTTCGTCCACCCACACCGCAACATCGACGAAGGAGTACACCTCCAAGTTCTCGTCAAGTAAACCGAAGTCCACTGGACTGTCTGCTCCAGGAAGAACCGTCACGTTCACGGGGTCAACCTGCATGATCGCTTCGGGAGCAAAAACCGAGGCCTCATACTCACCGGCGGGCAGACCATCAATCACAAAAACGCCTTCTGCGTCGGTCTTAGTTTCAAAGACCTCGCCTCCCCCCAGCCGAAACAAGGGTGACCTCAGCGTCCTCCATCGGACCGAATACGTCGCTACGAACGACACCACTGACCGAGCCGGGCAGCCGCGATATAGAAATGTGGCCAAGCGACGTCGATTCTTGCGGCCTTACAGACACCGGAATGTCCCAGAGTTGTTCGTACCCATCTGGCGTATCAACACGGAGGGTGTACTCACCGGCAGGAACATCTGCGTGGATAAAACCATCGGAGTCGATGTCGAGCGTTCGAACCTCAGCCCCGTCACGGCTGAGTAGCGCCGCCTGCGCACCCGGTACGGGTTCGCCACCTTCATCAACTACAGCGCCCGATACCGATCCGTAGAGCTGCTCAAACCTTGTGCCCGCTGGGTGTCCAAAAGCGAACAACCCAGGAATATATGTTCCTCCGCGGTCCAAAAGTTCCTGGTTAACGGGGGTCATGACCTGCAATACGGCCCCCGGACGTAGCTCGACAGGGTCGGCAAACTCAATCGTCAGTCGCTGTGTACCGTCGATATCAGTCACCGTGTGTCCATCCAATAGGCCTATCAACTCACGATTGTTGTAGACCTCATAGGTGTCGAACTCCCGGAAACTGGGCTGCGAGGATTGCACCGCTGGAGCCGGTACGATCTCGATCGTTAATGCGCCAAAGGTTTGCGAGGCAGTCTCATCATCGTTCAGCCTGGTGTTGATAATCCACTTTTCCCTATCCCTGCCGCCGAAGGCCTCCAACTGGAAACCACCGCTGAAGTCCTGCGCGGCGGCGGTGCTCACCAGGCCTGCGGGCGCGAGCGGCCCCAGCGGCACGGTCGCTGCCCCGCCTGCCAGCGCCACAACGGTGGCCGCAGCGGTCAGGCGCCGCAAACGCGCACGGTCAAAATACGTTCGACGGGACATAGGTTTCCCAACTTTCTCAACGCTGATACACCGCTAAAACACAGGAAACGCTACCACTAGGTCATACGGTTCGCTGGGGTTCAGGGGCCGGTGGTGGGGCGGAGCTCGTCGTGAAGCAAACGCCCCCTTGAGCCGCTAGAACGGCGCCGGAACCATGCCCTGCTGCACCGCCCAGCCGTACGCCGCAGCACCCAGGCCGATAAGCCCCAGCAGCACGCCGATGATGACCGCAATCGGCGAGTCGGAGCTGCCCGAGGGCTTCTCGCTTGGCGACGGCTCCGCCTTCTTCTGCGTAGGCGCCGGCGCGGGCGCAGGCTTCGCCGTCGCAGTCGACGTCCCCACCGGCGCGGCCTTCAGCCGCTGACGGGCAAACGTTTTCAGGTTCTCGTCCGCGTCGGAGGCGAGGACTTCCTTCAGCACCTTATCCATCTCCGCTGGGGTGTACTCGAGCGCGGAAACGTTGAAGGTGTCGTCGAAGACCTGAGCGCCCTCGGAGTTGGACACGGTGATGTGCAGCGGCACGACGGGTGTGTCAATGAACGCGGCCGGTGAGACCTCGATATCCACCGGGGTGATGTAGTTCGAGTCGCCCTTGGCAAAGTAGCTGTCTTTGAACTGCCCGACTCCATAGTCCGCAACCACCGTGAAGGTGTCGTCGGTGGACCCTAAGTTACGCAGCTCACCCTTGATGATGTTGGTGTCCGCGTGGGTGACGATGCCGTTGTCGTTGTGCAGGCTACGGGCGAGGCTGAAGCCGACCTTGCCGTCGTTCTTGCCGGTCGCGGCTGCGGCGGAGATCAGTTCGTCGACTTCGGCGCGCTCCTCGTCTGCAACCACGTCGGGGGCGTCGGGGGCATCGATGGCGTCGTCGTAATCGCGCACGCCCTGGCCGATGTATTCGGTTTTGAACAGCAGGTTGTCCCAGTCCGACGGGATGACGTAGTCGAACTGGCTCTCTTCTGGCTTGAAGCGGGACTTGTCTTCTGAGTTGGGAATCTTCTCCGTGGTGCGCACTTCCTGGTCGGAGAAGTTGAACTCGGAAAACTGGTATGCGTAGCTCATGGTGGACTTGTAGGAACCCAGCCAGTCGTAGCCGGCGCGGTAAAACTCCATCGCCGGGTCCTTGGTGTCCACGAAGCGCACGGGGCGCTGCGCGGTGTTGTCGCGGGTTTCGCGGCCCCAGTGCATCAGCCCGAGGGTGTGGCCGAACTCGTGGAGGATGGTGTTGCGCAGAAGCTCGTCGCTGTTGGTCACGTCGCCGGAGATGAAGAAGGTGGAGCCGTTGACCTGGCCTAGGCCGGTGACGTTGCGTTTGGCGCCTTCGTCGAAGCGGGTGCCAATCAGCGCGGAGCGGAACACCGAGCGGCGCGCACCGAGCAAGTGTTCGGCCTGATCCTCCAGCTTCTTGGTGCGGCCCAGCTCGTCCAGGCCGCCGAAGTACTCGGCGGTGTAATCCTCGGTCTCACCGCCCTTGCGCTCTTTCGCGGTCATGCTGGCCATGGATTCGCTGACGTAAGTCTTGCCGGCGTCGATGTGCAGGTTGATGCCGTTTTGGTCGAACAGGTCTTCCAGCTCTTTGAAAAGCGACGGGTTCGGCGCGTAGCTCTTGGTGTTCGCGGTGGCGCAGGCGGCAAATTCGGCGAAATCATCGAGGGTGGCGGCGAAGCGTTCGGAGCGGTCGCAGCCGATCGTCTCCCACTCGGACTTCATCCAGTTGACCTGCAGGAACAGGTCTTTGCGGTCGGGGTCTGCGCCCCAGCGTTGGATGGGCAGGTACGTGCCGTCGGCAAGCCTGAGCCCTTCGGTTTCCCAGGAGTCGCGCAGCCCGTCGCCGTCGGTGTCGAGGGCAGAGTCCTGGGTGCTGATTGCCACGGACATGCCTGCGCTTATCGACGCCCCCGGGGCCACCGTGCGCTCCCACCTCGCTGCCTGGTGCTTTGCGCCGTCGTTTGCGCCCGAAAGGGCCGCCGCCTTGGTCGCACCCGTGGCCGCGGTGTCCGGTGCGGTAAAGCGGACGTCGGTGATGTAACCGCCGGACTTCGGCTGCACCACCACGCGGTCACCGTCCTGGTTAGCCGTAATACCTTCGGCAAAAGGCACGACGTTGGCCAGGTCAATGCCCACCTCCGCCGCAGTTTGGCCCGTGTTTTTCACGGTCACTGTGGCGTTGACCTGGCCGCCGTCGATGCGGTAGGTCCGCGTGATGAGGAAGTTGGTTTGTTGCAGCGTGTAAGTGAGCACGTCGGCGGTGCCGTCGGTGGTCACTTCCGGCTGCGCAAACAGGTCGGGAACCACCACGTCGCCGTTGGTGCGCACCTCCATGGAGGTATCGAACTGGTGGTTGTCCGCCTGGGACGCGGGGTGCGAATAGTCGAACCGGCCAGTGCCACGCGGGGTGATGAAGCCGTTGACAAACGGCTCGGTGGGGTTGGAACGGTTCACTGTCGCATCCGGCTGGGTGGTGCCGAGCGTGACTTTCGCATCCGCTACCGGCGCCATGGGCGCCACGGTCGCCGCGAGTGCAGCGCACAAGGACACTGCCAGGGTTTTCTTCGAAATATTCATGTCAATGTCCTTTTCTAAAATCCGTAGTGCTTCAGTTGCGCCCGAATGGCGTCCTGATTGAGGAAGGCCGCGTACCCCACACCCGCGATCATCGCGAGCAGGCCGAGCACCACCGCGATCCATCCTCCGGAGGCCGACGAGCCGTCCGACGATCCGGCCGACGAACCGATGGACGAGCCGTCGGACGAACCCGAGGACGTCCGGTTCTGCTTTACCGCCGGGGCGGGCGTGTCGGTGGCGGTAAACGCGTACTCCACAATCTTCGTCGAGCCGTCCGGGAACGTCACCTTCATCGGCACCTTCAGCACGGTGCCCACCGGCACGTCGCTGTTCGGTTTCGCGGTGAGCTCGCCGGTAGCCCGGTCGTAGAACACTTGCCAGCCGTCGTGGTCGAACTCCGCCAGCTTGGCGTTGTGGTTGAGCCCGGTGCGCACGGTCGCGGCTTCGCCGACTTCAGCGGTCACCCCAGCCACTCGCGGGGTGAAGCGCGCCGCGTCCGAGGCCGCCGTGACCTGCGCGGTGATCTCCTCGGTGCTGCCGTCCGCGTAGCGCACGCGCACCGTCACCGTGTAGGGGGTGTCCAGTTGCGCGTCGGCGGGAAGCTTGATTTTCAGCGAGCCAGTTCGCCTATCGACGCCCACGTTCCGCAGCCCCCCACCATCAACCACAGCAAACGTGGTGCCAGCCGGCACGGAACCGCTCAGCTTCACGGTCGCGGTGCCGCCAGGCGCTGCCGACACATCGGCGTACGAGGGGGAATGGGCGGCGGAGAGGGCGGAGCTCGTCGATACGCGAACGCTCGCAGTAAGTTCTGCGGACGACCCGTCGGCGAAGTACGCGATGACCGGCACCTTCACCTCACCCTGCTGCGGCGCGAAAACGCGCAGGTTGCCGGTGTGCTCGTCCACGATGGCGACCCAATCGCCCAGCGGCTGCGAGCGATCCACCTCGAACGTGGTGCCCTCCGGCAACACCGCGGCGCCGGTGCGCAACACAGTGATGCCTTCGCCAGGAGGCACAGACAAGCCTTCCTCGTAGCCCAGCTCGGTGGTGTCCGCGAGAAGCGGATCGCCGATTTCCACCTCAGCGATGTAGGTGCGGGAAGAACCGTCCGGGAACGTCACCTTCACCGGAATCTTGCGGATGCCGGGTGCCGCGTCCTTCGGCGGGGTGAAGGTGAGGCGGCCGTTGTTATCGACGCGAACCCAGTCCGCATAGGCCGGGTCCACAACGAAGCGGGTGCCCTCCGGGAGGCGGCGATCAGCGTAGACGAACGGGCCGTCCGTAACAGTCGCGCGCGGACGGCCTGCCTGACGCGTCGCCCCCGCCGGCACCGGGATCAGCGGGAAACGCACCTCGTGCTGCTGCGCCATCGGGGTGGGCTCATCCACCTCGACGGTAATGGTGTGGGTCTCGCCCGAATCGTCCTGGACCTCGACGCGGTACTCGCCCGGTTCGGCGTTGCGCGGCGGCCTAGCGACGACCGTGCCGTCCCCCTCCACCGAAATCCAGCTCTCCTCTGCCGGAAGCTCAGTGGTGGTGCCGTCCGGCTTAACCTGCGTGACAGTGCTGGTGCGGAAGTTCGGCGGTGTTGTGGTGTCGCCAGTACGAGTTGGTGCGGTGACCTGGGTCTGGCCGGGTTTGACCACCACACGGTCCCAATCGAACCGCGCCTTCGGCTTTTCGGGGTTGACCACAAATCCGGGCAACCGGACGGTCTCCCCTGCCTTCACCGGCACGTTGGCGGGCGGCGGCGCGACGTGGCCTTTGGGCACGCCGACGGTGACTGTGTAGTCGCCCGGTGGCAGGTCGGTGAGCTGGAACTTCCCGTTCGCGGCGACCGGAACGGAGTGGGTCTTGCCACGCGCGTCGCGCGCCGTGACAGTCGCGCCCGGCACCGGCTTGCCTGCGGGGTCGGCGACTTTGCCGGCCACGGAGCCGACCGTCGGCGCCGGCGGCTGCGTCGACGGCGGGGCAGGGGCCGGAGTCGGCGATGGTTTAGGTGTAGTGGACGTCGGTGTCGGTTTCGGCGTCGTGGGCTGAGCAGACGTCGTGGGCGACGGCTTCGAGGTCGTCGGCTGAGCAGACGTCGTGGGCGACGGCTTCGAGGTCGTCGGCTGAGCAGACGTCGTGGGCGACGGCTTCGGAGTCGTCGGCTTCGGAGTCGTCGGCTGAGCAGACGTCGTGGGCGACGGCTTCGGTGCCGGTGCTGAAATCGTCGGCTGGGCAGTCGTCGTCGGCGACGGCTTCGGAGTCGTCGGCTGGGCAGACGTCGTGGGCGACGGCTTCGGTGCCGGTGCTGAAGTCGTCGGTTCGGGTGTCGGCGTCGGGGTGGGTGCAGAAGTCGTCGGTTTCGGAGTCGGCGTCGGGGTCGGCTTTAGCTCGAGAGGAAAGTCGACGTTTTGGACCCCATTGACCGTCACGTTCCGCTGCTGCGACGTAGGCAGTACATACCGCGAAGGCAACGCTGTGACCTCGATGGTGGTCGTGCCCGTGGGCACCCCAGGAATCGAGTACATGCCGTTAGCGTCCGTCGTCGCCGTTGCTGTGCCGGCCTTGACAGTTACTCCGGCAACGCCTGTGCTGCCCGGACCGGTCACACGACCAGACACGGTGCCGGTCTCACGCATCGTGGAGAAATCCACGTCCGTCACGCCCGCCGTCGTGAGATTCTCCTGCTGCGCACCAGAAACCGAGTACCCGGCCGGTACACCATCAGTCACCTCAACCGACACCGAACCAGTCGGCACACCAGCAATCGAATAGTCACCATCAGCATCGGTCCGCGCCGACAGATCGCCAGCGCTCACCGTCACACCCGCAACACCATTGCCATCCGGATCAGTCACACGACCAGACACGGCGCCGGTCTCACGCGTCGTGGAGAAATTCACACCAGACACGCCAGACGTCGTCACATTGCGATCAAGCGGGCCATCAACCGAGTACCCATCCGGCACGGTGGCGGCATCAACCGCAACCGACACCGAACCAGTCGGCACATCAGCAATCGAGTAGACACCGTCGGCATTAGTAGTAGCCGTCTTGCCGCCGGCAGTCACCGTCACCCCCGCAAGACCATTGCCATCCGGATCAGTCACACGACCAGACACGGTGCCGAACTGCGACTTCGCGGCAGTCGTGTGCTGCCCAATCCAGTTGTCGCGCTTGTCGCTCACCACAACACCGGAGACTGTTCTCTCGTGCGTCGTCGTGGTGTCGCCGAACACCACGTCGTACGTGCCAGCCGGAACCTTGTTCACGGTGAAGTTGCCGTACTGATCCGTAGTCGCGGTGCGGCCGGCAATCGTCACGGGGGCGCCTTGCACGGGGGTACCGGAGTCGTCGATAAGCGAACCGCTCACGGTGATCGGGTAGACATCGAAGTCGGGGGCGGCGAGGCCCTCAGCAGCCTCCCACGTCTTTGGCTCCGGGGTAACAAAACCGGCCGGTGGAATCACGTTGATTTCCATCGTGCCGGAGGGCGACGGCATCGCAATCTCGTAGGAACCGTCGGGTTGCACTGGAGAGGTGAAGGTCTCGGCACCCTGGCGGATCTCCACCATCGTCTGCTTGTACTCATCCGCGGTTGCGTCGTGCATGGTTACTGAACCGCGGATGTCTGCATTGACGGTGGGGCGAGTAAACCGCGCACCGCCGCCACGCAAAGGCGTGGGGTACTGACTGCCTTTACCCGGCGCGAAGAGGGCCAGTCGCTCGCCCTGGCCAACCTGCACTCCTGGGAGCTCATACGTGATGTGGATGGTCGGATGCCCCGACGTGGAGGTCCCTTGGCTGCGGCGCGCCGTAACGTCGTAGGAGGCGAGGACCTCTTTGCCCTTCATGTGGTCCACGCGGTAATCGGCGATTTCGGGGATGCGCGTGAACACTGGGTCGTCGGCTGGTGCCTCTTCCCTCGGATTGGTGCTGTCTGCCGGCACAAAGTCGATGCTCACCGTCCGCACCGTCATGCCCGTGAGGAAAAACACGGACGCTTCCCAATCGCGTCCGGCGGTCCGCACGGTGCCGTTGTCGATGCCCGGCTGCTGCGTTGGCGCGATCTGCGCGTGCGCGACCGACCCGACGGGGCCAAGCGGAATTTCCGCGGCACCGCCCGCGAGCGCCAACACTGTAGCTACTGCGGTGATTCGCTTTGCACGCACGCAATCTTTACCGGGCAGAGACATGCGGGCTCCCAACTTTTTCAACGCTCGAACACGGCCAGAACACAGCAAAACGCTACCACTCAGTTGTATGCCCTATCCAACATTACATACGCCGAGGGTGCGCGCACGCGAGTACGCTCAGCGGAGGTTGCCGAGCACCGGTAACGTATGCGGAAATGTGCGTAAAGAAAGGCGGGAATTAGTGAAAATTGCAGTTCTGGGCGGCGACGGATTCTGTGGCTGGCCCGCATCCCTGCACCTTTCAGACCTCGGACACGAGGTCACGATCGTGGACAACCTGTCGCGGCGCCGCATTGACGGCGAGCTCGACGCGGAGTCGCTGACGCCGATCGCGACTATCGACGAGCGCCTGTCGGCCTGGAACGAGGTCTCCGGCAAAACGATCGGCTACGAAAACATCGACGTGGCCCAGGACTACGACGCACTGCTGGCCTTCCTCAAGGACTTCCAGCCGGACACGGTGATCCACTTCGCCGAGCAGCGCGCCGCGCCGTATTCCATGAAGTCCCCGCGCAACAAGCGCTACACCGTGGACAACAACGTCAACGCCACACACAACCTGCTCACCGCGATCGTGGAGACCGGCCAGGACATCCACGTCGTGCACCTGGGCACCATGGGCGTCTACGGCTACGGCACCGCCGGCATGAAAATCCCGGAGGGCTACCTGGACGTGCAGGTGGACGCGGGCGAGAACGGCATCGTGGAGCAGCAGATCCTCTACCCCACCCACCCGGGCTCGATCTACCACATGACCAAGGTGCTGGACCAGCACCTGTTCGCCTACTACGCCAAGAACGACGAGCTGCGGATCACGGACCTGCACCAGGGCATCATCTGGGGCACCCACACACCGCAGACGCTTCGCGACGAGCGCCTGATCAACCGCTTCGACTACGACGGCGACTACGGCACCGTGCTCAACCGCTTCCTCATGCAGGCGGCAATCGGCTACCCGCTGACCGTGCACGGCACCGGCGGGCAGACCCGCGCGTTCATCCACATCCGCGACATGGCGCGTTGCATCCAGCTGGCGGTGGAGAACCCGCCGGCGCGGGGTGAGCGCGTGAAGATCTTCAACCAAATGACGGAGACGCACAGGGTGCGGGATTTGGCGGAGCTCGTCGCAAAGATTGCGGACGCGGAGGTGCAGATGGTGCCGAACCCGCGCAAGGAATCCGCAGAAAACGAACTCCACGTGGTCAATGACGCCTTTTTGGACCTGGGCCTGGAGCCGACGAAGCTGGAAGAAGGCCTGCTCGTGGAGGTCGAGGAGGTGGCGAAGAAGTACGCCGACCGCGCGGACCGCTCGAAGATCCCGGCGCGCTCGCTGTGGACCGCCGCGCAGTCCGCCGGCGTGCCGCAGGGCGAGAAGTAGATGCGCATCGCGCTACTCACCGAGGTTTTCCTGCCCAAAATCGACGGCGTGGTCACCCGCACCACCCGACACCTGGACCAACTGGCGGAAATGGGCCACGAAGTGCTCATCCTCGCGCCCGGCAACCCGCCCGCCGAGTACGCGGGCTTCGAGGTGGTGCCGATCCGCTCGCGCAGCCTGAAGGTGTATCCGGAGGTCAAGCACGGCATGCTGTGGCCGAAAACCTACCGGCGGCTTCGCGAGTTCAACCCGGATATCGTGCACGCGGTGAACCCGATTTGGACGGCCGGTTGGTCCACGCTGGTGGTGGCGCGCCGCTTCCCGGTCATCGCGTCGTTTCACACGGACGTGCCGGAGTACTGCCTCAAGCTGGGGATTCCGTGGGTGAAGCCGATCGCCGAGTGGGGGCTGCGCACCTTCCACGGCCGCGCGGGGCTCAACCTGGTCACCTCGGGCCCGATGATGGACAAGGCGGCGGACTACGGCATCGACAACGTGCGGCTGTGGCCGAAGGCGGTGGATACGGAAAGCTTCACCCCCGCCGCGCGCACACGCGAGATGCGCAGTGTGCTTTCCGACGGCCATCCGGACGACCCCCTGGTCATCTTCGTCGGCCGCATCTCGGCGGAGAAATCCGTGGACCGCTGTATCCCCATCGTCGAAGAGGTGCGCCGACGTGTGCCCAACGCGCGGCTGGCGTTTGTGGGCGAGGGCCCGCTTTACGACGAGCTCCGCGTCTCCCCGCCCGACTGGGCCACCTTCACCGGGTACCTGTCCGGCGCGGACCTGCACGCGGCCTACGCCTCGGGTGAAGTGCTGCTGTTTCCCTCCACCACGGAGACGTTGGGGTTTGCGGCGCTGGAGGCGTTCGCGTCCGGCGTGCCGGTGGTGGCGGCGAAGGCCGGCGGGCTGCCGTTTGTGGTGGCGGACGGCGACACCGGCGTGCTGGTCGACCCGGATGGGCCCGACACGGCGTGGGCCGACCCGATCGAGCGTCTGCTCACGCAGCCGGAGCTGCGCGAGCGCATGTCCACCGCTGGCCGCGCCGAGGCTGAGCGCTGGACGTGGCGCGCCTCCACCGAGACGGTGCTGGGCTACTACGACGAGGTTATTCGAACCGCAGGACGGTGACCTCGGCGGTCTCGCCGTCCGCGAACTCGCGGGATTCCGTCGCCGTGTGCACCGGCGCCGCCGGGTCTATCTCCTGGTACGGCTCCACGCCCGGCCCGCAGGCGTCGACCTTGCGCGGGTCGAACCACTCGATCTCCGCTCGGTCGCCGACGATCACGCCGATGCCGGAGGCGGTCTCCCAGGCCTGGGCGTTGTCGTCGATGCCGGGCACGTCGCCCGGGTCGAAGCCGAGGCGCTGCGCTTCGGCCTTGTCCGTGTACGGGCAGAACACGTAGGCACGCTCCACGTCCGGCCCTGCCACGTCCGCGACGGTGAAGTCGCCGGCCAGCGCGGCGTCCTCTAGCCCCAGCTCTGTGCCATGCGCGCCGCAGCCGGCCAGCACGAACAAGCTGGCTAGGGCTGCGATTTTGCGGTACATGATGCTAGTTACTGGATCTCAGCCGGATCTTTGCGCTCCGGGAACACGCGCGGGCGCACACCTGCGATGTCCTCGACGACGCGGACCACCTGGTGGGAGTAGCCGTACTCGTTGTCGTACCAGACGTAGAGCACGAGGTGGTCGCCGGAGGCGATGGTGGCCAGGCCGTCCACCACGGAGGCGTGGGTGGTGCCGAGCAGGTCGGTGGAGACCACCTCCGGGGAGTTGATGTAGTCGATCTGCTGACGCAGGTTGGAGTGGGTGGACACGCGGCGCAGGAAGTTGTTCACTTCGTCCTTCTCCACGTCCTTTTCCAGGTCCAGGTTCAGCACGGCCATGGACACGTCCGGGGTGGGCACGCGGATGGCGTTGCCGGTGAGCTTGCCCTCGAACTCCGGAAGCGCCTTGGACACGGCCTTGGCAGCACCGGTCTCGGTGAGCACCATGTTCAAACCGGCGGCGCGGCCGCGACGGTTGCCCTTGTGGAAGTTGTCCGCGAGGTTCTGGTCGTTGGTGTAGGAGTGGACGGTCTCGACGTGGCCGTGCTTGACGCCGTAGCGGTCGTTGATCACCTTCAGCACCGGGGTGATGCCGTTGGTGGTGCAGGACGCGGCGGACAGGACGCGCTCCTCGCCGATCATGTCCTCGTTGATGCCGTAGACGATGTTCGGGATGTCGCCCTTGCCCGGCGCGGTGAGCAAGACGCGATCCACGCCCTTAGACTCGAGGTGCTTGGACAGGCCGTCGCGGTCGCGCCATGCGCCGGTGTTGTCCACCACGATGGCGTTGTCGATGCCGTAGGCGGTGTAGTCGATCTCTGCTGGGTCGTTAGCGTAGATCATCTGGATGGGGGTGCCGTTGGCCCAGATGATTTCCTTCTCCTCGTCGACGGTGATGGTGCCGTTGAACGGGCCGTGCACCGAGTCGCGGCGCAGAAGCGAGGCGCGCTTGACGATGTCGATGTCGCCCTTCTTGCGCACCACCACCGCGCGCAGGCGCACGCCGCCGTACATCGCCTCGCGGGCAATGAGGATGCGGGCGAGCAGGCGGCCGATGCGGCCGAAGCCGTAGAGCACGACGTCGCGGGCCTCGAGTTCGGAGGAGGTGCCGATGACGTCGGCGAGCTCACGGTCGAGGAAGGCACGCAGGTCCTTCTCGTCGGAGTGCTTGTACTCCTTGGCCAGGCGGCCCAGGTCGATGGAGGCGGTGCCCAGGTCCATCTCCACGAGTTCACGCAGGATCGGCAGGGTCTCGTCGAGCGCGAGCTCCTTCTCGTCGATGCGGCGGGCGTAGCGGTGCGCCTTAATGATGTCGATGTCGGTGACACCCACCAGCAGGCGGCCGTAGACCGAGGTCGCCGCGTTGTGCTCGCGGTGCAGGCGGCTGATCAGCGGCAGCATCTCCTGCGCGAGGGTGAGCTTGTGGTTCCAGTCGTCGCGGGGGTTGGTCGTTTCGGTCAACGTCGCTCCTTTTGCATGTGGGAATCGGGGGCAATTTCTTCGCCCGTAATCGCCCCCTTACTGTAGCGTCCGGGGGCGGTGCGCGGGTGCTGTACCCCCGCGATTGCGCAGCGCTTAGCGCAAAATGTCCCGGTACTTGCCCGGTTCTGGCTGCGGGGCGAAGTTCGGGGACTGGTCCTTGTCCACGAGCACCGCGCGTACCCCCTCTGCGAAGTCGGGTTCGCGGGTCATCACGGCGCCCAAGCGACGCTCGTTGTCCAACGCCCCGGCGAGGTCCTGCGAGGCGTTCGCGGCGAACAGCTCGGCGGCGGCGACCAGGGACGACGGGGACGCCTGCGCCGTCAGCTTTGCGACGAGCTCCGCCAACTCCCCGTCCAACCTGCCCTGAATCTCAGCCCATGAGCCCTGGAACGTGGGCTCGATGGCGTCGAGAAGCGATAAAAGCTCCGACTCCCCAGGCTTAAGCGCGACCGAGTCGAGGTAGCCGGGCCCCTCGGCGATGATACCGTCGAGCACCCCGTCCAGCGAGGCGACCTTGTGCGTGGCCAGGCCGGTGGCCAGCATGTCGTCGGGGCTCAAGCGGTATCCCGTCAGCCCCAAAAAGGTGCCCAAGCTTTGCGACGGCACCTTCGGCAGATGCTGCAGCAGCCAGGACATCCCGACGTCGGTGACGTAGCCGATGTTCATCTCCGGCATGGATGCGAAGGCATCTTCCGTGACCACCATGTGCGAGCCGTGGGCGGAGATGCCCATGCCGCCGCCCATGATCACGCCGTTGCACAGTGCGATGTACGGCTTGTGGTAATTCGCGATGTCCAAGTTCATGGCGTACTCGTCGGCGAAAAACGCGTCGACCTCGTCGCCGCGGCCCTCGAGGATGCCGTCGCGGGCGGCGCGCACATCACCGCCGGAGCAGAAGTGCTTGCCGGAGGATTGGACGACCACCTGCTCGATGGCGTCGTCACCCCGCCACTGCTTCAATGTGGCGTCGATGGCGCGGGCCATCTCGGGGTTGAGCGAGTTCAACGCCTTCGGACGGTCCAGGGTGATCACGCCGGTGGTTTCGCGTACTTCAGTCTTGATCAGATCGGTCATGCTTTCCCAGTGTTCCACATCACACCGGTAGTGTGGGGGCAATGCGGACACCTCGGTTAATAGCGTTGGACATGGACGGCACACTCCTCGACGGCGACGGGCGTGTGCCGGATGCGTTTTGGCCGCTGCTGGAGACCGCGCGCTCGCGCGGGGTGACCCTCGCGCCGGCGTCCGGGCGCCAGCTGGCCACGTTGCAGCAGATGTTCCCGGACTGCGAAGACTTCATCGCGGAAAACGGCGCGGTGGTGGCGCGCGGCGGCAAGGTGGTCTCCACCACGGCCCTGCCGGAAACGCCGGTGCAGCGGTTGTTGTCCGCCCTGCCCGGCGCGCCTTTTGCGGCGCATGCCGTGGTGTGCGCGCCTTCGGTCGCCGCCACCGCCGCCCTGCCACCCGCTGTGGACGCGGAGGTGGACAAGTACTACGCCTCGCGCACCTTGCTTGGCGACGGCTCCGCCTCCCCCACCATCAAAATCGCCCTGTACGTGGAGTCGGACGCCGAGCGCGACGCCTACCCGTGGGTGCGCGAGCTGGTGCCGGAGCTGCGCGCGGTGGTCTCCGGCAAGCACTGGGTGGACCTGATGCACCCGGACGCCGACAAGGGCCTGGCGCTCGCCCAGCTGGCCGAGGCGATGGGCGTTGCGATGTCGGAGACGGCGGCGTTCGGCGACTACCTCAACGACCTCGGCATGCTGCGCGTTGCCGGGCACGCCGTGGCGATGGGCAACGCGCACGAGGACGTCAAAGCCGTCGCCGACGAGGTCGTGGGCACCAACACGGACGGCGCGGCTGTGGCAAGGCTGGCGACGTGGCTCTCATGATCGACTTTTTCCAGCCCGCCAACGTTGTCGCCCCGCAGCTGCTCGGGTGCGTGATCACGCGCAACGGGGTCAGCATCAGGCTCACCGAGGTCGAGGCGTACCTCGGGGCCGACGACCCGGCGGCGCACACCTACCGCGGCAAAACGGCGCGCAACGCGGCGATGTTCGGCCCGCCCGGGCGGTTGTACGTGTACTTCTCCTACGGCATCCACCACAACGGCAACATCGTGTGCGCGCCAGAGGGCGACGGGCAGGGCTGCCTCATGCGCGGCGGCGAAGTCGTCGCCGGTGAGGAATTGGCGCGCACACGGCGGCAGCGACCGGACCGGGCACCGATCGCGTTTGAGAACCTGGCGCGCGGGCCGGGCAACCTGGGCGCCGCGCTCGGGCTTGGACTGGGCGACAACGGGACACCGGTGCACCTCACCCCGCGCGAGGCGGAGCCGGAATGGGTGGCCGGCCCGCGCATCGGCATCTCCAAAAACGCCGACGCCCCGTGGCGGTTCTGGATACCCGGTGATAAAACCGTCTCCACCCCACGGGGCAGACCGAAGAAGCGCTAGCTACTTCTTCTTTTTCTTTTTCTTCTTCTTGGACTGCTTGCCCACCTCAAGCTCGGCGGCGACGTCGGGGACGTAGCGGAACTCGTCGCGAGGCGGACGCTCGTAGTCCGTGGTCTCCGGGCGCTCAGGGATCTCCGGCAGGTCCGGCTTAATGTGTTCGTACGGGATGGTGGACAACAGGTGCGAGATGACGTTGATGCGCGAGCGTTTCTTATCCTCGCTTTCCACCGTGTACCACGGCGCCGACGGGATGTCGGTGTGGACAAACATCTCGTCCTTGGCGCGGGAGTACTCCTCCCACTTCGTGATGGACTCTAAGTCCATCGGCGAAAGCTTCCACTGGCGCAGCGGATCGTTGCGGCGGGACTGGAAACGCTTGTACTGCTCCTCGTCGGAAACGGAGAACCAGTACTTGCGCAGCATGATGCCGTCTTCAACCAGCAGACGCTCGAAGATCGGCGCCTGGTGCAAGAAGCGGCGGTACTCCTGCGACGACGCGAACCCCATCACGCGCTCCACGCCGGCGCGGTTGTACCAGGAACGGTCGAAGATGACGATCTCGCCGGCCGTGGGCAGCTTCTCCACGTAGCGCTGGAAGTACCACTGGCCCTGCTCGCGCTCCGTGGGCTTCGGCAGCGCCTCGATCCGGCAGGTGCGCGGGTTCATGTACTGGGTGATGCGCTTAATCGCGGAACCCTTGCCCGCCGCGTCGCGGCCCTCCATGACGATGACCACACGCTCGCCGTTTTCCACCACCCACTGCTGCATCGCTACCAGCTCGGCCTGCAGGCGCAGCAGTTCCTTCTCGTAGGCCTTCTTGGACAGTTTCGGCGGTTTCTTGTCGTGGCTCATGGGTGTAACCGTACCCGCAGGTGCCGTGAGCACTAAAAACGCACAAGAACCTGAGAAGAAAGTGCAATATGGGATTACGGGTGCATTGTTGAACAATAAATGCGATATACTCTCTCTAGTTCTAACCAATACGGTCACCCACCTGCGCAAATGCAGTAGGCGACAACTGATTTCAATACGGATGCCATGCTTGCACACAACGTTTCCGCCGAGGTCCGCCGCGCGATCTCACGCGGCGAATTCGCTCCCGGGCAAAAGCTCAACGAGGTCGCCCTCGCCGAGCGCTTCGGCGTTTCCCGCAACACGCTGCGTGAAGCATTCGCCATGCTGACCGCTGAAGGCCTGTGCGAACGCATCCCCAACCGCGGCGTGTTCCTGGCCACCCCGACGCCGGAGTTCGTCACCGACACCTTCCGCGCCCGCGCCGCCATTGAGCCGGCCGCGCTGTTGTGGGGCCCGGACCTGGACGTCGACCGCCTCGACGAGCTGAACAAGGAAGCCCGCGTCGCCATCGAGGAAGAAGACGACGACCTGCTCATCGCCGTCAACCAAGCCTTCCACCACGTCGTGCTCGCGGCGATGGGCTCGAAAACCCTCGGCGACACCATGGACCAGCTCGACGCCTTCCTCCGCCTGGCCACCCTGCCCATCCTGGAGCGCGACCCGGCGTTCAACCGCCGCTTCATCGAGGTCAACGAGCACATCGTCGAACTGGTCCAGTCCGGCGACCGCCAAGCCGCCTCCGACTACCTGCAGGTGCAGCTGATGGAGCAGGCCGAGGCGATCATCGAGATGATCGAGAAGATCAACAACGGCGCCGTCTAAACCACCCCCGGCCCAACCTGAGTGCAAGATCACATGCGCCAGGTTGTATAACTAGGGCCATGCATATCGACCTCAATGCCGACCTCGGGGAGACCACCGCGGGCAACCCGGTCGCTGACGACGCAGCCATGCTGGAGATGGTCTCCAGCGCCAACGTCGCCACCGGCTTCCACGCAGGAGACCCCCACTCCATCGCCGGCACCTTGAAAAACGCCGCCGCCCACGGCGTGACCCTCGGCGCCCACGTTGCCTACAACGACCCGGCAGGCTTCGGCCGCCGCTTCATCGACTACGCCCCCGCCGAACTCGCGGACGAGACGCTCTACCAAATCGGCGCCCTCGACGCGCTGGCCCGCGTCCACGGCATGCAAGTGCACTACGTCAAGCCGCACGGCGCGCTCTACAACACGATCGTCCACCACGAGGCCCACGCCAAGGCGGTCATCGACGGCATCAAGGCGTTCAGCCCCGAGCTCGCCGTGATGCTGCTGCCCGGCGGCGTCGCCGTCGACATCGCCGAGAAGGCCGGCCTGCGCGTGATCCGCGAGGCGTTCGCGGACCGCGGCTACAACCCCGACGGCACGCTCGTGTCGCGTCGTGAGCCGGGTGCGGTCTTGCACGACCCGGAGGACGTGGCCAAGCGGGTGCTCCAGGTCGCCTCCACCGGATCCGTCACCGCCGTCGACGGCACCGAAGTCAAGGTCCACGCCGAATCGGTCTGCGTCCACGGCGACTCCCCCGGCTCCGTCGAACTGACCCGCAGCGTCGTGCACAAGCTTGCCGACGAAGGCATCCGCATCGAGGCCGTCCTGTGAGCTACCCCGTAAAGCGAGTCGGCACCCGCGCCCTCATCGTGGACCTGCCCGACCTGAAAACAGTCATGGACTTCTACGCGGCGCTTTCCGCCTCGCCGCTGGAGCATCAAACTGACGTCGTCGCCGCCGCGCGCACCGTGCTCGTGACCTTCGACTCGCCCACCGCCACCACCAACGCCGTCGATGTGCTCGCCGGCTATTCGCCCGCTGCCGCGGACATGGGCACGCCGCGCGACATCGACATCGACGTGCGCTACGACGGGGAGGACGTGGGCGCGCTGGCGTCGTCGCTAGGCATGAGCACAGCCGAACTGATCGAGTGGCACACCTCCACCACCTGGGTCGCAGCCTTCGGCGGCTTCGCCCCCGGCTTCACCTACTGCGTGCCCGAGGACGCCTCACGCGCCCTGGAAATCCCGCGCCGCGACTCGCCGCGCACCGCCGTGCCCGCAGGCGCCGTCGCCCTGGCCGGCGAATTCTCCGCCGTCTACCCGCGCACCTCCCCCGGCGGCTGGCAGCTCATCGGCACCACCGCGACCCCGATGTGGGACTCCACCGCCACTCCGCCCGCGCTCGTCGCCCCCGGCGACCGGGTGCACTACCGCGCCGTGGACACCCTGCCGGCCGACACGCAGACCGCCCGCAAGCACCTGGCCACCCCGCCGCGACGCCCCGTGTTCACGCTCGACGACGCCGGCCTGCAGACCCTCTACCAGGATCTCGGCCGCCAAGGCAACGGCAACCTGGGCGTGACCACATCCGGCTCCACCGACCGCGCCTCCGCCCGCACCGCCAACGCCGCAGTGGGTAACAAACGCAACGCCACGCTGCTGGAAAACGTCGGCGGGCTGACCATGACCGCGCTGGCGGAGACCGTCATCTGCGTCACCGGCGCCGACGCCGACGTCACCGTCGGCGGCCGGCCCGCGCCGCTGGCTACCCCGACGATTGTGCCGGCCGGCGCCGAGGTCGCGGTCAAGCCCGCGCGCCTGGGGTTCCGCACCTACGTCGCCGTGCGCGGCGGGCTCATCGCCGACACCGAGCTGGACTCGGCGGCCACCGACATGCTCTCCGGGCTCGGCCCGAAGCCACTCGCCGCCGGCGACACCATCGCCATGTCGTTGACCCCGCCGCAGTCCGCGAACTCGCTCCTGTCCAACCCGCTGCGCGTCGAGCGCGACGGCGCGGACGTCGTCGGCGTGGTGCGCTGCGTCCTCGGCCCCCGCGACGACTGGTTCGACGCGGACGCCGTCGAACGGTTCTTTAACACCACGTTCACCGTCACCGGCGACTCCAACCGCGTTGGCCTGCGCCTCGAATCCGACGCGCCCCTGACCCGCTCGCGCGACGGCGAGCTGCCCAGCGAAGGCATGGTCGCAGGCTCCGTGCAGATCCCCCCGTCCGGCCAGCCCGTGCTCTTCCTGCGCGACCACGCCGTGACCGGCGGATACCCTGTCATCGCGACCGTGATCAATGAAGACGTCGACATCGCCGCACAACTCCCGCCCGGCGGAAAACTCCGCTTCGAGCGCTACACCCTGGAAGGTTAAGCAATGACTCTTTCTGCCGTACTGATCGCCAACCGCGGCGAGATCGCCGTGCGCATCGCCCGCACCGCCCGCGACCTTGGCATCCGCTCCATCGCCGTCTACTCCGAGCCCGACACAGGCGCCCTGCACACCCAGGTCGCCGACGAGGCCTACCTCCTGCCGGGCAAGACCTCCGCCGAGACGTACATGAACATCCCGGCGCTCATCGAGGTCGCGCACCGCGCCGGCGCCGACTGCCTCCACCCCGGCTACGGGTTCTTGTCCGAAAACGCCGACTTCGCCCGCACCGTCGAGCAGGCCGGCCTGAAATGGATCGGCCCCTCGCCCGAGGCCATCGAGCTGCTCGGCGACAAACTCTCCGCCCGCGCCCTTGCCGTCGAGGTCGACGCCCCGCTCGCCCCCGGCACCGGCGAGCCGCTGTCCACCTGGGAGGAAGCCCGCGACTTCGCCGACGAGCACGGCATGCCGATTGCGATTAAGGCGGCGTTCGGCGGCGGCGGCCGCGGCCTGAAGGTCGTCTTCGACGAAGCCGACATCGAGGAAGGCTTCGCCTCCGCCGGCCGCGAGGCGAAGGAAGCGTTCGGCCGCGGCGAGTGCTACGTGGAGAAGTTCCTCACCCACCCGCGCCACGTCGAGGCGCAAGTGCTTGCCGACGCGCACGGCAACGTCGCCGTCCTCGGCACCCGCGACTGCTCCACACAGCGCCGCTTCCAAAAACTCATCGAGGAAGCCCCCGCGCCGTTTTTGACCGACGAGCAGCGCACCGCCATCGAAGAAGGCGCCCGCGAGATCATCCGCAAGGCGAACTACCAGTCCGCCGGCACCGTCGAATACATTGTCTCCGAAGACGGCACCGTGTCGTTTTTGGAGGTCAACACCCGCGTCCAGGTCGAGCACCCCATCACCGAGGCCGTCACCGGCGTGGACATCATCGCCGAGCAGTTCCGCATCGCGGATGGGCTTCCGCTGTCCTTCGTCGGCTCGGACGGTGACGGCGGCGGGACCGATCCGTCGATAAGCGGGCATGCGTTTGAGTTCCGCATCAACGCCGAGGACGTCACCAACGGGTTCGCGCCCTCGCCGGGTACGGTGACGCGCTTCGACGTGCCAACCGGACCAGGCGTGCGTATCGACACCGGTGTTCGCACCGGCGGACAGATCCCGCCGTACTACGACTCGCTCATGGGCAAACTCGTCGTGTGGGGGCCCGACCGCGACACTGCGCTCGCCCGCGCCAAGCAGTCGCTGAGTGAATTCGTCATCGAAGGCGTGCGCACCGTGCTGCCGTTCCACCGCGACATGGTCGACGCGCCCGAAATCACCGGCGACAGCCTCGACGTCTACACCGACTGGGTCGACCACAATTACTCACCGTCGCAGAAGCACAACGGCGTGGACATCGAGCACATCTACGACGAGCGCCGCGACGTCGTCGTGGAAATCGACGGCAAGCTGCACACCATCGGCTTCCCCGTCGCGATGCTCGGCGGCGGCGCGGCCACGGCCTCGGCTGAGGCGGCTGGCCCGGCCGGCGACGAAGCGGGCGCCGTGACGTCGAAGTACGAAGCCACGATCGTGGAATGGCTCGTTTCCGACGGCGACGTCGTTGCCAAGGGCGACCCAATCGCCACCGTCGAGGCGATGAAGATGGAATCGCAGCTCAAAGCGCCTCGCGACGGGCAGATCTCGCTTGCCGCGAAGCAGGGCGAGCGCGTGAAGGCGAACGCCACCATCGCGACGATTTCCTAGCGCGCGAGATCCGCCGTCGTCCTTGTTGGGCGGCGGCGTTTCGCGTTGTTAGGGCAGGGGTGTGCTTCGTGGTCCGAAGAGTTGGTCGAGTGCTCCGCGGTCGGTGTTTTTCAGGTGGTACCCGCGCGGTGAGATCCACCAGGGTGCGCCCCTGATCATCGCGATGCGGCCGCGGGATTTACGCCAGGGGTCGTCGTCGTTGACGCGGTTGTGGTAGCGGCACAGCGGCACGAGGTTGTTCATGTTGGTGTAGCCGCCGTGTTTCCAGGCGTTCACGTGGTGGATCTCGGAGCCCAACGCCCCGTGCCGGCAGCCTGGGAAGGCGCACACGGGTGAGACCATGCAGGCGAGGTCGCGTTGTTTCTGGTTGGCGAAGCGCTCGGTGTCGTACAGGTTCACCGCCCCTTCCTCGGGGTGGAACGCTGCGACCTCCAAGGCCTCGCCGAATTCTTGTTGCATGTACTCGGCTCCGGTCATGGTGGTGCCGTCAGTCAAGGTGAGGATGACGTCGTCACCGTCGCCGGCCATGATGCGGGCGTGCTCGGTGATCGGCACCAGCACGATCGGGCGTGGTGCCGCGGCGACGACCCCGCCTGCTTTGCCTTCGACGATGCGCCAGAACGCTTCCTCCATCTGGGGTGCGGCCGGCTGTGTGGCGTCGATGCCTTGTTTCAGGCGGTGCTCGAGGTCTGCTGCTTTGCGGTCGGTGGTGTCGATGGTGATGCGCGCCCGGCCGTTTTTCGGCGCGGAGAACGCGACCTGCTTCTTCGTCGGGGCATTGTCCTCGCGGGGCACCAGCTCTCGTGCGGCGCGCTCGATCGCGCGGTACCCGCCTTGAACGTCCAACAAGGCGAGGCGCAGCCGCCACCGCTCGCCGGCGTCTTTCACACCACCGATGCGGCGTTCAATCAGCGCCAGCTCGTCCAGGGAAAACCCGCGGGCCTTCTGTACTGCCAACGCTTGCTTGCGGGTGAATTTCGTCGGCCCGTAGTAGACCTTTTGCATTTGGTCCCACGCGCGTGCCCGATCCGGCGCCATGCCAGCACCCAGGGCAACGGGCAGGTCGAAGTGCCGCAGCGTCTCCATGGATGCTGCGGCCATCGCCTGAATGAATGCGTCGAACGGGTTCATGCCACGAACACTAAACACAACGCAACCCCGCACAACCCCCGAACCGAAATCTGTGGACAACTCGCCACACCAGCCCCAAAGTTGTCCACAGCCGGGCCCTTTAGGGAACCTGGTACGCCACGTCCCGCACGTCGGTGATGAGCATCTTGCCCGGCGAATGGCAGATCGCAAGCTCCGGCTTGGACGACATCACAATCGACTGCGGCGTCACCCCGCACGCCCAGAACACCGGCTCCCACCCGGCCGGAACGTCCACCGCGTCGCCGAAATCGGGCGCGCCCAGATCGTCGATGCCGATCAGCCCCGGCTCCCCCACGTGCACCGGCGCGCCGTGCACCGCCGGGTAGCGCTAGGTGATCCGCACCGCGTCCGCCACCAACCCCGCCGGGATCGGCCGCATAGACACCACCATCTTTCCGCTAAACACGCCGGCCGGTTCGCAGTCGATGTTGGTGAGATACATCGGCACGTTCACGCCCTGCTCGATGTGCGCCACCGGCACATTGTTGTCAATCAACGCCTGCTCGAAGGTGAACGAACAGCCGATGACAAACGCGACGGTGTTCTCGGTCCAGTAGGCGGTGGCAACCGTTGGTTCGTCGATAAGCGAGCCCTGCGAAAACACCCGGTAGGACGGAATATCCGTGCGGATGTCGCCACCCGCAAGCAGCGATGACGACACCTGGCCCGGCTCCAACACCCCGAGCAGCGGGCACGGCTTCGGGTTGCGCTGCGCGAACAACAAAAAGTCGAACGCATACTTCTTGTCCAGCGCGATCAGATTGGCCTGGGCGAAGCCCGCGGAAAAGCCCGCCGTTGTCGCCACATCAGTAGTGCGGAACAACGCGCGGGCCTGCGCTGGGGTGTAAGAGGCGTACATGCCCCTAGCTTATGTAGCTGTTGAGGAACTCGGCGAACCCGGCAATTGACATCCCCGCCATGACCACCGAAACAGCAAAGCCAATTACGCCCGTCACCAGCATCCACATCGGCGGCTTGTAGCCCTCGAGGATGTCGCGTCGGAAGAAACCGACCCACAGCACAACCGCGAAGCTGATCGGCAAAATCAGGCCGTTGAACGCGCCGGCGGCGATGAGCAGCAACTGCGGCGCGGCGCCCAGGAAGAGGAAGATCACGGTGGAGATGACGATGAACACCACGGTCATCCAGCCGCGGATCTTCGGGTTGAAGCCCTGCTTGGTCAAAAAGGAGATGGACGTAAACGACGCGCCGATCACCGACGACAGACCGGCAGCCCACAGCACCATGCCAAACGCGCGCAGACCGAATTCGCCGGCGGCGTTATAGAACACGTCGGCGGCCGTGTTGTCCTTCGAAAGCGTCACGCCGGTGGCGACCACACCAAGTACCGCGAGGAAGAGCAACACGCGCATGATGCCGGTAACGACGATGCCGGTGGCGGCGGAGCGGGAGATGTAGGAGAGGTTTTCGGGGCCGGTGTGGCCTGCGTCGATAAGCCTGTGCACGCCGGCGAATACGATGTAGCCGCCGATGGAGCCGCCGATCAATGTGGTGATGACCTTCGGGTCGATCTCGTCCGGCATCACAGTCTGGCGCATGGCCTCCGCCACGGGCGGGTTCGATGAGATGGCCACGTACAGCATGAGCAAGATCATCATCGCGCCGAGGATGCCGACGATGACGTCGAGGGCAGCGCCAGCGCGCTTCCACAGAAACACCACGATGGCGATCAGCGCGGAGATGGCACCGCCGACTTTGGGGTCGATCGCCCCGCCGGACAGGGCCTGCATGCCAAGCCCGGTGCCTGCAATGTTGCCGATGTTAAACACCAGGCCGCCAATTGCGACCAAGACCGCGAGGCCCCAGCCGAGGCCGGGAAGGAGCCGGTTGGCTAGCTCGCTGGCGCGCAGCCCGGAGACGCCGAGGATGCGCCAGACGTTGAGCTGGATGGCGATGTCCACCAGGATCGACAGCAGAATCGCGAAGGCGAACGCTGCGCCCATCTGCACGGTGAACACGGACGTTTGGGTGAGAAAGCCCGGTCCGATGGCGGAGGTTGCCATGAGGAAGATGGCGCCGACCATCGGGCCGATGCCGGCTTTCATCGCCGGTGCCTTGGCGGGCACGTCTGCGGCGGTGGATCCGCCGTGCGTGGGCTCTGGAGCGGTCACTGGGGACACCCCTTTCACGTTCTAGGAAAATGTGACGGGGGAGATATTAAGCCATGAATGCGCCCCAGGAGACATCACGTCACACCCGCGCTACCCCTAGGAGACCTTGAACTCCGCCATCTGGTCCCACTCGGTCTTGCCTTCGATGAGGGTGTTGATGATGGTGGGGGTCTCTTTCAGGATCGTGGGGAAGAATTCCTGGGCGGCCTTGAAGTGGTCGGAGTTGACGTGGGCTTCGGCGGCGTCGTCCTGGAATGCTTCGATGAGCAGGTATTCGTCGGGGTTGTCTTCGTTGCGGTACCAGTCGAAGAAGATGTTGCCTTCCTCGGCGCGGGAGGCGTCGGTGAAGTCCTTGACCAGCTCGCGGAAGTTCTCGACGTTCTCGGGCAGGGGCTTGAATCGCACGTTTATTAAAATCATGCGCCCCACCCTAGCCTTCGAGCTTCTCGCCGAGTTCGAGCCATTCCATCTCGAGCTCCTCGCGCGCATCCTTCACCGCGGTGAGCTCTTTGGTTTTGGCGCCGATGGCGTCGAAGTCGCCGGTCTCGGACAGCGCGGCAATCTCCGCCTCGAGGGCTTCGGCCCGCTCGTTTTCCTTGGCGATCTTGCGCTCGAGCGCCTTCATCTTCTTCTGCAGCTCGCGCTCTTCTTGGGAGCTCATCTGCTTATCGACGGCCTCCGGTTGCCCCTCCCCCAGATCCAGCACGCCGGCAGTGCGGGCCTGATCGGCGCGCTGGTCCAGGTACTGCTGGATGCCGCCGGGCAGGTTGGTGAGCTTCCCGTCGCCGAACAACGCGTAGGTGGAATCGGCGATGCGCTCGATCAGGTAGCGGTCGTGGGAGATGACCACCAGGGTGCCGGGCCAGGAGTCGAGGAGGTTCTCCAGCTCCTGGAGGGTGTCGATGTCGAGATCGTTGGTGGGCTCGTCGAGAAGCAGCACGTTCGGCTCGGCCATGAGCACGCGGGTCAGTTGCAGGCGGCGGCGCTCGCCGCCGGAGAGGTCGCGCACGGGGGTGCGCTGGCGCTTCGGGGAGAAGCCGAGACGCTCGGCGAGCTGCGAGGCGGACAGCTCCTTCTTGCCGAAGTTGATGTAGGTGGCGACGTCCTCGACGGCGTCGATGACGCGGCGCTCCGGGTCGAGGTCGTCGAGTTCCTGGCGCAGCCAGCCGATGCGGGTGGTCTGGCCTTCGATGCGCTTGCCGGCGGCCAGCGGGTACTCCCCGGCCAGGGTGCGCAGCAGCGTCGTTTTGCCGGAGCCGTTGACGCCGACCAAGCCGATGCGCTCGCCGGGGGCGAGGCGCCAGGTGAGGTGGTCGACGAGCGTGCGGCCGTCCGGGGCGTCGATGCGCGCGTCCTCGAGCTCGATGACCACGCGGCCCTGGCGCTGCTTCGAAAACGCCATGAGCTCGACGGTGTCGCGCGGCGGCGGGACGTCCTTGATCAGGGCTTCGGCGGCCTCGATGCGGTAGCGCGGCTTCGAGGTGCGGGCAGGTGCGCCGCGGCGCAGCCACGCCAGCTCCTTGCGGGCGAGGTTCTGGCGGCGCTGCTCGATGGCGTCGGCCTGGCGGGCGCGCTCGGCGCGGGCGAAGGTCCAGTCGTTGTAGCCGCCCTCGTAGACGTCGACGGCGCCGTCGTGGACCTCCCAGGTCAGGGTGGCCACGGTATCGAGGAACCAGCGGTCGTGGGTGACCACCACGACGGCGACTTTGCGGGCCAGCAGGTGGTCGGCGAGCCACTGCACGCCTTCGACGTCGAGGTGGTTGGTCGGCTCGTCCAGCACCACCAGGTCCAAATCCTGCACGAGCGCGGCGGCGAGGTTGACGCGTCTGCGCTCGCCGCCGGAGAGCTGCCCCACCGGGGTGTCCAGGCCGAGCTCCGCCACGCCGGTGCCCTGCAGCACCTCGCGCACGCGCGCGTTGGAGGCCCACTCGAAGGTCTGCAGGCCCAGCGGCTCGACGACGGCTTGGCCGACCGTCAGCGCGCTATCCAGCGTGAAGCGCTGCGTGACCACCGCCATGCGCAGGTCCGAGGTGTGCGACACGCGCCCCGCGTCCGGCGGCTCGATGCCGGTGAGCACCTCCAGCAGGGTGGTTTTGCCGCCGCCATTGACGCCGACGATGCCGATGCGCTCGCCGGTCTGCACGCCGAGCGAGACGCCGTCGAGAAGCGTTTTCAGCCCCCACGTTTTGGAGACGTTTTCCAGGTTGATCAGGTTAGCCATATCGGCTAGCCATCTTACGCAGGCAGCAACGCGTGCAGCCCTCGGCTGCGCTGCAGCTGGGCGACGATGTGGGCGCACGCCAGCGCGTCCGAATCCGCCCGGTGGTGGTTGAGCGTGAACCCGGGCGCGCAGTACTCGGCGACGGTGGGCAGTGTGTGGTCCGCAAGGTGCGGCAGCAGGCGCCGGCTCAGGCGGCAGGTGCAGTAGAAGCGCTTAGGGTACGTGCCGGTGAAGTAGTAGCGGTCGAGCGCACGCCACACCGCGGCGTCGAAGGTGGCGTTGTGCGCCCACACCGGCGCTTCACCGACGAACTCCACGAGCTGGTCGGCAATGTCGAACCAGCTCGGCGCGTCCTCGATGTCGCCGCGGTCGATGCCGTGGATGTGGCTGAACTCGAACAGGATGTATTCCTCCGGCGGGCGCAGGTAGGTGCACAGCTGGTCCACCACTTCCCCGCCGGCGACCTTGACCAGCGCGACCTGGCACGCGGAGGCGCCGGAGATCCGGTTCGCGGTTTCGAAGTCGACGGCGATGAACTCGTCTTGGAGCAGCTCGCCTATTCGCGGTATCCACTTCGCCGCCGCAACCTTCCTCGGCGCCCGAGCTTTGCCGGTGAGCTCGGCGCGCGGGGTGGCGGGCAGGCGCTTCTCTTCGGCAACCTTGGCCTGCCAGGCGGCTTTGAACGGCGCCGGATCCCGCCCCTCGCGGCGGGCGAGGTGCTCCTCCGCCTTGGCCAGGCGTTTCTCCAGGTTCACCCGCGCATCTGGGTGCCGCGCCACCGGCGTCGCGGCGAGCCAGGTGCGGATGACGACGGCCGCCTCCGCGTGTTGGCCCAGCGCGTGGTGCAGCGCCGCCACCTCGGCGACGTAGGCATCCAGCGCCCAGGCGGCATCCGAGTCCGCGGCGTCCTGCATCGCGAACATGAGCTCCTCGGCCAGCGCGAGTGCGGCGCGCGGGTGGTCGTCGCGTTTGAGTTTTCTTACCCGCGGCAGGTGCTCCCAAATCGGCCGACCTTTCACCGCGGGCGGGGCGGCGGTGAACCCGCTCAGGCGCGCCTCCACGGTGGAGGTGTTGCCGTCGAGGTAGTTGCGTGTGGCATCGATTAAGGGCATGGGCCGCACACTACGGCCCGCCCCGACACAACCGGCCCGCGTTAGATCACGCGTTCGACTTGGGCGCCGTGGTCCGGGCCTTCGGCGACGAAGACCTCGTAGCCGTCGAAGCGTTCCGCCAGGTGCTCGGCGGCAAAGCGCGCGTCGTCGGCGTCGTCGCAGAGCACGGCCACGGTGGGCCCGGAGCCGGAGACGATCGCGCGTCGGCCCGCCTCCCCGGCAACGCCAAGCACGCGCTTGAGCACCGGGCGCATCGACAGCGCCGGCGCCTCCAAATCGTTGTGCAACGCCGCCGCCACGCGCGCCACGTCGCCGGAGGTCAGCGCCTGGGACAGCTCGGTGGCGTCCAGGTGAGGCAGAAGGGCGGGGTTGCCGTGGCGCAGATCGTCGAGAAGCGCAAACGCTCCCCCGGTGTTGATGCCGATTTTGGGGTTGATGAACACCCAGTGCAGCCGGCCGCGCGAGAGCATCTCCACCAGCTTGTCGCCGCGGCCGGTGCCGAGCGCGGTGCCGCCCATGAGCGAAAAGGGCACGTCCGCGCCGAGCGACGCCGCGATCTCGCGCAATTTCTCATCCGGCAGCGGCTCGCCGAACTGCGCCACCAGCGCATTGGCCGCCACCAGCGCGGCGGCCGCGTCGGCAGAGCCGCCCGCCATGCCGCCGGCGACGAAGACGTGCTTGTCCACCTCGATGCGCACGCGCGGCACCGCCACGCCCGCGCGCGCCACCACGGCCTCGACGGCGCGCCAGGCCAGGTTGTTTGGCCCGTCGATGTCCTCGTCGGGCTCGTCCACGAAGAACGTGGTGCGCATGGATGCGACGGGCGGGCCGGCCACGGGGGCGCCGTCGAGAAGCAAGCGCACCACCTCGCGCCTGTCCACCGCGTGGAAGACGCTGACCAGGTCGTGGTAGCCGTCCGTGCGCGCCTCGCCAACGCCGAGGTGCAGGTTCACCTTGCCCGGCGCGGAGGCGACGATCTCACGCGCCATGCCGGGCCTCCCCCAGCCGGATGAAGTCTGCGACGGTGAGCTTCTCGCCGCGCAGGCCCGGGTCGATGCCGACGGCGCGCAGCGCGTCCTCGGCGGCCGCGGCCGAACCGTAGATGCCCGACAGCGTGGAGCGCAGCGTCTTGCGGCGCTGGGCGAAGGCGGCGTCCACGAGCGGGAAGATGGTGTCGCGAAGCTCGCGCGGGGCGTCGGCTGCGACGTCGATGCGCACGAGCCCCGACTCGATGTTTGGCGCCGGCCAGAACACGTGCTTGCCGATCGTGCCGGCGCGCGAGACGTCGCCGTAGAAGGCGGCCTTGACGCTGGGCACGCCGTAGATCTTCGAGCCGGGCTGGGCGGCAAGCCTGTCGGCGACTTCCTTTTGCACCATCACGAGCACCCTGCGTATCGACGGCAGCTCCGCCAGCAAATGCAGCAGCACCGGCACCGAGACGTTGTAGGGCAGGTTCGCCACCAACGCGGTCGGCGCGACATCGAAGTCGGCGCGGGCGACCTTCAGCGCGTCGGTGTTGATGACAGTGAGGCGATCGGCGTGGTCCGGGGCGAACTCCCCGACGGTTGTGGGCAGGCGCCCGGCCAGGCGCGGGTCGATCTCGAGCGCGGTGACGGTCTGGGCGGTGTCGATGAGCCCCAGGGTGAGCGAGCCAAGGCCGGGCCCGACCTCGACGACGTGGTCGTCGGGGGAAAGCTCCGCGGCCGCGACGATGCGGCGCACGGTGTTGGGGTCGTGCAGGAAGTTCTGCCCCAGCTTCTTCGTCGGGGTGACGTCCAGCTCGGCGGCGAGCTCGCGGATCTCGGCGGGCCCTAAGAGTTGCGCTTCTGCCATCTAGCGGATACCCAGGCTGGCGGTGCAGGCAGGCCAGGCGCCCCAGCCCTGGGAGGCCTGGACGCGCTCGGCGATGGCGATCTGCTGCTCGCGGGTGGCCAGGTGCGCGCTCGGCGCGTACGCGGTGCCGCCGTGGCCCGCCCAGGTGGACGGGGTGAACTGCAGGCCGCCGGAGAAGCCGTTGCCGGTGTTGATTGCCCAGTTGCCGCCGGATTCGCACTGCGCCAGCGAATCCCACACGCTGCCGGAGGCCACCGCGGGCGCGGCCGCGCCAGTGTTGCCGGCGTTGTCGGCCTGCTTCGTGCCGCGGGCGATAAGCGCCGGCTTGGCCTTTTTCACTTCCTTTTCTTCGGCCACACCTTCGGACTCGACCTTGCCGTTGACGGTGACGGTGCGGTGGATGACCTTGGTTTCGCCCTGCTCGCCCTTCTCGCGAACCTCTTCTTCGCCCTCGTCGAGCGAGTCGTCGTCGACGTACTCCGCCGGAACCTCCACCACGACGGTCTCCGGGCGGTCCACGGTGCTCACGCGGTCGAGCACGATCTCCATGCCGGGCTCGATGGCATCGGTGAGCGCGACGTTGAGGCGGTCGTCGGTGTCGAAGGTGACGCCGCGGGCGGCGAGCAGGTCGCCAACAGTCTTCGCGGCGGCCGCGACGTAAGTCAGATCCCCGCCGTCGCGCAACGCGACGATCTTCGGGGTGGTCACGTTCAGGTTCATGCCGTCGGTGACCGGCTGGTCGCGGTCCACGTCCACGGCGGAGTAGCCGTCAACGCCGGCCTGGTCGATCAGCTCGCCGACGGTGCCGGCAGTCGACGTGATCTCCTGCGCAACGCCGTCGATGACCACGGCGACCGGCTTCGCGGTGCGCACGGTGACGGTGTCGCCGCTGGAAAGCTTCTCCCCCGGCGCCGGGTAGACCAGGTCCTCCGGCGCGACCTCGACGCCGGCAGAAGAAAGCGCGCCCGCGACATCCGCGGCGTAGGTGCGCACGTTGGTTTCCTCGCCGTTGACGTCGACGGTGACCTGCTTTTGGGTGGCAAGTGCCGTGCCCGCGCCGCCGACCAGGACGGCGCCGGCGACGGTGCCGGCGACGGCGCGCTTGGTGGCGGTGCTCTTTGGGTTGATCCGCTTGATCTGACGGGACATGTGTTTCCTCACGGGTCGGCTCAGCTGAAGGTGTTCAGCTAACAACCCGGGTAACGATACGGTAACGCCCGCGGGGTTTCAAGGCCCGACGTGCCAGCTCACACCCCGTAGACCCGCGAGAATGTCTCTGCAATCTCACGCGCCACATCGGCCACTTCCATGCCGCGCGCTTCGGCCACGACCTTCGCCGTGTGCCCGATCAGCGACGGCTCGTTTTTCGCCCCGCGGAACGGCTCCGGCGTCATGTACGGAGCGTCCGTTTCCACCAGCAGCTGTCCCGCCGGCGCCAGCGCCGCCGCCTCGCGCAGCTCCTCATTGCGCTTGAACGTGACGTTGCCGGCGAAACTGAGCACGTAGCCGCGCTCGATCGCCTCGCGCGCCACGTCCAGCGGCGAGGAGAAGCAGTGCAGGATCACGTGCTCGGGCCGTGGGGCACTATCAAGAATGCGCAGCATCTCCGCGTCGCCTTCGCGGTTGTGGATCATCAACGCCTTGCCCGACTCGCACGCCAAATCGATGTGCCAGCGAAACGCCTCTTCCTGCACCTCAAGCGGCGCGGTGCCCTCCGCGTCGTGTTTGAGCCAGTACGTGTCGATGCCGGTCTCGCCCACCGCCACGCAACGCTCGTCGGCGGCCATCTCCGTCAGGCGGGCGCGAGCAACGTCGTCAAGCTCGTGTGCCCTCGTCGGGTGGATGGCGCACGCAGCGAACACGCGCTTGTTGAAGTGGGCGGCCTGAAGCGCGAGCTCAGCCTCCTCGAGCCCGTCGCCGACGGTGCAGATGCGCTCCACCCCGGCGGCCAGGGCGCGCTCGACGAACGCGTCGACCTCCTCGGCACTGCGCGCGCCGCACGACGCGAGGTGCGTGTGCGCGTCAATCAGCCCGGCAATCGGCTCGGCGGGCACGGGCGTGGGACGTGGCTTCTTTTTGCTCATACGATGCACCCTATGGCATTTGAAGACATCGACTCAGCCACCCAGACCCAAATCGAGGCCGACCTGGCCGAAGCCGCCGGCCGCGGCATCAACGGCTCGCCCGCCGACATCGCGGAGTCTTTCGAGGCCGAACTCGCCGACTACCTCGCCCTTCCCGCGGACGTGCGCCGCAGCTTCCCCCGCGGCGACACCGCGCGCCTTTTCGGCACCGCGCTCGGCCAGGCGCTCGTGCGCGAGGGGTACAAGTGGCAATTGCTTATCGACGACTACGGCACCGACCTCGTCGTCGCCAAAAACGTCGGCAGCGCGGGCGAGAAATACACCGCGCCGCTAGTGGTGGTGGACCAGCGTTTCGAGGACGAAGAGCCGGGCACGCTGACCAAGTTTCTCGGGCAGTTCCTATGACTGCTCCAATGCCGGAATCGATCATGCCGCTCGTGCGGCCGGAACTGCGCAGGCGGGCGCGGCTGATCCCCCACCCGCCGGTGGAGCTGCGAGCGACCCGCTGGCTCACCACCCACGGCCAGACGCTCTTTCCCATCCCCCGGCGCGAGGGCGTGGAGCTGATCCGGCACGGGCGCACCCTCATCTTCCGGCCGCGCAATCCGAAGGGCGCCCTGCTGTGGCTGCACGGCGGCGGCCACATCATCGGCCACCCCGCCCAGGACGGGCCGCTGTGCGCGAACACCGCCGCCGAGGTGGGCGTCACCGTGGTGGCACCGCGCTACCCGCTCTCGCCTGCGCACCCCTTCCCCGCCGGCCTGGACGCCGCGCTTGAGACGTGGGCGTGGATGCACACCCGCGCGGACGAGTTCGGCGAACCGTTCGCCATCGGCGGCGAAAGCGCCGGCGGCGGGTTGGCCGCCGCGGCGTGCCAGCGGCTTTACGACGAGCACGGCCCGCTTCCGCGCGCCCAGTGGCTGTTCTGCCCGATGCTGGACGACCGCCCCACCGCCGACCGTCGACGCGACCTCCCCCGCGACCGACCCGTGGCCAACAACTCGCAGACCCGCTACGCCTGGACGTCCTACCTGGGGCAGGCACCCGGGCTGGCAACGGTGCCGGAGTACGCCGTCCCCGCCCGGCGCGCCGACCTGTCGGGCCTTCCCCCTGCGTGGCTGTCCACCGGCGACATCGAGCTGTTCTACGAGGAGATCTGCGCCTACACCCGGAGGCTTCGCGACGCCGGCGTGCCCGCCCAGCTCGAGATCGTCGAGGGCGCGCCGCACGCGATCGAGCTGTGGGCGTTCGACGTGCCGGTGGTCAAGGCCATGCTCGCCTCGGCCAGGGCGTGGCTCGGCGAGCAGCTGTAGCCGCGGTCTACTGCACCGGCGCCCACTCCGGGCCGGTCTCGCCGAGCTCCGGGTCCAGCTTGGCAATCAGCGGCTGCGGCTTGGACAGCTCCGTGCCCGGGGTAACGTCCACGCGCTGCCACACGGCCTGCTGCTGCGAGTAGTCGCCGGTGATGGTCAGGTAGGTCTGGCCCTTTTCCGGCAGGCCGACGCCGACGAGGTTGAACTCCTCGTCGTCCACGACCTCCTCGACGCGCGGCTCCGCGGCCCAGATGCCGGTGCGGCCCAGCGTCTCGTGGACCTTCTGCGCGGTGTGCGGCAAAAACGGGGTGAGCATGGCGTTGCAGTCGGAGACGACCTGCAGCGCGGTCCACAGCACGGTGGCCAGGCGCTCACGCTGGGTGTCGTCCTTGGCCAGCTTCCACGGCTCCTGCTCCGCGATGTAGGCGTTGGCCTCGCCGACGACGTGCATGATCTTCGTGATCGCGGACTTGAAGTGGGCCTTGCCCAGCTCCTCGCCGGCGGTGGTGAAGGTTTCGGCCGCGAGGTTCAGGATGCGCTCGTCGGACGCTTCGAGCGGGCCGGGTGCCGGGACCTGGCCGAAGTTCTTGTGCGCCATGGACACGGTGCGGTTGACCAGGTTGCCCCAGCCGTTGGCCAGCTCGTTGTTCACGCGGCGGACAAACTCGTCCCAGGTGAAGTCCGTGTCGTTATTCTCCGGGCCGGCGACGGCGATGAAGTAGCGCAGCGGGTCCGGGCCGAATTCCGAAAGGAAGTCCTTGACGTAGATGACCACGCCCTTGGACGAGGAGAACTTGGAGCCGGACATGGTGAGGAACTCGGACGAGACGACCTCGGTGGGCAGGTTCAGCTCGCCGAGCTCGCCGGCGGTGCCGCCCTTCGCGCCCTTGCCCGCGTAGCCGAGGAGCTCCGCCGGCCAGATCTGGGAGTGGAAGGTGATGTTGTCCTTGCCCATGAAGTAGTAGCCCTCGGTGGCGGGGTCCTGCCAGAAGTCCTTCCAGGCCTCCGGGTTGCCGGAGCGGTGCGCCCACTCAATCGACGCGGACAGGTAGCCCACCACCGCGTCGAACCAGACGTAGAGCTTCTTCGACGGGTTGTCCTGCCAGTCCTCCACCGGGATCGGGATGCCCCAGTCGATGTCGCGGGTCATCGCGCGCGGGCGCATGTCTTCCAGCAGGTTCAGGGAGAACTTCAGCACGTTCGGGCGCCACTCCTGGCGGGTGGACAGCCACTGCTCCAGCGCGTCGTGCAGCGCGGGCAGGTCGAGCATGAAGTGCTCGGTCTCGATGAACTTCGGCGTCTCGCCGTTGATCTTGGATACCGGGTTGATCAGGTCCGCCGGGTCGAGCTGGTTGCCGCAGGTGTCGCACTGGTCGCCGCGGGCGTCGGTGGCGCCGCAAATCGGGCAGGTGCCCTCGATGTAGCGGTCCGGCAGCGTGCGGCCCGTCGACGGGGAGATCGCGCCCTGGGTGGTCTCGCGGATCATGTACCCGTTCTCGTTCAGCCCGCGGAACAGCTCCTGCACCACTGCGTAGTGATTGCGGGTGGTGGTGCGGGTGAACAGGTCGTAGGACAGGCCCAGGCCCGCCAGGTCCTCGACGATCTGCTTGTTGTAGCGGTCCGCCAGCTCCTTGACGGTCACGCCTTCCTTGTCGGCCTGCACGAGCAGCGGGGTGCCGTGCTCGTCGGTGCCGGAGACCATGAGGACGTTCTTGCCGGACATTCGCTGGTAACGGGCGAAGACGTCGGAGGGCACGCCGAAGCCTGCGACGTGACCGATATGGCGCGGGCCGTTGGCGTACGGCCACGCAACGCACACAAGAACGTTGTTGTTGGTCTCGGAAGAAGTCATGGCTCTCAGCATAAGTTATGCCCCGCTTAAGCACTGCACTGCTCGAGCGGGGCACAACCGAAGGTGCGTCGTTAAGCAAACGCCCCTAGCGGGAACGCGGTTTGAGCATCTCCTTCACCTGCGCCTTGCGAGCTTCCAGCTCCTGCTGGTCGCGGTGCATGCGACGCTCGATGGCCAGCTGGCGGGCGAAACGCTCCTGCTCCTTCTTGTCCAGGTAGATCGTGTCGTTGGACATGTCCTTGACAATCGCGAACATCAGCGCGATCAGGATGAACAGGAACGGCGTGGCGGCCACGATGGTCACCGACTGCAGCGAGTTCAGCGCGTCCGAGCCGCCGGAGATCAGCAGCGTCAGGCCAACGAATGCTGTGGCCAGGCCCCACATTGCGGCGAGCCACGGCTTCGCCTCGGTCTTGCCGGACTGGGTCATGGACGCCATCACGGTCGACGCGGAGTCCGCGGAGGTGATGAAGAAGGTGCCCAGCAGGATCAGGGCGAACACACCCATGACGTAGCCGCCCGGCAGGGAGTGCAGCAGGTTGAACAGCTGCTCCTCGTTGGAGCCGTCGCCGACGATGGACTCGCCAGCCTGCTCCATCTTGATGGCCGTGGCGCCGAAGATAGCGAACCACGCGGTGGACAGGCCGGCCGGAACCAGCATGACGCCGAGGCAGAACTCGCGGACGGTGCGGCCGCGGGAGATGCGCGCCAGGAAGGTGCCCACGAACGGGGACCAGGAGATCCACCATGCCCAGTAGAAGATGGTCCAGCTGGAGAGGAACTCGCCGGCCTGGCCGTCGGAGCTCTCAGCGGTGCGGGCGGCCATTTCGAAGAAGTTCTGCAGGTAGCTGCCCACGGCGGTCGGCAGCATGTTCAGCTGCGCGACGGTCGGGCCGAAGACGAACACGAAGATCGCCAGGATCGCGGCGACGACCATGTTCGCGTTGGACAGCCACTGGATGCCCTTGGACACGCCCGACATCGCGGACAACAGGAATGCCAGGGTAAGCACGGAGACGATGCCGATGGTCAGCTTGGTGGACGGGTTGTCCACGAAGCCGGAGGCCTCCAGGCCGGAGCTGATCTGCAGCGCGCCCAGGCCCAGGGAGCAGGCGGTGCCGAAGATGGTGGCGAACACGGCGAAGGCGTCGATGAGCTTGCCCGGCCAGCCGTCGGCCGCTTTCTCACCAATTAGCGGGATGAACGCGCTGGACAGCAGCTGCTTGCGGCCAAGGCGGAACGTCGAGTACGCGATAGCCAGGCCGATGATGGCGTAGACGGCCCACGGGTGCAGCGTCCAGTGGAACATGGTCTGCGCCATCGCGGTGCCGACCTCGTGCGGCTCGTGGCCCGGCACGCCGTCGAGGTACATCGCGAGCGGCTCAGCAGCGCCGTAGAACATCAGGCCGATGCCCATGCCGGCGGCGAACATCATGGCGATCCACGAGGTTGTTTTGAACTCGGGGCGCTCGTCGGCGGTGCCGAGGCGGATGGTGCCGAAGTTCGACAAGGCGATCACGATGACGAAGGCGACGAAGATGGTGCCGCCGAGGACGAAGGCCCAGCCGAGGTTGTCAATGACCCAGCCGAACGCGGTGTCCGCAAAGTTGGAGAAGCTGTCGGGGGCAGCCAGGCCCCAGCCGACAACCGCCGCGACAATCACCGCGAGAGGAATAACGATGCCCCAGTTGATCGGGGCGTCTTCTGCGTCGGCTTGGCTCTCGACGCGTTCCTCAGGGTCGGTGTAGTTGGGTTGCACGCCGTCGCGGTCGGCGCGCAGCAGCGCGGCGATCTCGCCGACTGCGGAAGTCTTTTCAGTCTTAATGGGATCCGTACTCCGCGGCTCCACGTCGGGATCGTGTGGATCCCTTTGGAGATCACGCTGAGACATATAGTTCTCCTCGCAAATTTTCAGGGTTTTTCTAGAACCCAAGCAGGCTAGCCCAGATCACACCATTGCGCTAACCCGCGCGCGAGGAAAACATGTGCTTATCGACGTCAGCTCCGCGCATCCAACGCGGCATCGTAAAGGTCTCCGACCTTCACGCCGTGCTGCTTGGCCACCTGTTTCGCGGCGTCTTTCATGCGCTGGCCACCGTCGACGAGCTCCAGGACCATCCCGACCAGGTCCTCCGGTTCGGCCTGCTGCCCGGTGCCGCCTTCGATCACCAGCGTGATCTCTCCGCGCACGCCACCGGCCGCCCACTCGGACAGCTCCCCCAGCGTGCCGCGCTTGACCTCCTCGTAGGTTTTGGTCAGCTCGCGGCACACCGCGGCGCGGCGTTCGGCACCGAGGACGTCCGCGGCGTCGGCAAGCAACTGCTCGATGCGGTGCGGCGACTCGAAGCAGCACACGGCGCGGCGCTCGTGCACGAGCGTTTCCAGCCACGCCCGGCGCGCGCCGGCCTTGCGGGGCGCGAAACCGTCAAAGATGAAGTGGCCCACGTTGAGCCCAGACAGCGCCAGCGCCGTGGTCACCGCGGACGGGCCCGGGATGCAGGTGACCGGGATGCCGGCGTCGTGGGCGGCGGCGACGATGGAGTGGCCGGGGTCGGACACCAGCGGCATGCCGGCGTCGGTGACGACGAGTACGGTGCCGGCGCGTGCGGCGTCGAGAAGCTCCCGCGCCCGGGATTCCTCGTTGTGGTCGAAGTTGGACACCACGCGGCCGGTGATTTCCACGCCGAGCGCTGCGGCAAGGGCGCGCGTGCGCCGGGTGTCCTCCGCTGCGATCACATCCGCCGTGGCGAGCGCCTGCGCAAGCCGGGGCGAGGCGTCCGCGACGTTGCCGAGCGGGGTGGCCGCGAGTACAACTCCGGCCGGGAGGTTCTGAGTCAGGTTGTCTTGCTCGGCGGACATACCTCGGGAGCATACGCGTAAGGCGCTAATATCTTCCGTCGTGACCACTATCGCGAGCACCCCGAACCCCGCCGGACCGCCACCTAGCGCCGACGCAACGGCGCCAGAGACGACGCGTTCCCTGCGGCCCGCCCAGCCTGCGCCCGAGGCACCCGTGACGGTGCCGTGGACGCGCCGCGACACCATCGCCGCCTCCGTCATCGGTGTGCTGGCGCTGCTCACCAGGTTCATCGGCCTGGTGCAGCCGACCAGCTCCGGCACCCCCGTCTTCGACGAGAAGCACTACGTCCCGCAAGCCTGGGACATGGTGGAAAGCTGGTTCAACCCGGTCCTGGGCGGCATCGAGTCCAACCCCGGCTACGGCCTGGTCGTGCACCCGCCGCTGGGCAAGCAACTGCTCGCGCTCGGCGAGATCATCTTCGGCTACTCCCCGCTCGGCTGGCGCCTGATGACCGGTTTGTTCGGCACCGCCGTGATCGTGTTCGTGTTCCTGCTCGCGCGGCGGGTGAGCCAGTCCACCAACATCGCGATCCTCGCGGGCATCATCGCGCTGTTCGACGGCGTCCTGTTGGTCTCCGCAAAATTCGGCATGCTCGACGTCTTCCAGGTGCTGTTCGTGGTGATGGCGGCGTGGACCCTGGCCGGCGACATGCGCGAGGTGCACCACCGCTGGCACGACGCGTGGCTGGCCGGCAAGCTCGAGGAAGCGGGCCCCTTCGGCCCGCGCATGGGCTTTCGCTGGTGGCGCTTCGCCACCGGTGTGCTGCTCGGCCTGACGCTGTCTGTGAAGTGGTCCGGCCTGTACTACATCATGTTCTTCGGCCTGCTGTCGTCGTTCTGGGACCTGTTCCTGCGCCGCCGCTACGGCGTGGAGAAGCCGATTTCGGGCACCCTGCTTCGCGACGTCCCGTCGGCGCTCGCCTCCATCGTGCTCATCCCCGCCGTGCTGTACCTGTGGTCCTGGCGCGCCTGGTTCGCGTCCGAGACCTCCGTGTACCGCCACTCGCTTACCGACGGCACGATCGCCGGCTCCGACTGGCCCTGGCTGGCCAACCTGCCCGAGCCGATCGCTGGCTGGTTCTACTACCACTTCTCGGTGCTGAACTTCCACGCCTCGCTGACGTCGTCGTCCGGCCACTCCCACCCGTGGGACTCAAAGCCGTGGGCCTGGCTGGTCTCGGCACGCCCGATCCTCTACTACTCCGCCACCGACCTGGAGTGCTCCATCGCGCCCGGTGACGGCAAGTGCCGCGAGATGATCTACATGTTCGGCACCCCCGCCATCTGGTGGCTGACCGTGCCGGTGCTGCTGTGGGCCTGCTGGGTGTGGCTGACCCGCAAGGACTTCCGCGTCATCGTGCCGGTGATCGCGTTCGCCGCCGGGTTCCTGCCGTGGCTGGCCGCCTTCGACCGCCAGATGTACTTCTTCTACGCCACCGCCCTGGTGCCGTTCACCGCGGTGCTGCTCGCGCTCGCGTTGGGCAACCTGGCCAAGAAGGGCGGGCCCGTGACGTGGTCCTGGGTGAACAAGGTCGCGGGCTTTGAGATGCGCTGGGGCCAACTTGCCGCCGTGGTCTACATCGCGCTGGTGGTGGCCAGCTTCATCTACTGGTCGCCCATCTTCTACGGGTTCGAAATCCCGGACGCCTGGTACGAGTCCATCATGTGGCTGCCCAGCTGGAAGTAGCCAGCCGGAAGTAGCTAGTACGGCCGGGCGTCGAGCAGCTGCCACGCCCGGCGCAGCGCCCCGCCCCGGTCCGCGACCCAGGTCCACACCAGGGCCACCAGGCTCATAAACGGGACGAGCACCCCGGCGAGCTCGAACGCGCCTGTGCCCAGCACAAAATCGCGCACGGCGAAGCCGACGGTGAAGGTAAACATCGTGCCTACAATCAGCACCACCCCCGGGATCTGCTGCGGACGCCAGGCGGTAAAGCCCAACGCGAGCGCCACGCCGAAACGCACGGACGCCGAAGACGCCACCACCGGCTCCTCCCCGCCGGACAGGATCAGGCGCACGGCCCACAGCACCCACACCACGGCCATCGCGCCGAGCATCAGGCGCCCCACGGCCATGCCGATCTCCCGGCGGCGCGCGAAGCGGCGCCACTCGTTGTCCACGCCGGCGAGGATCGCGGAAGACAGGTCCTGCGGCGGCGCCATCGCGTCGTCGGTGTCGCCGCCGAGTGACTGGGACAACGACTCCGACAGTGCCAAGGAGCGGTCCAAAAACGCGCGGCACTCCGGGCATCCGGACACGTGGGCGTCGACGATGGCGTCGTCGAGTTCGGCCTTCTCGCCGTCGATGCGCGCGGACAGCGCCGCCTGGACCTCCTCGTGGCTAACCACGCGTGAGCACCCCGTCCAGGCTTACGCGGCCGGTGCCGAAGACTGTGATGATGAACAGCGCGGCGGCGAGCACGAGCGTGTACTCCACTCCCCCAGCCTCGATGAAAAAGCCGTTGTCCAGGTGCACGAAGTACCCGGCGGCTAAAACGAGGAGGGCAAGGAGCGACGCGGTGATCGTCGTCAAGAGCCCCACAGCCAAAAACGCGCCGCCGATGAGCTCGACGGTGCCGGTGAGGTAGGCGGACAGCTGCGGCTGCGGCACCCCGAGTGCGGCGAACTGGCTGCCGGTTTCGGCCATGCCCATCTCGAACCAGTGGTTGTAGCCGTGCGCCACAAACACCGCGCCCAGCACAAGCCGGAGCACAAGCAGCGCGAAGTCGCGGACGGCGGGCCTATTCATGCCGATTAGCGTACCCGTGGAACCGAACCGGGTAGAACTGAGTCCAATACCTATGACTGATCTTCACACCACACCAGAAACCGATCCCGAGTCCGGCTGGCCCGTCATCGGCGACGACGGGCTGGCGCGCCCGCCGTGGGCCGCCACCGACCCACTTTTGCGCGAGTACTACGACACCGAATGGGGCATGCCCGTCACCGACGAGCAGGGCATGTTTGAACGCGTCTGCCTCGAGGGCTTCCAGGTGGGGCTGTCGTGGCGGCTGATCCTGCAGAAGCGCGAGGCCCTTCGCGCTGCCTTCCACGGCTTCGATCCTGAGGCCGTCGCGGGCATGAGCATCGAGCATTTGCTTGGCGACGCTTCCTTGATCCGCAACCGGCGCAAACTCGAAGCAGCAGTGAAAAACGCCGAGGCAACGCTGGCGCTGCGGGAGGAGGGCACGCACCTGGGCGAGTTCGTGTGGTCCTACCAGCCGGCGAATACGCCGGTGCCGCGCACGATGGCGGAGGTGCCGACGCGCTCGCCTGAATCCGAGCAGCTGGCCAAGGACTTGAAGAAGCGCGGCTTCACCTTTGTGGGGCCGGTGACCATGTACGCGCTGATGGAATCCACCGGCATCATCGACACCAACCTGGTGGGCACGTGGCGCCGCGGGGCGTCCGGGGTGTGGGCGTAAGCGGCGTCTAGTCGTCGTCCATGTCCGCGAAGGCGTCCTCCACGGAGTCGTGCTCCTCGCGGGAGGCCTCCCAGACCTCCTTGGCGGCGGAGAGGTTGATCGCGGCGATGATCGCGCCGACGACGATGTCGAACCAGGCGGTCTCCCACACGAACGTGAGCAAGCCGGCGGCGATGATGAGCAGGTTGGCCAGCGCGTCGTTGCGCGCGGCCAGCCAGGCGCCGGTGGCGAGCGACGAGTCTTCGCCGCGCAGCTGCATCAGCAGGATCGCGCAGACCACGTTGACCACCAACGCACCGAACGCGATGCCGGTTAAGCCCTCCGGCGACGGCGCGACCGGGTTCATGATCTTGGTGACCACGGTGACCACCGCCGCCACCGCCGGGATGAGGATCAGCGCGGCGAGCACGCTGCCCGCGGTGCGGCGGCGGGCGGCCGGCCACGCCACGGCGAAGAACACCAGCAGGTTAATCGCGGTGTCCTCGAGGAAGTCGGCGGAGTCCGCGAACAGCGATGCCGAGCCGATGGCCACGGCACCGGCGAACTCCACGAAGAAGTAGGCGAGGTTCAGCAGCGCCACGATCAGCACGGCGCGACGGATCTTCTGCGCATTCATCGAATCTGCCACTTCAGCTGCTCCTTTTTGCGTTTTACACAACGGGAAGGCAGCTTAGCCGATGCGCAAAACGTAACGGGACCCGGTCGCTTTCGACCGGGTCCCGTCTTCCAGTGGAGCTAAGGGGAATCGAACCCCTGACCTTCGCATTGCGAACGCGACGCTCTACCAACTGAGCTATAGCCCCTCGGCTTGTGGTGTTACGTTACTCCTCCCCCGCGCGCCGGTTAAATCGGCTGCGCACGCGCGGTTTCCGCCGTTGATCTAGGAGGCGCGGGTGCCGTAGTCGCCGAGGGTGCTGTAGTCGTCGTAGTCGTCGTAGCCGGGGTCGTTTTCCGGCACGTAGCGGGTGGACGGCAGGGTGTCGAAGTCGGGGCTTTCGTCGTCCAGGTCCAGCACCACGGAGCCGGCGCGCAGGCGTGCGTCACGCGGGTGCTCGTCGTGGTTGCTCATCGCCACACCCATGCGGGCGCGGCGCAGCTGGCGCAGGCGGCGGGCGTGCAGCGCGCGCTCCTTCAGCACGACGCGGCGCAGCGCGATCATGAACCACGCGGTCAGCCCGGCTGCCACAGCGGGCAGCACCCAAGTCCAGCCGCCTGCGACAAACGCGATAACGAACGTGACCACGCAGGCCACGATCAAAGCCAGCAGGGTGCGCTGGCGGCGCTGGAAGCGGGTGGCGGTGTTTTTCTTCTCGCGCTCCGGGTCGAAACCGCCGCGGCCGCGGCGCGCAGCGGCGAAGGCGAGGTCCTCGTCGCCCGCTTCTGCCGCTTCTGCGGTCGCCTCCGGCTCTTCCGGTGCTTCCTCGTCTTCCGCTTCCGGGGCGCTTTGCTTCTCGACGCCTCCGGTCTCCCCCGCGTAGCCAAAGTCCTCGGGTGCAGTGTAGGACTCGTCCAGTTCGTAGCGGTCTGCCTCGGCTTCAGCCTCGTCGACCGGTTCGGCCTCTGCCTCGGCGTCTTCTGCAGCATCCTCCGCGGCGAGGACCTTGGTGGAGCCGGCGGCCCCGCTGGCGACGACCTTGGTGGAGCCGCCGGCGGCGGGTGCGTCGTCGGCCTGCTCAGTCGCAGCAGCGTCCTCGGATTCAGCCGGCTCGGCCTCGTCGTCGACGTGCTCGATCACTTCGCCATCGATGTGGTCGGCCGCGGCGGCATCCCCCTCGGCGCCGGCCTCCTCGGCGCCGGGGCGACGGAAGAGGGTGCGCAGGGCGGGAGCGTCGTCGATAAGCACCTGCTCCTCGGCATCCGTTGCCTCGACAACCTCGTAGTCGGTGTCCTCGCTGTGGCGGTGGATGTCGGCGGCGGTGAGCTTCGGGCGGCGGCGCTCAGCCATCGGCGCGGTGCCGCCCTCGTGCAGCACGCGCGTTTCGTCGTAGCCGTCGCCGGAGCGGCGGATCGGCTTGTTGTTGCCGATCATCAACGGTGCGAGGACGATGATCCACACCACCAGGATCAAGATGATCATTAAGCTCGGGCTGCCCATGGGCGATGCCACCTTTCCGCGTCAGTTGCACCCTTAAAGTCAGAAGTCCACGGTATCGGCACTTGCGCAGGCGGACGGGTCGGCGCGCCGGTGAGGCGCAGCTGTTTTTCGCCCTCTAGCGCACCCGGCCGGTCTCGCGCAGGCGCTGCACGGCTGTGGTGGGGAAATCATCGGCATTCAAGGCCACGAAGTGGTGGTCGCGCCACTGCCCGTCGATGTGCAGGTTGCGCCGCAGGTAGCCCTCCTCGCGGAAGCCGTTGAGCTTGAGCACCTGCCCGGAGGCGGGGTTGTGTGGCAGGTAGGTGGCGGTCACGCGGTGCAGTCCGACGCGGGAAAACGCGTGGTCCACACCCAACGCGCACGCGGCGGTGGCCACCCCGCGGCCCATGAACGGCGAGTGCACCCAGTAGCCCACCCAGCATTCGGAGACGATGCCGTGCTGGATGTTGCCCAGGGTGACCTGCCCTGCGAAGCCGCCGTCGACCTCGATGACCAGCGGCACCACGGTGCCCTGGTTGGCCAGCCGCTTCAGGTTCAGCCAGGTGTTGCGCCACGCCGCGTGTGAGTGCGCGTCCTCCCAGCTGCCCTCCACCGTGGGTTCGACCGGTTGGAGCCATTGCTTATCGACGTTTCTCGTGCCCGACCAGTCCTTTCCATCGCGGGAAGTGAGGGGTCGGAGGCGGACGGATGTGCCGTCGGGAAGCGTCGCGGTCGGCGTGGACTCTGGCCAGCCCGGGGTGGGCTGGCGGAACATCGCGAACATGGCTGAGCCTAGCTGCGCTGGCGGAGGAACTCGACGTCCACGATGTCGCCGGGGCGCACGTCCACGGCGTCTTCCGGCAGGTGGATCATGGCGTTGGCCTCCGCGAAACCGGCCAGCAGGTGGGCCGGCCCCGCCTCGAGGGCCGAAAGCGGTTCGACTAGGTAGTCGCCGCTGTCCGCGTCGCGCATCAGGCGGGCGCGGATGTAGCCTCGGCGGCCCGGGATCGAGCTCAGTTCGCGCAGGGAACGGGCCTTGACGGTGCGGCGCGTCACCGCGGTCTTACCCAGGGAGCGGCGGATGGCTGGGCGGATAAACGTCTCCGCAATCACGAGCGCGCTGACCGGGTTCGACGGCAGGAGGAACGCCGGGACGCGCTCCTCCCCCAACAGCCCGAAGCCCTGCACGGAGCCGGGGTGCATGGCCACGCGCGTGGTGTCGACCTGTCCGATCTCGCGCAGGATCTCCTGGATAGGCGCCGCACCGGATCCGCCGACGGCGCCGGTGATGACGACGAACTCGCTCTTGGCGATATGCCCGGCCATGATCTCGCGCATGCGCCGCGGCTCGGCGTTGATGATGCCGGCGCGGTGGACGTCCGCGCCCGCCTCCTTTGCGGCGGCGGACACGACGTAGGAGGCGATGTCGAAGACCTGGCCCAGACCCGGGCTGCGGTCCAGGTCCACCAGTTCCAGGCCGTAGCTCATCACTGTCACGCGTGGGCGCGGGTACACCAGCAGCTTGTCGCGGCCCGCCGCGGCGGCGAGGCCGATCTGGGCGGGGCCGAGCACTGCACCCTGGCGCACGGCGATGTCGCCGGGCTGGATGTCGTCGCCAGGCTTGCGCACGAAGTCACCGGTGCGCACCGGGCGCTGCGGGGTGACGCGTTTTCGCCCGCAGTCCGTCCACTCCAGCGGCAGCACCGCGTCCGCGAGCGTGGGCAGCGGGGCGCCGGTGGCGACGCGCACCGCCTGGCGCGGCTGCAGTCGCAGCGGCTTCTGCGAGCCAGCGGGCACCTCCCCCACCACGGGAAGGGCGCGCTCGCGGTTCGGCTGCGGCGGGTCGGCGGGGGCTTCCTCGCCGTTATCGTCGTGTTCTTCGCGGCGCTCGGGCCTGCGCAGGCCGGCGGAGCCGCCCACGTCGACAGCGCGCACGGCGAAACCGTCCACCGCGGCCTGGGGGAAGCCGGGGACTTGCTTGGTTGAGGTGACCTCTTCGGCGCACATCAGGCCGAGCGCGTCTGTCAGCGCCACCCGGATCGGCTCGGGGGCGGCTGCGGCGTCCACTACAGCCGCAAGCTGGTCCTCTACGCTGCGCATAGCCCGTGCCCCTTTCGTTTACGCGTTGTCCTGCGCCTTTGCTGCAACCTCGGGGTGTTCTGCCTCGAAGTCGGCGATGATCTTCTTCACCGCGGTGTACAACGCCGGGCCGTACTTCTCATCCCGCAAACCGAAATCCACATTCGCCGGGATATACCCGCCCGGGTTACCAAGGTCGTGCCGCTTGCCCTCATGCACCACCACATGCACCGGATGCCCCTCAGAGATCATCAACTCAATCGCATCCGTGAGCTGCAACTCACCACCCTTACCCGGCTTGATACGGCGCAGCGCGTCAAAGATGCCGCGGTCAAGCAGGTAGCGGCCGGTGGCCACAAGCGTCGACGGCGCATCCTCCACAGCAGGCTTTTCCACCATGCCGCGCACCTTCAACACCTCAACACCATCAATCTCGGCCTGGGCGTCCTCGACGTCGAACACGCCGTAGTTGAACACCTCCTCACGCGAGACGTTAAACGCGCACAACACAGAGCCACCCAACTCGTTGCGCACCGCGACCATCTTGTCCATCACACCAGCCGGCAACACCAGATCATCCGGCAGCATCACAGCAACCGCGTCCTCGTCGTCATCCAGCGCCTCTTCCGCGCAACCGACAGCATGGCCAAGCCCGAGCGGCTCGTCCTGGGTCACCGCCACAGCCTCAATCAGACCGTTCGCGCGCGCCACCTTGTCCGCCTGCGCCTGCTTGCCGCGAGAAACCATCAGCTCCTGCAAGTCCGAAAACTCGCCGAAGTGGCGCATGATCTCTTCCTTATTCGGCGCGACCACCACAGCCAGGCGCTGCGCACCGCAAGCTGCAGCCTCCTCCGCAATCAGCTCAATGCCCGGGGTATCCACCACCGGCAGAAGCTCCTTCGGCACCGTCTTCGTCGCCGGCAAAAAACGCGTCCCCATACCCGCAGCCGGCACCACAACAGTCTTCACCGAAGCGCGCGCAGCATCAACGGGTCGGTCAGTAGAATTCTGCATAAACGCAAAGCCTACAGCCCCCAACCCTCACAACCGGGCTGCGACCCGTAAGAAGCGAGGAGTATGCACACGAACACAACCACCCCTCCCCCGAAGGCTGCAATGCGCGCCGCGCACTCGGCTACCCGGCGCGACCTGCGCGGCACCGAGCGCAAGCACGAGCTCGACCAGGCAATCGTTGCGGCGACCCTGGCATGTGTCGACGACTTCGGCGCACGGGGCACGAACATCGCCGCCTACAACCCGCTCGGCTCCGAGCCGGGTCCGGCGGATTTCGCAGCACGGCTCGCCGCCGCGGCACGCACACTGTTTCTGCCGATTTCCCTGCCGGCCGGGGTGCTGGCTTGGGCGCAGTTCGGGGGCGCGGATGCGGCTGGCGCGCTGGGGATCTCTGAGCCGGACGGCCCGCGCTTCACCTCAAACGTGCTGCGCTCCTGCGGGCTGGTGGTGGCGCCGGCGTTAGCCGTCGATAGGCAAGGCATGCGTCTGGGCAAAGGTGCCGGCTATTACGACCGCGCGCTTGCGGGCCTGGATGTCCCCGTCGCGGCGGTGGTCTACGACTGGGAGGTCGTGGACGCGGTGCCCCACGACGCGCACGATCAGGCGGTGGACGCGGTGATCACCACGAAAGGTTTCTTCCGCATCTAGGGAACCGGTGCGCCGCTTTCACCGTCCTATTCCTATGGACTTCTCCGCGCGCCTGAACACCCTCCGCTCCCCCGGCTACCGCCGCTCCGTGATCATCCGCAGGGCGGTAGCCGTGTTCCTCGTCGTCGCTGCTGTGTTGCATGTGCTTATCGACGCCTCACGGTCCGACCCGCCCGCCCTAACCTTCGCCCGCGATGTCGCCCCCGGCACAGTGCTTACCTCGGACGATCTGGAGCTGCGTCGGCTGCCCGCGGAGTCGGTGCCCGACAACGCGCTGGATGATGCGGCGCTGGCCGAGGGGCAACTGCTCGCGGCGGCCGCCTCCCGCGGCGAGGTGGTCACGGCCACGCGCCTGGTCGGTCCGGACCTGGCGGGGCTGCTCACCCAGGACATGCCGGACGGCGAGGAGTTCTCCATGGTGCCGGTCCCCCTGGCGGAACCGGACATCTTGCCTATGCTCCACCACGGGACTGTTGTTGACGTTGTGGGCCAAGGGCCTCGTGTGGTTGCTGAAAATGGGATTGTCGTCACATCTGGGGAAGGCGACGCAGTGTTGGTGCTGCTCAGGCAGGGTGAGGCAGCTGCCGTTGCGGCTGCGTCCCTGTCTGAGCCGCTGACTCTCGTGTTGAGCAACCGTCAACGTCAGTTTAATATCCCCAACCATGCTTCAAGGATTTAAAGATTTCATCATGCGCGGCAACGTCATCGAGCTTGCCGTCGGCGTTGTCATTGGTGCGGCATTCACCGCAGTTGTCACCGCGTTCTCTGACGCGATCATCAACCCGCTCCTCGCTGCCCTGGGTGGCGTGGACTACTCCGGCCTGGGCTTCTTCGTCCGCGAGGGCAACGAGGCGACCTTCGTCGACTTCGGCGCTGTCCTGACCGCCATCATCAACTTCCTGCTCATCGCGGCAGTGATCTACTTCCTGCTCGTTGCTCCGATGAACAAGCTCGACGAGGCGCAGAAGCGCCGCAAGGGCATCGACCCGGACGAGCCGGAGCCGACCGACACCGAGCTGCTCGCGGAAATCCGCGACCTGCTCGCAGGCCAGAACCCGAACAATGTGCAGAAGCCGCTGAACTAGTTCGTCCTTGAGCGGGGCTGGCTGAAAGCTAGTCCCCGTAGTGCGGCGGCCGCTCCGCCTCATAAAAATCGCGGCCCGTCAAACCCGGCTCTTCGTCGCCGAGCAGCACCTCGCGCTCAGCGTCCAGAGCCGGGTTTTCGTTTGCCTGCGTATTCGGCGCGGCGTCCGCGGAGCGGTCGTAGTCCACGTCCGCCTTGCGTACAGCGCGCCTGCGCTTGCGCTCCATGAAACCCTCTGCCCTGGCCTAGACCGAGTGCTGGTTCAGCTCGTCGATGAGGTGGCGCACGAGCGGAGCTGCCGTCGATACGCCGTCGCGGATCGCCTGGCGCGACGACGCGAGGTTCACCACGACAGTGGAGCCGGACACGCCGCAGATGCCGCGCGAGGTGCACGCGTCCACGGCACCGCACGCCTGGCCGGACGCGCGGAGGGCCTGGCTGACACCCGGCACCACCTTGTCGATGACCGCGCGGGTCGCCTCCGGGGTCTTGTCGCGCGGGCCCACGCCGGTGCCGCCGAGGGTGAGCACGAGGTCCACGCCGCCGACAACGCCGGTCTCAATGGCCTTGCGGATCTCGGACTTCTTCGACTTCACGCGCACCACGCCGTCGACCTGGTAGCCGACCTCGCGGAGCAGCTCCACCACCATCTCGTCGGTGTTGTCGCCCGGCGCGTCGTAGCGGCGGTCGCCCACCAGCACGACGATCGCGCAGGGCGACGTCGGGGAGTCGCTCTCCAGCTCTGAGGCGCGCAGCGTCGCATCGTCCGGCTCGGTGATGTCGAGCGCGTCAAACAGTTCCGGCATCGTGGTCAGACTCCCTTGGCACAAAACGGGGCGAATTGGACAGATAAGAAGTTACTCGGAACTCAAGGTCACCTCTACCGGAACCGACTCAGACTCCCCCTCCCGCTGCACCTGCAGCGTCACCGTCTCTCCAAACGCTTTGGAGCGCGTCGCGGCGATGAGGGCGTCAGCAGAGTCGATGGGCCGGTCGTTGAGGCGGGTGATCACATCGCCCGGCTTCAGGCCGGCCTTCTCGCCGGGGCTGTCCGGCTCCACCCCCGCCACCACGGCGCCGCCGCTGAGGCTCTGCATGACGCTCACGCGCACGCCAAGCATCGGCTGCGTGGCCTCGCCCTTTTCAATGAGCTGGTCAGCGACGCGCTTGGCAAAGTTCGACGGGATGGCGAAGCCGAGGCCGATGGAGCCGCCCTGGCCACCTTGGCTCATGCCGCCCGAGGACAGCGAAGCGATAGCGGAGTTCATGCCGATGAGTTTGCCGTTGCGGTCCACCAGGGGCCCGCCGGAGTTGCCGGGGTTGATCGCCGCGTCGGTCTGGATGCCGTCCATGAGCGAGCTCTCGCCGCCGCCCTGGGAAGCGCGCACCGGCCGGTTCAGCGCGGAGACGATGCCGCTGGTCACCGTCGCGGACAGCCCCAGCGGGGAGCCCACCGCGACGACCTCCTGGCCCACGCGCAGCTCGTCGGAGTTGCCGAACTGCATCACCGGCAGGTCGTGCACGTCGTCGATCTTCAGCACGCCGACATCGGTGTTGACGTCGGAGGCGACAAACTGTGCGCTGTGGCGTGAGCCGTCGTTAAGCGTGACCTGCACCTCCGAACCTGGCGTTTCCGCTCCGGCAATGACGTGGTGGTTTGTCAGCACGTAGCCGTCCGCGGAGATGATGGAGCCGGAGCCTTCCGCACTGCCGCGGGGCGTGTCCACCTCAATGGAGACCACCGCAGGCAGCACCGCGGCCGCCACCTGCTCCACGGAGCCCTCGGGTGCCTCGGCCGGGTCCGCGACGGTCGGGTTGCGCAGCTCGCCCTGCGAATCGCTTGCAGACGACACGCTGCTGGACGGCGAATTCGACGCCGCCGTTTCCGCCGCGTTGTCAGACTGGGATGACCCGGCGAGGTACCCGGCGCCGCCGCCGGCGACCAGCGCAGTTGTCAGCGCGACGGCGAACGCCGCGCCGATGCCTTTACCGCGACGCTCCTGCTGCCCCTGGGGCTGCGGTTGCACCTGGTAGACACCGTTGTTTGCCGGGAAACTTGCGGTGTCTCCCGGATAGTTCAGTTCACTCATGAGGGGTTATTATGCACCGCCGTCCTGTGGCAGGTCTTGAGGGCATGCACCGTAATTCGCAATGTTTGCTGGACGATTGCTGTGTGCGCTGGCCTGCGGGTCTAGCTGTAGCTCTTGCGCGGGATCACGCGTGCGGTGGTCTCCGCGGGAGCCTCCTGCACATCCGCGCCGTCCACCTCCGGCGGGCGTCCCGGAAACACCACGCGGAAGCGCGCGCCGCCGTCATCGGATTCTTCCGCCACGATGGTCGCGTTGTGGCGGTCGAAGACCTGCTTCACAATGGCCAGGCCCAGGCCGGAGCCCGGCATCGACCGGGACTCGGGCGCGCGGTAGAAGCGCTCGAACACCTTCTCGCGCTGGTCCGCCGGAATGCCGGGGCCGGAATCGTCCACGATGAGCACCGCGTTGCGCTTCGCCGCCTTCAGCGACACACGCACGGTGCCACCCTGCGGCGACCACTTCGCGGCGTTGTCGATGAGGTTGATCGGTGCGCGCCCCATGGCGAACCGGTCGCCGGTGATGACCCACGGGTCCGCCTCGAATTGGAACGCCAGGTCCGGGCGGCGGCGGCGCACACGGTCGAGCGCTTCCTCCAGCACTTCGTCCAGACGGAAGTCCTCAGGCTCGGCACCTTGCTGCGCTTCGTCGCGCGCCAGGTTGACCAGGTCGCCGATCAGGATAGACATTTCCTCCATCTGCGCCATCACGTCGCGCTCTAGGTCCTTTCGGTCCGGCTCGGAGATCTGGTCCTGCCGGCCGGAGTTGTACAGCATCATCAACAGCTCGATGTTGGTGCGCATCGAGGTCAGCGGGGTTTTCAGCTCGTGGCCCGCGTCCGCCACAAGCTGCGCCTGGCGCGTCTTCGAGTCTTCCAGCGTGGAGATCATCTTGTTCACGGAGGTGGTGATTTCAGCGAACTCGTCGTTGCCGTCGACGGGGAGCTCGGTGAGCTGGTCGGACTCGTTCGCGGCGTCGATAGCCCTGTGCAGTCTGCGCACGGGGCGGAGGCCGACGGCGGAAATCGCCGCGCCCGCGATCCAGGCGAGCAAACCCCCGGTACCCGCAATCACCAGCGCGGCTGCACCCCAGCTGCCGGAGACAATGCTGAACACGTCCAGCGGCTGCGACATGGCCACGGTGACACCGGAGGTGCTGCGGCGCACCACGACGCGCTCCCCCGCCACGGTGTGCTGGGAGAGCATGTCGCCTGACGACGTCGCCGCGTACGGCCCCGCCACCGGCACCGGGTCGCCGTAGAACACGTTGGAACCAGCGGGCGCGGCCGAGACTTTCGCCCACGGGGTTGCGCGGCGAAACTCGGCGAGGGCCTTTTCAAAGCCCTCCCGGTCGTCCGAATCCAGGTCCTTCAGCTGCAGCGACACGCCGTAGCTGCGGGTGCGCAGGTCGTCGTCCATGACGGTCAGACGAGTCGTTTCTGACAGCCGGTAGGTAAACAGCGCGGTCAGCAGAATGACCACGGCGACGATGCCGCCGGCGAGTACGGCCAAGCTGTTGCGCAGGGACCGGCCTGTGCCAGCCTGCCCCTGCGGCTCAGCTTCGCCTGTGAAGCGCCGCAAGATCACGGAGCGGTCTCCCGCAGCACGTAGCCGACGCCGCGGACGGTGTGGATCAGGCGCGATTCGCCGCCTGCTTCAGTCTTGCGACGCAGGTAGCCGATGTAGACCTCGAGCGCGTTGCCAGACGTCGGGAAGTCGTAGCCCCACACTTCTTCCAGGATGGTCTGGCGGGCAAGCACATGGCGCGGGTTCTGCAGCAGCAGGTGCAGCAGCGCAAACTCGGTGCGGGTCAGCGAGATGGCGCGGCCTGCACGGGTGACGTCGCGGGTGGAGGTGTCCATGACCAGGTCCTCGAACTGCAGGCGGGTCTGGTCCTTCTCCGCCGCCTTGCGTGCTTCGGAGCGGGTGCGGCGCAGCAGCGACCCCACGCGCGCCAGCAGCTCCTCCAGGGCGAAGGGCTTGGGCAGGTAGTCGTCCGCGCCCGCATCCAGGCCGGCCACGCGGTCGGACACACCGTCGCGAGCCGTGAGCATGAGGATCGGCCCGTCGTACCCGGAGGAGCGCAGGGTACGGCAGACGCCCAGGCCGTCGAGCTTGGGCATCATAAGGTCGAGGATGGTCAGGTCTGGCTGCTCAATGCGGATCTGATCGAGCGCGTCTTCGCCGTCTACGGCGAGCACCACGTCGTATCCGTTGAAGCGGAGCGAGCGTCGGAGCGACTCGCGGACAGCCTGCTCGTCGTCGGCTACGAGAATCTTCATAGGATTATTATGACTTATTTTCTACTCAGAGTTGAATTGAGCTGAAAAAACCGGGTCCCACCTGGGGATCCCGGTTAGTTCAACGGGTCTAATACGACCCTTAAAAGCTTAGAACTGCTCGACGTCGATCAGACCAGCCTGAGCGGCCTTGATCAGGCGGCGCGGGATGCGCACCTCCTGGCCGTCGACCTTGACGGTCTGCAGGTCGGCGTTGTCGGCCTTCCACTGGGAACGACGCATGCGCGTGTTCGCGCGGGACTTTTTGAACTTCGGTGTTGCCATGACGAGTCTCCTTTATCCCCTCTAGTTGGCCTTCTTCTTGCGGCGGGCCATGCCGCCGAAACGCTGGTTGAACTTCTCCACGCGGCCGGCGGTGTCCATGAGACGCTGCGCGCCGGTCCAGAACGGGTGGGACTCGGCGGTGACGTCCACGACCACGAGCGGGTACTCGTTGCCGTCTTCCCACTGCTCAGTGCGTGCGGAGGTCAGGGTGGAGCGCGTCAGGAACTTGTGGCCCGTGTTTGCGTCCTGGAAAATCACCGGGTGGTAATCCGGGTGAATATCCTTCTTCATTAGATTCGTCTCCCTCAGGATTGAACTACGGGTCGGTTCCGCGAAGTCCCGCGGATCGTGCCCGAGTTGGGTGCGAAATGGTCTTTTCATCCGACGGTCGCCGGATAACCCGCAGTATCTTACAGTTCACGTGCGCGTTTACCTAATTGCGCACTTTGCCTATCGACGCCCCTCCGGTCCCCCTCCCCATGCCACACCAACGATTCCTTTTACCCGCCGCCGCGATTGCGGCGTTTGCCGGCCTCACTGCCGCCAGCTCAGCCGACGCTGTCGCACTCGCTGCACGCCTGATACCTGTACTCACCTTTGCCGCTGGGATGTCTGCCGTGGTGAACCTGGCCGCGCGCGTCCGCATGTTCGAGTGGCTCGTGTCAGCACTCGAACGCGGCACAAGCAGCCGCGAGGCGGTGTTCGCTGGATTTCTGGCATTGGCAACAGTGTCGACAGTGTTCTTCTCCCTCGACACCACGGCCATAATGCTCACCCCGCTCGCCGTGCAGCTGGCGTCCCGCTTCCGGCTTCCGCAGCCCGCGGTGGCGTTGTCGGTCGTCTGGATTGCCAACCTCGCCTCCATGCCGCTGCCTGTGTCGAACCTGACTAACCTCCTGGCGCTCAGCGGCGGCGCATTCAGCTCCAACCACGACTACATCCGTGCGGCCGCCGCGCCCGCCGCCGCGGCGATCGCGGTTGCCGTTGCGGCCGCATACAGCGCCCGCCTTATTTACCGTGGCGCCAGCTCCGCTCCCAACGATGCACCGACGGCGGTTGCGCGACCGACGCCGGCGCTGATTGTCCTCGGCGCAACCGTCGCCGCGCTGCTGAGCCCGGTTCCCTATTGGCTCACCGGCAGCCTCGCCGCTGTTGCGATGTGGTTCGCGGTGGGCACGAACGGCCGCAAGGCAGGTGCCGCTTCGCTGATCCCGTGGCACGCGCTGCTCCTCGCGGCCGCACTCTCAGCCGCAGCGGCGCTGGCCCTCCACGTCGATGCCGTTGCCGCTGCGGTGGGCCTTCTCGACGGCGCGCACCCCGGCGCCATCGCCGCGGCGGGCGCTCTTCTCGCCAACGGCATCAACAACCTGCCCGCATTCCTCGCGCTCGAGCCCGCGGCCGGCGGCCAAGACGGCGTGATGGCCCTACTCATCGGCGTCAATGCCGGCCCGCTGGTGACACCTTGGGCGTCGCTAGCCACCTTGCTCTGGGCGGACCAGCTGAAGCGGGCAGGGGCCGCGGTGCCCTGGCGCCACTTCATCCTGTGGGGCCTAGTGCTCGCCCCGGTAGCCGTCACTGCCGCCACCGCTGCATTGCTGGCGGCAGGCTAGAGAAAAGCCAGCCAGACGCGATTATGAGATAGAGGCCTAAGACGGTATGGTTGTCTCTCGCTGTTGTCGAAGTACACGTTTACGCCTGCGTCAACCGATTGCACTTGCGCTGGTCGCGGACCCTCACTCCGCTTCTCACCTGGCGCTTTACCTCACATAGCGATCGTGTCGTGGGCGGCAAGAAGAGTAAGGAAGCTAACCCATGTCGGCACATTGCCAGGTCACGGGACGTAAGCCGTCTTTCGGCAAGACCGTCTCGCACTCGCACCGCCGCCACTCGCGCCGTTGGAACCCCAACGTGCAGAAGCGCCGGTTCTACCTGCCCTCCGAGGGCCGTACCATCACCCTGAACGTCTCCACCAAGGGTCTGAAGATCATCGACCGCGACGGCATCGAGTCCGTCGTCGCTCAGATCCGCGCACGAGGTGAGAAGATCTAATGGCACGTAACGATATCCGCCCGATCATCAAGCTCAAGTCCACTGCGGGCACCGGTTTCACCTATGTGACCCGCAAGAACAAGCGCAACAACCCGGATCGCATCTCTCTGAAGAAGTACGACCCGGTTGTTCGCAAGCACGTCGAATTCCGCGAGGAGCGATAATTCATGGCGAAGAAATCCAAGATCGCTAAGAACGAGCAGCGTAAAGAGATCGTCGCCCGCTACGCGGAGCGTCGTCAGGAGCTCAAGGCCATCATCAAGAACCCGGAGACCTCTGACGAGGACCGTCTTGATGCACAGTTCGAGCTCAACCGTCAGCCGCGCGACGCCTCCCCGGTTCGCGTGCGCAACCGTGACTCGCGTGACGGTCGCCCCCGTGGCTACCTCCGCAAGTTCGGTGTGTCCCGTGTCCGTATGCGCGAGATGGCTCACCGTGGTGAGCTGCCTGGCGTCCGTAAGTCTTCGTGGTAAGGAGGACTCACATTATGAAGCGCAACAATTCGCGTAAGCCGCGCATTGAGCAGTCCCGCCGCCCGAAGAAGAACCCGCTGAAGGCGAAGGGCATCGAGTCGGTCGACTACAAGGATGTTGAGACCCTGCGTCTGTTCATCTCCGACCGCCACAAGATCCGTTCCCGCCGCGTCACGGGTCTGACCCCGCAGCAGCAGCGCCAGGTCGCTACCGCTGTGAAAAACGCGCGCGAGATGGCTCTTCTGCCGTTCACCACCCGCTAATTAGCCGGTTGACGATGACAGCGTAGAGTCTTCGGCTCTTTCAAGCACCCGCACTCCCCTCCCCGGAGGGTCGAGAGCGGGTGCTTTTCGTCTATAGTTGTCCCGCGCAACCATAATTAGCGAGCCCCACCGAAAGGACGGAAGGCATGGCGAAACCGGTCGGACGGCCACGCAAGCAAAGCCCCCGCCGCAGAGGCGCCACCGCGCGCGAAGAGATCCTCGACGCCGCCTCCGAACTGTTCACCCGCAAAGGTTTCGCCACCACCTCCACCCACGACATCGCGGACGCGGTGGGCATGCGCCAAGCCTCGCTGTACTACCACTTCCCCTCCAAGCGCGACATCTTTCTCACGCTGCTGATGGGCACGATCCAGCCCGCGCTGGCGCTCGCGTCGGATCTGGCAAAGACCGACGAGTCGGCGGCGGTGAAGCTGTGGGCGCTCGTGGCCGCAGAGTCGCGCATCCTGCTGTCCTCGAATTGGAACATCGGCAGGCTCTACCAACTGCCTGTGCTTTTGTCCGAGGAGTTCGCCGAGTACCACGAGGCGCGCCAGGAGCTGGAGGGAATCTTCCGCAAGCTGTCGGGGCAGATTGTCGGCGAGGACGACCCGCGCATCGACCTGCCGTTCCACATGACGCTCGCGGCCATCGAAATGCGCGACAACACAGGCACCGCGCCCTACCCGCTTGTCGACGACGCCCTGCCCGCCCCCGCCGTCACCATCGCCGACGCCGTGCTAGACGTGCTCCACACGGATCTGCCGGAACGCCGCACCGAGCGCATGCTCGAGCTGGTGGACCTGGTTTCCCGCAAGGACGAAGACAACTAGGGCTGGCAGGCCGCAGCCGGCAACTGCGCCAGATCCTTGGCGAGTATTTCCGCGGCGAGGGTGAGCATGGCCTGCCCCGTTTCGTAGGTTCCGTCCGCAGGCAACGCCGTGAGCGCGACCGGTGCCCACGTGCCGTCGCCGCGCGGGACGAGGCCGAACTGCCGAACCTGGTATGCGCCGGTGGTGTCCGGCCCCCACCCGCCCTTGAACAGCGCCCCGACCGTCCCCAGTCCGTACGCCTGCGAAGGCTCCACCTGCCCCATGAGCGCTAGCACCGGTTCGGCGCCTTCCGCACAGGCGAGCTTGTCCGCTAGCGCGGCTTCGTCGGCCACGCTGAGGTGCGTCTGCCCGAACGTGGAAAACTCTGGGCGGAGCGGTTCTGTGTTCACCTGCGCAGCAATCCCCGCCTGTGCGAGCACCGAGTTCACGGCCTCTGATCCGACGGCGTCAAAGAGGCTCTGCGCCGCCGCGTTGTCGGACGCACTCACCGCAGCACGGGCGTCTGGCTCGAGTCCGGGGTTGGTGCGCAAAGCTGCCACGGCGATGGGCACCTTGATGGTGGACCAGGCGGGGCTCGGGTCGGTAAAACCTGCCGATTCCGGCCCTTCCTTTCCTACTGTGGCAACGCCCAGCTGGCCGCCGTAGGAGGATTCGACGTGGGCGACGGTGGCGTCGAGAGGCAAATGCTCATCGGGGGCCGACGGTGGCGCCTCCGTAACGGTTGAGGTGACAACCACGGTTTCGTGGCCGCCGGAACAGGCGGACAAGAACAGCGCGCCGGCTGCGGCGAGTCCGAGGTGCCGGCGAGCTACCAAATCTTGACCCGGGCGTTCTTGCCGCCGGTGCAGTACACCGTCTCCCCGCCAGAGCAGGTCATGCGGTAGGTGATGCCGGTGGCCGGGCTGTAAACCGACACCGTCATATCTGCCGTGCCAGTGCGACCGTAGGACTCCTGGAACGCCTCGTAAACGTTGGTGGCGAAACCTGCTGTGGTCACGTCCGTGTCCGGGGCGTAGTTCGAGTACGTTCGCTTCGCTGGCTCCTTGCTGGGCTGTTCGGGCGCCTCCGACCTCGGCAGCGTGCGAGTCTCAACCACCGTGCTCGTCACCGGCTCGCTGGAGCGGTTAAACGCACCAGAGCCGCCCATGAACGCCAACACGCCGACAAGCGCGGCGAGCAGCAGCGCACCCAGAACGTAGAGCCACGGGCTCGGGCCGCCGCGCTTCTCCGGCTGCTGGTAGCTGGAGGCGTACTCGTCGGGCTGTCCGTACTGCTGCTGCGTCACGGCGCCGAACTGCTGGGTTTGTCCGATATCAGGATCCGTGGAGTACGTCTGGTCCGGATTCCATTGGCTGGAGCCTTGGTTATTCATGGCAACCCCCTAACAACGCGACGTGGGCAGGTCGCCGCGCATGGCGTTGAGCCCGTCCGCGAGCTCGTTCAGCATGGCGAAGCTGCCCTCGTGGCCCTTCGGGCTGTGGGCGGTGATTGCCACGGCGATGTCGCCGTTCGGGCCCGGGATGAGGCCGAACTGGCGGGCCAGGTGCCCGCCTTCGTGGTAGTTCCAGCCGCCCTTGTAGCGGGCGCCGCCGATGCGGCCCAGGCCCCAGTGCTGGTAGTCCACGATGCGTCCCATCATGTCCAGCACCGGCTCGTGGCCCGCAACGCAGCGCAAGCCCGAGGCGAACTCGGCCTGGTCGCTGGTGGTCCACAGCGTGCCCATTTGGTAGCCGGCCGGGGTGGTCGTGCGCGCGCCCGCTTCGCGGATCACGCCCTCGTAGCCAGCGGCAGGCACCTGGCCGAACATGTGGTGCGCGGCGGGGTTGTCGGAGCGGGTCACGGCGGCCTCAGCGTCCGGGTAGAACGCCTGGCTCTGGCGCAGCGCGGCGATAGCCAGCGGCACCTTCATCGTGGAAAACGCGGGCTCGGGCCGGTTGTCGCCGGCGGTGAAGCTGCCCACTGCCACGGTGGCGCGGCCGCCGTGGCGCCCCACCACGTCCGCCACGAGTCGGTCCAGCTGCGCCTGGACGTCCACCGTGGACGAGACGTGCTGCGCCTTGCCGGGCTTCGGGGTGGTCAGCGGCAGCGGCAGGCGGATGGCGTTTTTCACCTGCGGCGGCAGCTGGTTGTAGGCCTGCACGATTGGCTGGCCGATCACGGGAATCTGGTCGATCGCCGTGTACGTCGGCACCGATGACATAGGGAACGCCAGGCCCGCGGTCAGGGCCAGGGCTGCAATCTTGGAGGGCACGGGAAACGGTCTTTCTAGTGGGCGAAGTGGCGGGTGCCGGTCAGGTACATGGTCACGCCGGCGGCCTCAGCGGCGGCGATGACTTCCTCGTCGCGGATGGAGCCGCCGGGCTGCACCACGGCCTTCACGCCGGAATCAGCCAGCAGCTGGAACCCGTCCGCGAACGGGAAGAACGCGTCGGAGGCGGCCACGGCACCGTTGGTGCGGTTGCGCCCCTCGTCGAGGGTGTTGGCGCGGTCCACGGCAAGCTTCGCGGAGTCCACGCGGTTGACCTGGCCCATGCCAATGCCTACCGACGCCCCTTCGGCCGCGATCAGAATTGCATTCGACTTCACGCAGCGCACTGCGCGCCACGCGAATTCGAGATCCGCCAGCGTCTGCTCGTCGGCCGCCTCGCCGGCGGCGAGGGTCCAGTTGGCGGCGTTGTCGCCCTCGGCCTGGAAACGGTCGCGCTCCTGCACGAGCCAGCCGCCGGCGATCTGCTTGCGCTCCTCGCCTGGCTGCTTCGGCTCGACCTCGAGGATGCGCAGGTTCTTCTTCGTCTGCAGCAGCTCAAGCGCGTCCGCTGCGTAGGACGGTGCGACGACAACCTCGGTGAAGATCGGCTTGATCTGCTCCGCCAGCTCCAGGGTGACCTCGCGGTTGCAAGCGATCACGCCGCCGTAGGCGGACACCGGGTCGCAGGCGTGGGCCTTCTTGTGCGCGTCCGCGATCGAGGTGTCGGACACGGCCACGCCGCAGGGGTTGGCGTGCTTGATGATTGCCACGCACGGGCGCTCGTGGTCCCAGGCGGCGCGCCACGCGGCGTCGGCGTCCTGGTAGTTGTTGTAGCTCATCTCCTTGCCGCCGTGCTGGGTGGCGGCAGCCAGGCCCCAGCCCTCGTTTTCCAGTCGTGCGGCCTGGTGCGGGTTCTCGCCGTAGCGCAGGGTGGTGGTCTCGTCGGCGCCGGAGGCGTCCGCGCCGAGCTGGTTGGACAGCCAGGAGGAGACCGCGGCGTCGTAAAGCGCAGTGTGCGTAAATGCCTCGAGAGCGAGCTGCTTGCGCTGGTCAAGGTCGAAGCCGCCGCCCTTGACGGCCTCGACGACCTCGCCGTAGCGCGCAGGCGAGGTGACGACGGCGACCGACGGGTGGTTCTTCGCCGCGGCGCGGACCATGGACGGACCGCCGATGTCGATCTGCTCGACGCACTCGTCGAAGCTGGCGCCGGACGCGACGGTCTCCTCGAACGGGTAAAGGTTGACCACGACGAGATCGAACGGCTCGATGCCCAGCTCCTGCAGCTGGTCCACGTGGCTGTCCTTGCGCAGGTCCGCGAGGATGCCGGAGTGCACGCGCGGGTGCAGCGTCTTCACGCGGCCGTCGAGCACCTCCGGGAAGCCGGTCACGTCCGCAACCTCGGTGACCGCCACACCCGCGTCAGCGATGCGCTTCGCGGTGGAGCCGGTGGAGACGATCTCCACGCCCGCCTGGCCAAGCGCGCGGGCGAGCTCCTCCAACCCGGTCTTGTCGTAGACGCTGATCAGAGCGCGCTTAATTTCCCGCTTAGACATTGAAGACAGCCTTTCCATTGACAATTTCGACGTTGTGCAGCAGATGAACGATCTGCTCGCGCTCCACCTTCTTAATACGCTCGTGGAGCTCCGACTCCGTGTCCCCCGGCTGCACCTCAACGGCGCGCTGGGCGATGATCTCGCCGCTGTCCAGGCCTGCGTCCACGTAGTGCACCGTGCAGCCGGTGACCTTCACCCCGTGCTCCAGCGCGTCGCGCACCGCGTGCGCGCCCGGGAACGAGGGCAAAAGGGACGGGTGGGCGTTGATCGTGCGCCCCTCAAATTCCTGCACGAACGCCGGGCCGAGCAGCCGCATGAAGCCGGCGGAAACCACCAAGTCCGGCTCGACGGAGGCCACTGCGGCCACCATTTTGTCGTTCCAGGCGTTGCGGTTGGTTTCCATCGGCACCACGGCGGTGCGAATGCCGGCATTTTTGGCGCGTTGCAGTGCCGGACAAATTTGATCCGCCACCACGAGGTCGACGCGGTAGCGGTTCTCCTGGTTATCGATGATCGCTTTCAGCAGGGTGCCGGTGCCCGACGCGAGGACGGCCACCGATTTCGCAGAGTCACTCACACACCCAAGTCTAACTACCGCTTCGCGCGGATGCGCGTTGCCTCACCAGCGCCACGCCGCGCACAAGCGCGCCCGTCAGCGCGACCCAAATAAACAGGGACAATGCGAGCGCGAACGGATCCGCGCCGACAAGCCCGTAAGCCCCGGCACCCCCGGACGAGAAGATGCCCAGCAGCGCTCCCATCAGGGCGGCCCACGTGGCGGCCGCAGCGACGCTTTCGAGGCTCAAAGGCTTGACGACGAACGCGTGCGCAAGCACCGCCGCCGGCACAATCAGCAGCACCGGTGCCCACTGCGGCATTTCCGCCGGGATCGCCGCGAACAGCGGCAGCGGCGGGTAGGCCACGTTGGAGGTGGCGAACAGGCTCACGCCCGCGCCGGCGGCCTCGAAGCTGCCGCCGAGCAGCACCGCGAGCTGCGCGACCGCCGCGTTGGGCAGGTACAGCAGACTCAAGACCACCAGGGCTACTGCCCCGCCGACCCCGAGCTGCGGGAACTGGGAGACCAGCTCGCTAACGCGGCCGTAGCCGAACGCGAGGGCGACGAGGAAGACCACCGTGGCCGCGGCAATCAGGCGGAGAATGAGGTTCGCCGCGTGCGCCCCCGCGTCCACCGCCTCCGCCGGGACGCCGCTGCGCTTGGCCAGCGCGTGCCACACCACGCGCCGCACGCCGATGATGAAGCCCACCAGGTGCACGATCAGCGGGTAGACGAACGCCGCGACGACGGGCGGCATCCCCACCGGGTATACGTGCGAGGCGTCGAACACCATGAACAGCGCGATGGCGCTGATTAGCAGCGGCAGGCCGAGCGCGAGCCCGAGCAGCGTCAGCAGATCCAGCACGCTGACGCGGCCCGCGGTGGCTTTGCGCACCTGCACCGCCACCACGGCGGCCACCCCTACCGCGGGAAGGAGAGGCATTGCGGTGAGCGAGACGCCGTCGATAAGCAAAGGCACGCCGTGGAGAGCGAACCATGCCTCGCCGACAGCGCCGGGGAAATACGTGAGGCTCCAGCCGGCGATGAGGATGACCGCGAAGCACAGCGCGACAAGCCCAAGCACCAGCGCCAGGTTCGGCACGAGCGCGTACGGCAGGTAGTGGCGCACCCTCTCTTTGGCGGTGGCAGGCACCTTGTCGTTCGCAGCCGGGCGTTTGACGCCCGTGATCTTCCGCTTGGCTGCGCCTTTGCGACGCTGACGGCGCGCATCCGACTGGCGCGGCCTCTGATTGGGTGTGGTGCTCATCGCGTCCTACTCTGCCACCCCGGCGACAACCCCCACCACAGTGACACCCGCCCGGCCCGCTGCCTGGCGGCGTCACCTGGCGAAATGCGGCGGTTCATCGCCGCTACGCAACGGCGTGGCGCACATCTCTAACGCGGCGGGGGTGTAACGTTCGCCCGAATAAGCACGATTTAAGAAATATTTCAGCTTCTGTCTTGCTCCGACGAGACCGATTCGTTACAGTAACCTCTCGTAGATAACAGGAAGGTCACGATTCCGCTGTGAACAGCGGAGGAGATGGCCAACGGAAGATCTCAAAGAGGGCTCATGTTCAACTCCAAGAAGCAGGGCGGCAAGCACCGCAAGCAGTCCCCCAACAAGGGGCGCGTTGCCGTCGTCGCAGCAGCCACTGGCGCTGTGTCCACCGCTGGTTTCTCCGGCCTGGTCGCCGGTCCCCTCACCAGCAACCAGGACGCCGAGCAGGGACAGAACATCAAGCTCGCCGCAGACGCCGACGAGCTCCAGAGCGCCGATCCGGGAGTGGACGAGGCTTCCGCCGAGGAGACCCCGCAGATCCTCTCCATCGCCGAATACAAGCCGGTGGAGAACCTCACCGAGCAGCTGGACAAGGCTATCCAGCACTCCGACGAGGTTGCCCGCCTGGACGAAGCCGCCCGCGCGCCGCTGTTTACTAAGCCGGCCGAGGGTGCCTTCACCTCGGGCTTTGGTATGCGCTGGGGCTCGATGCACAACGGCGTCGACATCGCCAACACCCCGGGCACCCCGATCCGCGCAGTTGCCGCTGGCACCGTGATCGACTCCGGCCCGGCGCAGGGCTTCGGCAACTGGATCCGTATCCGCCACGAGGACGGCTCCATCTCCGTTTACGGCCACATGCAGTCCCTCTACGTCGCCGTCGGCGAGGTTGTGCAGCCCGGTCAGCTCATCGCCGGCATGGGCAGCGAGGGCTTCTCCACCGGCTCCCACCTCCACTTTGAGATCTGGTCGGACGGCGCCACCCCGTCCGATCCAGCTCCGTGGCTCGCAGCCCGAGGCATCGGCCTCTAAACATTTCAGCCCTTTTCCAACGGGGCCTTCCGCGCTTTTCGACGCGCGGGAGGTCCCGTTTTTGCGCAGTTGACGCGCGCAGCCTCTTTGACGGGGGTAAACGCCCTACCCCCGACCTCTAATACCACGCGCAACAATTTTCACATCAGCAACACGCCGGGTGAGCTGGACGGACGCCTAAGTTATCCCCCAGATTCGAACAAACGTGCACGTCACAGCATTGCCAGGGCTCATTTCGCCGGTTAGATTCTCTGCCTGTGTGCGTGGCCGAGACCGCGCCTAGCCCTCTACAGAGTTAGAAAAGGTATCCCCCAAACATGAACCGACGTCTCACTTCGAGCATCGCAGCCGTCTCGGCCGCAGCAGCAATGGCGCTCACCCTCGCGCCCGCGCCTGCTACCGCCCTGACCGTCACTGTGGGTGGCGCAACCGTCTCCGACGCGGGCCAGGCCCTGGGCGCAGTAGCGAAGGCCGCTGGCGCCATCAAGGAAAGCGGCGCAACAATTACCGCAGGCGACTACAAGATCGTCTACGACCCGCGCGCACTCGAGGCTCCGCTCGCCGCCGCGTTCGCACCGGCGAAGGGCAGCGACTGGGTGGCCCCGCAGCGTGGCCGCACCGCCGACGGCCGCGCCGTGATCACCCCGGCTTCCGGCCGCTTCACCTCCGGATTCGGACCCCGCTGGGGCACCGTGCACCAAGGCATCGATATCGCCAACGACCTGGGCACCCCGATCTACTCCGTCATGGACGGCACCGTCATTGCCGCGGGCCCGGCACGCGGCTTCGGCAACTGGGTGGTCATCAAGCACGACGGCGGCGAGGTGTCCGTCTACGGCCACATGCGCTACTACGACGTCTCCGTGGGCCAGCGCGTCACCGCCGGGCAGAAGATCGCCTCCATCGGTAGCGAGGGCCAGTCCACCGGCCCGCACCTCCACTTCGAGATCAAGCCAGACGGCGTGAACCAGGTGGACCCGGTGCCGTGGTTCGCCGCCCAAGGCATCAAGATCTAGCGGGCTAGAGCTTCTCCATGGGCACGCCGCCGATCGTCATCAAACGGACGGTGCCCGAGGAGCCGAAGTCAATCGTCACCGTCTCCCGCACGCCTGAGCCCTCAACCGCCATCACGGTGCCGAGCCCGTACTTGGCGTGATTGACCCGGTCGCCCACGGCGAGGTTGAGGTTCTTGTGCACCCTGGCCCCGGAACCGCCCCGGCGGGAGCGGGCCGGCGGGCGGGAACGAGTGGGTGCGCCCCACGCGTCAGAACTGAATGAGCGCTCCGGTTCCAACCTGCGCCAGTCGATGAGGTCCTCCGGGACCTCTGCGAGGAAGCGGCTGGCAGGGTTGGTCACCGGAGAGCCCCAAGAGGCGCGCAGGATCGCGCGGGTGAGGTAGAGCTGCTCCTTGGCGCGGGTGATGCCCACGTACGCCAGGCGACGCTCCTCGGCGAGTTCCGCCGGATCCCCCAACGCCCGCAGGTGCGGGAACTGCCCGTCCTCCCACCCGGTGACGAACACCACCGGGAACTCCAGGCCCTTCGCCGTGTGCAGCGTCATCAGCGTGACCACGCCTTGCTCGTGCTCCGGCAGCTGGTCCGCGTCCGCCACCAGGGAGACCTTCTCCAAGAAGGCCTGCAGGGATCCCGGCGCGGGCTCGCCTTCCTGCATCACCTCGTTGAGCTCCTCGTCGGTCATGTACGCCACCTGGTTGGCGGCCTCGGAGGAGAACTCCCGGGCCACAGAGACCAGCTCATTGAGGTTGTCCAGGCGCGCGCCGTCCTGCGGGTCGTTCGACGCCTCCAGCTCGGCGCGGTAGCCCGTGTCGTCCAACACCCGGGTGATCAGGGCGCCCAGGTCCGGCATGCCCGTGGCCTCATTGCGCATCGACGGCATGTCGTCGCGGATCTGGCGGATCATCTCCACAAAGCGCGTGATCGAGTTGGTCGCGGCCTTGGCAAGCATGTCGACGTTGCCGGAGGTGGCGTCGACAAGCGAGCGCCCGAAGCTTTGGTTGTTGTTTTCTGCGTGCAGCGCCACCATCGATTGCGCCTTGTCGCCGATGCCGCGCTTTGGCACGTTGACGATGCGGCGCATGCTCACCGTGTCGTCCGGGTTCTCCAGGACCTTGAGGTAGGCGACGATGTCCCGGATCTCGCGGCGCTCGTAGAAGCGCGTGCCGCCGACGACCTTGTACGGGATGCCGGAGCGGATGAAGATGTCCTCGAGCGCGCGCGAGGCGTTGTTCGTGCGGTACATCACCGCCATGTCCGAGTACGGCACTCCCCTGTCGGCCAGGGTGTCAATCTCGGAGGCGATGAAGCGCGCCTCGTCGTGCTCGTTGTCCGCGACGTAGCCGACGATCTTCTCGCCGGAGCCCTGGTCCGTCCACAGCTTCTTCGGGCGTCGGCCCTCGTTCTGCGCGATCACCGCGTTCGCCGCGCCCAGGATGTTCTGCGTGGAGCGGTAATTCTGCTCCAGCATGATCGTGGTGGCGCTCGGGTAGTCGCGCTCGAATTCCTCGATGTTGCGGATGGTCGCGCCGCGGAACGCGTAAATGGACTGGTCCGAATCGCCCACGACCGCCAGCTCCGGCGCGTCCGGGCCGTCGCCGACAAGAGTGTGGATGAGCTCGTACTGGGCGTGGTTGGTGTCCTGGTACTCGTCCACAAGCACGTGGCGGAAGCGGCGGCGGTAGTAGTCGGTGACCTGCGGGTGTTCCTTGAAGATGCGCACGACCTCGCCGATCAGGTCGTCGAAGTCCAGCGCGTTGGACTGGCGCAGGCGACGCTGGTACTCCACGTACACCTTGGCCACCGTGGTCTCGAACGGGTTGTGTGTGCGCTCCGCGTTCGCCAGCGCCTCCTCCGGGCCGATCAGCTCGTTTTTCAGATTGGAGATCCCGTTTGCCAGGGTGCGGGGCGTGAACTTCTTCAAATCCAGGTTGAAGTCCTTGGCAATCATGCCCAAAAGTCGGCGCGAATCATCCGAGTCGTAGATGGTGAAGTTGGTGTTCAGCCCCGGCACCAGCTGGGCCTGCTGGCGCAGGATGCGCACGCACACCGAGTGGAAGGTGGCCACCCACATCCGCTCCGCTTCGGGGCCGACCAGCTGGCCCACGCGCTCCTTCATCTCCGCGGCCGCCTTGTTGGTGAAGGTGATGGCCAGGATCTGCCACGGCGCCACGCCGCGGTTGTGCAGCAGGTAGGCAATGCGGCGGGTGAGCACCGCCGTCTTGCCGGAACCCGCGCCCGCGACGATAAGCAGCGGGCTGCCTTCATGGACGACGGCGGCCTGCTGCTGCGGATTCAAACCCAGGGTCAGATCAGTCATGGCCGTTACTGTACTAACGCCTCCGACATCACCCGCGCGGGTGTTCGAACTGGCATAATGGTCAGCCATGAGCGAGCTTGAAATCCGCATGCCTTCCGGCACAGATGACCCACTCTCGGACGCGGAGATTCAGGCGTACCGCAAGGAGATCGACCGGCTCGACCGCGTGATCCTCGACGCGGTGAAACGCCGCAGCGAGATCTCCAGCGCCATCGGCAAAACCCGCATGGGATCGGGCGGCACCCGCCTGGTGCACACGCGCGAGGTGGCCATTATCAACCAGTTCCGCGACGAACTGGGCGAGGAAGGCCCCGGCCTGGCGCAGATCCTGCTGCGCCTCGGCCGAGGCAAGCTGGGTTAGTCCTGCTCGAGGGAGTCGAGCACGACCTCGAATTCCAACAGGTCTGCGGACTGCGAGACCGGCTTGCGGGGCTTTTCACTATAGGCGTCCTTCGACTCGCCGTGCCCGGCGCGGCCCGCGCCCTCCCACCACGCGCTGTAGGACTCTTCGTCGGCCCAGCGGGTGACCACGAAGTAACGGTCCTCGCCCTTGACCGGGCGCAGCAGCTGGAAACCCTCGAAGCCGGGGTGGCCGTCGATGGAGTGCTTGCGGGCAGCAAACCGGCGCTCCAGCTCCGCGCCGGCACCTTCAGGGACAGTGATCGCGTTGATCTTCACAATTGCCATGGGCGCCATTATCCACGCATTCCCGGCACACGGACGTTCCCTCCGAGTTTTGGCTACCTTTGATCAAGGACAACCCAACCGCGAATTGAACCGCCACCTGGGAGGCTGACATGCACGACATCACGTCCACCGACAGCTGGGGCAAGCTGGAAAAACTCCACGCGGAAAAGTCCCGCACCACCCTGCGGGACCTGTTCCGGGCGGACGCTGAGCGCGCGCAGCGCTACACGTTCGACGCGGCTGGACTCCGCGTCGATCTTTCGAAGAACTTGGTGGACGGAGACGTCGCAAAGCAATTGCTCGCCTTGGCCGACGAGGCTGGCCTGAAAGGCCGCATCGAGGCGATGTTCAGCGGCGAGCGCATCAACTCCACCGAGGACCGCGCGGTGCTGCACACCGCGTTGCGCGCGCCCGAGGACGCCCAGCTGGAGGTGGACGGCCAGGATGTCACCGCGGACGTGCACGCGGTGCTGAAGCAGATGCGCGAGTTCGCCACCAAGCTGCGCAGCGGCGAGTGGGTGGGCCACACCGGCAAGACGATTTCCAAGGTGGTCAACATCGGCATTGGCGGCTCGGATCTGGGCCCTGCCATGGCCGCGAAGGCGCTGCGCACCTACGCTACTGCTGGCATCACCGCCGAGTTCGTCTCCAACGTGGACCCGGCGGATATGACGCGTGTGCTCGCTGAGGTGGATGCGGAAGAAACGCTGTTCATCGTCGCGTCCAAGACGTTCACTACCCAGGAGACGCTGGCCAACGCGCACGCCGCGAAGCGCTGGTTGCTCGAGCAGTTCGGCGGCGACGAATCCGCGATTGCGAAGCACTTCGTGGCCGTGTCCACCAACGCGGAGAAGGTGGCTGAGTTCGGCATCGACACCGCGAACATGTTCCCGTTCTGGGATTGGGTGGGCGGCCGCTACTCCATGGATTCTGCGATCGGGCTCAGCCTCATGGCCGTCATCGGCCCGGAGGATTTCATGCGCATGCTCGACGGCTTCCACGCCATGGACCAGCATTTCCGCACCGCTCCGTTTGAGGAGAACGTGCCTGTGCTGATGGGGCTTTTGAACGTTTGGTACCGCAACTTCCACAAGGCGCAGACGCACGCGGTGCTGCCGTATTCGCAGGACCTCGCCCGCTTCCCCGCGTACCTGCAGCAGCTGACCATGGAGTCCAACGGCAAGCACACGCGTATCGACGGCGCAAGCGTCGACCACGACACCGGCGAAATTTACTTCGGCGAGCCGGGCACCAACGGCCAGCACGCGTTTTTCCAGCTGATCCACCAGGGCACCACGCTCGTGCCGGCGGATTTCATCGGGTTTGCCAAGCCCCGGGCGGACCTGCCCACCGCCACCGGCGAGGGCTCCATGCACGACCTGCTCATGGGCAACTTCTTCGCGCAGACGAAGGTCATGGCGTTTGGCAAGACCCAGCAGGAGATTGAGGCCGAGGGCGTGCCGCACGCGCTGGCCCCGCACAAGGTGATGCCGGGCAACCGCCCCACCACCACGATTCTGGCCGAGGAGCTCTCCCCGTTCAGCCTGGGCGCGCTGATCGCGCTGTACGAGCACATCGTGTTCGTCGAAGCCGCGATCTGGGGCATCAACGCCTTCGACCAGTGGGGCGTGGAGCTGGGCAAGGCGCAGGCGAACGACCTCGCCGCCGCCGTCGCTGGCGAGGAGGCGCCGGACACGGGCGATTCCTCCACCGACAACCTGATCGCTTGGTACAGGAAGCACCGCTAATGGGCGACGCCGTTTCTTCGGAGTCCTACACTCCGCGCCAGCGCACCACCTACCGGCGCCGGCTTGAAGACGAGCTGGAGCGCTTCGACCGCCATCTGCAGGACGCGGACTTCGTGGACCACGGCACAATCGGGCTCGAGCTCGAGCTCAACCTGGTGGACGGCGACATGCAGCCGCACCCCAACAACCAGGCGGTGCTGGAGATACTTGGCGACGAATACCAGTCCGAGATCGGTGCCTACAACGTGGAGATGAACCACCCGCCGCTGGGCATCGAGGGCGACGGGTTGGCGCGGCTGGCGGAGGGCGTGGAGAAGCGCCTTGCCACTGTGGGCGACGCCGCGGAGCAGGCTGGGTCGCAGCTGGCGATGATCGGCACGCTGCCGACGATGACCTCGCAGTTTCTGGACAGCGACGAATGGATGACCCAGGAAAACCGCTACGCCGGGCTGAACAACTCCATCCTGGAATCGCGCGGCGAGCTGGTGAAGATCGACCTGCGCCGAGACGAAAAGTACACCCACTACTTCGAAACCATCGCCCCGGAATCCACCTGCACCTCCATGCAACTGCACCTGCAGGTGGCACCCAACCGGTTCGCGGACGCGTGGAACGCCTCCCAGGCGATCGCGGGCGTGCAGGTGGCACTGTCCGCCAACTCCCCGCTGTTCATGGGGCACAAGGTGTGGCACGAGTCGCGCATCCCGGTGTTCAAGCAGGCCATCGACACCCGCACCAAGGAGCTGATCAACCAGGGCGTGCGCCCGCGCGTGTGGTTCGGCGAACGGTGGATCACCAGCGTGTTCGACCTGTTCGAGGAGAACGTGCGCTACTTCTCTCCCCTGCTGCCCGAGGGGCGCATGGCAGCCGGCGCGCCGTTCATGAACGGCGACAACCCCGGCCTGCACTACCTCAACCTGCACAACGGCACCATCTGGCGCTGGAACCGCGCCATCTACGACCCGGCCGGCGAGCTCAGCCACATCCGCGTGGAAAACCGCCTGCTGCCCGCGGGCCCCACAGTGAAGGACATTGTGGCGGACGCGGCGTTCTACTACGGGCTGGTCAAGGCGCTCGGCAACCAGACCCGGCCAGTGTGGTCGCGCCTGAGCTTCGAGGCGGCCAACGACAACTTCCTCGCCGGCGCCCGCGACGGCATCAACGCCGAGGTGGAGTGGCCGACGCTGGGGACGGTGGCGGTGGCGGAGCTCGTCGAGAAGCATCTGCTCGAGCTCGCGCACGAAGGGCTGCGCACGCTGGACGTGGACGAGGCCTGCGCCGACGAGTACCTCGGCGTGATCGAGGGGCGCGTGCGGGCCCGGCAAAACGGTGCGACGTGGCAGCTCGCCGCGCTCGAGCGCGTGGCCGGCGGGTCGAAGGCCCTGACCACGGAGCGCGCGGACGGGCTCGCCCGCGTGTTACGCCAGTACATGAAAAATTCCCAGGCAGACGCGCCGGTGCATACTTGGACGCTCGAGGTTGAGTAGGGCAAGATAGGCCCAATGCAGAGCATCATCGACTGGATTGTGGGCCTCATGGAGACCCTCGGCGCGCCCGGCGTCGGCATCGCGATCCTCTTGGAGAACCTCTTCCCGCCCATCCCGTCCGAGGTGGTGCTGCCGCTCGCCGGCTTCACCGTCGCGCAAGGATCGCTGAACATGGTCAACGTGTTCATCTGGTCCGTGCTGGGCTCCGTCATCGGCGCGTATGTGCTGTACGGCATCGGCGTGTGGCTGGGCCTGGAGCGGCTGCGCAGAATCGCCGACTGGATGTGGCTCGTTCGCGCCTCCGACGTGGACGCCGCGATGAACTTCTTCACCAAGTACGGCAAGCCCAGCGTGTTTATCGGCCGCCTCATCCCCGGCGTGCGCTCGCTGATCTCCATCCCCGCCGGCCTGGGCAAGATGAACCTGGTCACCTTCGGCCTGTGGACCACCCTCGGCTCCGGCATCTGGAACGCCATCCTGATCTACCTGGGCTACGTCCTCGGCGACAACTGGGAGAAGGCCACCGAGTACGCCGACACCTACTCCAACGTGATCTACGTGGTGCTGGTGCTGATCATCCTGGGCTTTTTGGTGTTCTTCATCCGCCGTGCGGTGCGTGAAAAGAACGCGGATCCATCTGCGTAGGAAAACACAACCCCAGGCAGCCGTTCACAGATGTGGCGGCTGCCTTTTACGTTCTAGGAAACCCTCTCACTTCTTGTCCAATATTCAACGAAATCAGGGAGCTCATCAACCCGGAAGTACCTGGAGTGGGTCACCTTCAAATCTTCGAGTGAGGGCGACCCGATCACCACGATTTCGACGTCAGGGTTCTCGTTGGACTGCTCCTCGTCGAGACGCTGCCTGATCGCTTCGCGAGAATCCGCGTATTCCGTGATTTGGCGCTCGCCGGTTTTCCGGTTGAACACGATGAGAAAGTGCTTCATTTTCTTCACTCGCTTTCAAGCTCGAAAGCGCTCAGGCTTTGTGATAGGTCTCGTAGTGATCGAATGAGGCTCAGAATACTCGAAGCCTGATCTCCAGCGACAGCCTCGGATCGCGACAGCGCTTCGAAAGATCTTGAACGCAACTCATGCAACCGAGGATTCAATGGAAGCCCCGGAGGTATAGTTGCAAGATTTCTCATTGAGGTCTGACTGTGCCGGTTGCTCGCAGCTCGCGTCCGCTCCATGTCGTGAATGTCACTCGCTATAGACCCGAGGTGAGCGGCGACTTCAGCAAGCTTCCTGTTTTCTGGCCGATAATTCCTTTCATAACGGATTCGACGCCCAGTCTTATCTGCTAGCTTTTCAAAAGCGTTGGCCCACTCGGACTGAAGCAAAGTCCGTAGTTGCAACTCAACGATTCCCGCGGCTGAGTCGATAATCAAGTGAAGGGCGCGGTAGCCGCCAGGCTGAGCACGCGCGATGTAGTCCCGCTCAGTGACGCGATGCCCTTCCGCGACTAGCCGTCGACGGAGCTCGTACCCCAGGTAGCGAAGATCATCGTGAAGCACGTTGGCTGTAATTCGTGCTCCCGCAAAATCCCACATCCGGCCCAACTGAACATTCGCACCCGGGTCCTTTTTCGATCTGCGGATTTTGTCACCGATAGTTGATTGTGACTTGACCCGGTAGGCGCTGACGATGTCCGGACGCTGGCCTTCTCCACCGAAAAGTTGCTTCGCAAAATCCGCGCATGATGCAGCTGTGCGCCTGGCTATCTCATCATGCCAGTAGATCATTTCTGAGGCTTCGGCGGGCATCTCCGCCCATCCCGCAAAGTACTCCCCCAGTTCGTTAATCTCCTGCTTGCTCCACGGGCGTTTCTCTTTGAAGAAATCAAAGTCAAACATCACTCCCCCTTTCGCCTCGGAATATAGCAAGGCTCAGGCTGGCACTGCGGGCACCACCAGATAACCCGCTCCAGGTCGCCCTCCCCACCGAGGAAGCCCTTGGTAATCAGCGTGCCGCACCGCCTGCACGGCTTGTTGTTGCGGCCGAACACGTAGTTCGTCTCCCCCGCCCGCTTGATCCCCGTGGTCACGCGGACGGGGGCGTCTTTATTCGCCCACATCAGCCGTCGCGCGAGGCGCACATGCTTCTCGACGTCCACGTCTCGCACCAATTCCCCTGGGTGGGTTCCAGCCAGGAAGTTGACTTCCGCGCGGTACTCGTTGCCGATGCCGGCGAGCTTGCGCTGATCTAGCAGGGCGCGGCCGATTTCCCGGTCGGGCTCCGCCTCGATGCGCCGGACCGCCTCGTCGAGGTCGAAGTCCGGGTCCAGCAGGTCGGGTCCGAGGTAGCCCATCTCCTGTTGGTATTGCCTGGCCGGGAAGACGCGGACCAGCCCGAGCCAGAAGCCGACGAGCTCGATGTCGGCCTTTGGTTCGTCGCTAAGCGAAAGCACCACACGGGCGGCGTGAGCGGGCTTTTTCCACCTGGTGCCGGCGCGGTGCATGGACCACGTGCCCTCCATTTTCAGGTGGGTGTGCAGGATCTGCGGCTGGTAGCCGTCTTTGGCGAACTGCATAAACAGGTGTTTGCCGTGCGGCCAGACGCGCTCGCAGGTCATGCCCGCGAAGTCGACGGTGGCGTAGCGCGGGACGCGGATGCTGGTGGCTGTCACTTCGCGGTTTTGCATCCACTGCAGGCGCTTTGACAGCTGATAGACGGAATCACCTTCGGGCATAGTGGGGTCTATGTTCCAATTTCTGCGCAAAATCTTCAACACTGTCTTCAACTCCGGGCCGACGCCGGAAGAGTCGCTTGTGGGGTTCTTCCCGGACATGGACGCCGCGGTCGAGTGGGCGCGCGGGGTGCTCGCGGAGACCGGCACCGACCCCAAAGAGCAGTTTGTGCGCGCGGTGAAAGACGTGCGCGAGGCGAATCCTCGACTTGGCCTTGCGGCGGCGAATCACCTGGTGAAGCAGCTAGTTTAGAATGTTTGTTCGAATTTGAGTTTTACGTGTCGGACGCGTTGTTACATTGACACCCAACACCCGCGAAATGTTGCGGAAAGGAGGGTGTCGTGAACGGAATCGCTGAGCTCGTGGACCAGGTCGCCGACGGCCTGTCGCAGTTGCGCCAGCTTCTCGACGATCCATCGGCCCTCCCCCTCGCCACCATCACCCGCGACATCGCCCGCCTCGAACGCGCGATGGACAAGAAGGCCTACTTGGACGCTGCCTTCGCGCAGGCGTGCGTGCTGGCGGACGCCGGAAAGCTGGTCGGCGCGAACCACCCGGACGCGTACCTGACCGAAAAGCTCGGCATCTCGCGCGGCGAGGCGTACAACCGCATCGCGCGGGCGAAGGCGCTTTTCGACGCTCCGCCCCCGCCGCCGGAGCCTGAAGACCTCTTGTTCGAGGAGGACTGCACTGAAGAGGACCGCTCCACCGCGGAAGAGGCCGCGCGCAAGACCGCCGAGGAGGAAGCCGAGCGCCGCCGCAAGGACCAGGAGGAGGCGCGCAAGCGTGCCGACGAGGTCCCGGCCGCCAAGCAGGACATCATCCGCCGCGAGCTAGACAAGCTACTCAAGGCCGCCGAGGGCGAGCGGATGCGCATCTACGCCCGCGCGATGGAGCAGGCGAAATACCGCGACGAGAAGGACCTGCGACTGTTTGTGAAGCGCCTGGTCGCCGAGGCCAACAAGCCCTACGTGAAGGCGAACCCGAACGCGGGCTTTGAAAAGCGCGACGCCTCGCTGGGCAGGGAGAACGTGGACGGCACCTTCGACGTGACGCTGTCGATGACCCGCGCCGACTACGCGCTGTACAAGGCGCTCACCGACAAGGGGTTGTCACCGAACTCCAACATCCCGGAGGAGCTCCAGGGCGACCGCGACCCGCGCACCAAAGGCCAGCGCCGATACGACCAGTACATGTCTATCCTGCGCCAGTACGAGGAGGGGCAACAGGCCGCGAACGGCGGCGCCGCGTCGGTGGTTGTGTCGATCACGCTCGACGACCTCGCCGAGGCCGACGCCAACACCTTGTTCCAAACCAACGTCGGTGTGGACCTCGACGCCTTCGACCTGGTCCGGCTGGGCATGGACGGCACGAGCGATTTCCTGCTCACCGTCGACGGGCTTTCCGGGGTGCCGCTGCACCTAGGCCGGTCGCGGAGGCTCGCGTCGGTGGGCCAGCGCATCGCCATGTTCGCGGTGCAAGGGGTGTGCTCCTGGGCCGGCTGCACGACCTCAATGAGCGAGTGCGAGGCCCACCACATCATTTCCTGGCTGCGGTATGGGGCGACCGACATCGAGAACCTCACCGGCCTGTGCCCCACCCACCACAGGTGCAACAACGACCACAGGGACGGCTCGTTCAACAAGGGGTACATGGACTACGACCCCGACACCGGCGGCGCCGTCCTGGTCAAAGCCGACGGCACCCGCCACACCAACACCACGGACCCCGCGATGCACTCGGCGGTCAACCGGTTAAAGGCGAAACGGGCCTCAGCATCGGCACCGCCACCTGCGGAAACGCACTGGCCCACCTCCCCACCGCCACCACCGGGGCGCGCGGGTCATGCTGCCCATGCGAATCAGCCAAACCACCGACCCAATCGACCTGGTCACCGCATGCCGATGCGGCCCTAAACAGCATGCGCCGCACCCTGAATTAATCGTCGCCTTTAATCGTCGAAGGTGAGACCTTCGGCAGGACCTCGCGCGCCGTCGCGCATGCCTGGACCGTTGCCGTCACTGCCTTCGTCACCTTCGAGCTCCCCCAGCGCCTCCGCCACGCTTCTGCCGCGCCGCTTCGGGGGCGCCGAGGCACGCCCGCCGATCTTCGCGCCCTTGTGGGTCGCCGTCGCCCCGTACTCCTGCAGCGAGAAGGCCGGCCCGCCGTCGAGCTTTTCCACGGCCAGCGGCTGCATCCGGCCGGCCCGCACCGCGGCGGTAAGGGCGCCGACAACCAGCGGCATCGGGTCGCCGACCCCGTCCGGAAACGTGTCGAAGAAGGTGGTCATGGTCCTGCCGCCGCGGGTGACGTGGGCGGCCAACAGCCCGTCGATCAGCACCACGATCGCGCCCGCCGAGCGGGTCGGCCCCTGCGCCGGCCACGGCAGCGCCGCCCCGTACGGGTTCGCCGGGTCGGTCGCCGCCAGCACGTGCACGTGCGGCTCCCGAGCCCCCGAGGGCCAGCCGACCACGTCGTCGGAGTCCTGGTGGCCGCGCAGCCGGTCGATCGTCGCCGGGGTGGAAAACTGCGAGGCGCCGAGCCCCTCCACCAGGTAGCCGCGCATCGCCTTGCCGGACGCCTCGAACCCGGACAGCGTCTTGTAGGCCAGCGCGAACCCGCCGAGGATGTCCTCGGCGACCACCGAGCCGCGGGTGACCACCCCGTAGCGGTCCAGCAGCGACTCGCCCAGAGCCACCGACCGGCGGGTCGCGTCGTCGTCAGGCGTAGGCGTCAGCGACCACCGCCCCACCATGTCCGGCGGCACACTCGCCGCGAACGAGGTCCGCCCCGAGCGCACCCTGCTTCTCGACGGCCTCCGCCTCGCCCTGTGCGCCGCCTTGCCGCCGGCGAGCCGCGCCCGGATCGGCGCGAACGAGTCGGGGGCCAAAAACCCGGCCTCGACCAGGTCCCACATGGCCTCGCGCAGCTCCTCGGTCGTGGTGGTCGGCTCGAGCAGGTCGGTGAACAGGAACCCGCCGCCGCGGCGCACCTTCTCCATCACCTGGGACTGGGTCAGCGACAGCAACGGCTCGTCCACCTGCGGCATCAGTTGTGCGGCGTAGTCCGCGGGCAGCAGCATGATCCATGGGTCGCGCGCGCCCGCCTTGCCCGCGCCGACGATGGTGATCTCGCCGGAGGCGGTGAGCTCGTCGAGCATCACCGGCGAGTAGTCGCCCACCCGGGCCGGCAGGATGTGGGACTCCCACGCGCTGGCCGGCAGCCGCACCCCGGCGAGCTGCTCCAGCACCGAATACACACCGTCCGCTCCGCGCAGCGCCGGGGTCACCCCCACCGGGGCGACGTTCGACCACGCAGGCAGGAAACGTCCATAAGCAGACTGCGACACCGGCCGGGTCTGTGCGCGCGCCGCCGCCAGCGAGCGGGTGCGGATGATGCGCAGCACCTCCGCGGCGACGTATTCCTCTTCCTCGATGCCCTGCCGGTAGCGGCCCGGGATGACCTTGTCCTTGTCCATCAGCGGCTGCAGCGCCGCGTGCGCCGCGCCGACCGCCAGCCCGAATGCGTCGGCCAAATCACGCAGCGTAAAGGGCCCGCGGGTGCGCACCCAGCGGCCCACCAGCTGCGCCAGCGCGTCGGGGATGGTCTGCACCTGGGCGGCGACGCCGGGCGGGACGGGCACGCCGAGGCCGTCGCGAAGCAGCGGCGCGTCCAGCACCTGGGCGACGTGCTCGCGCCCGCCGATGCGCACCCGCATCATCCGCGCCCCCAAGGCCTGCTCCAACGACTCGAGGGGGACTTCGGTGTGGAGGCGGAGCTCGTCGATAGGCACGGGCCCCACGATGCGCAGGGTGTCGGCGAACTGCTCGCTCGTCGAAGCGCGGCCGAGCCGGCGAAGCGTGGCGTCCACCTCCGCGATGATGTCGCCGTCCAACAGTTCCCGCAGCTCAACGGTGCCGAGCAGCTTGGCCAGCAGCGACGGGTCGAGCGAGAGCGCCGCCGCCCGCTTCTCCGCCAGCGGGGTGTCGCCCTCGTACATGAACGCGCCGGTGTAGTTGAACAGCAGCGACGAGGCGAACGGGCTGGGCTGGTCCGTGGTCACCTCGGCGATGCGCACCCGGCGCGTGTTGATGTCCCGCATGACCTCCTGCAACGCCGGGAGATCGTAGACGTCCTGGAGGCATTCGCGCACCGTCTCGAGGATGATGGGAAAGCTCGGGTAGTTGCGGGCCACGTCCAGCAACTGCTCGGCGCGTTGGCGCTGCTGCCACAGCGGCGCGCGCTTGCCGGGGTTGCGCCGCGGCAGCAGCAGGGCGCGGGCGGCGCACTCGCGGAACCGGGAGGCGAACAGGGCGGAGTTGCCCACCTGTTCGGTGACGATGTCGGCGATTTCGTCGGCGTCGAATTGGAAGATCGCTCCGTCGGGCTCCTTCTCGCCCTGCGGGAGGCGCAGCACGATGCCGTCGTCGCCCGCCACCGCCTGGGCGTGCATGCCGGTTTCCTGCGCGACCCGCCACCCGGTCGCCAACGCCCACGCCGCGTTGACGCCCTTGCCGAACGGGGTGTGCAGCACCACGCGCCAGTCCCCCAGCTCGTCGGTGAACCGCTCCAGCACCAGGGTTTTCTCGTCCGGCAGGATGCCGGTGGCCTCCTCCTGCTCCTCCAGGTATTGCAGCAGGTTGCTGCGCGCCCGCTCGTCCAGGCTCGCATCCAAGGAGCCTTTTGCTTCTCGACGAAGCGCGCCCAGCGCCTTCCCCAGCTCATACGGCCTGCCCAGCCCGTCGCCGGTCCAGAACGGCAGGCGGCCGGTGTGGCCCGGCGCGGGGCTGACCTGGACCTGGTCACGGGTGATGTTCTCGATGCGCCAGCTGGAGGCGCCGAGGGTGAACACGTCGCCGACGCGGGACTCGTAGACCATCTCCTCGTCGAGCTCGCCGACGCGGCGGGGCGCCTTGTCGTCCGCGCCGACGAGGAATACGCCGAACATGCCGCGGTCCGGGATGGTGCCGGCGTTGGTCACCGCGACCCGCTGGGCGCCCGGGCGGGCCTTGAGGGTGGTGCCCTCGAGGATGGCGCGGGGCCGCAACTCGGCGAAGTCCGTGGACGGGTAGATGCCGATGACCAGGTCGATCACCGAGTCGAACACCTCGCGCGCCAGGTCCCTGTACGGCCAGGCGCGGCGGACGGTGTCGTACCACTCGTCGACGTCGAGGTCCTCCACCGCCACCGCCGCCACGGTCTGCTGCGCCAGCACGTCGAGCGGGCTGCGCGGGGTGTGCAGTTCCTCGATGAGGCCCTCGCGCATCCGCGGCACCGTCACCGCGGTTTGCACCAGGTCGGAGCGGTGCTTCGGGTAGAAGGTGCCCTCCGAGACCGCGCCGACGGTGTGCCCGGCGCGGCCCACGCGCTGCAGGCCGGAGGCGACCGAGGGTGGCGACTCCACCTGGATGACCAGGTCGACCGCGCCCATGTCGATGCCCAGCTCCAGCGAGGAGGTGGACACCACCGCGCGCAGGGTGCCCTCCTTCAGCATCGTTTCGGTCTGGGCGCGCTCGTCTTTGCTCACACTGCCGTGGTGGGCCCGGGCGATCACCTTGGCGGCGTGGCCGGCGGTGTCCACCGACTTCATCAGCTGCGCCGGCGGGCGCCGCGTCGGCGCAGCGAGCGCCTCCGGGTCGTGCTCCTTGGCCCACAGCTCGTTGAGTTGGCTGGTCAGCCGCTCCGCAGTGCGACGCGAGTTCACGAACACGATGGTGGAGCGGTGCGCCATCACCTCGTCGTACACCGCGCGCTCGATGTGGGGCCAGATGGAGTTCACGGCGCCCGGCGGCGCTGCAGGCTCAGCTTCGTCCAGCGCGTCATCGAAGACCGCGTCGCCGATCGTGGAGGCGTCCTCCGGCACCGGCAGGTCGGACATGTCGTCCACCGGCACCCGCACGTCGAGGTGCCAGCGCTTCTCCGCAGGTGGGTTGATGATGGTGGTCTTGGGCCCCAGAAAGTTCGCCACCGCCTCGATCGGGCGCACCGTGGCCGACAGGCCGATGCGCTGGAAGTCCCCCGCCAGCCGCCGCAGCCGCTCCAGCGAGAGCGCAAGGTGCACGCCGCGCTTCGTGCCGGCCAGGGCGTGGATCTCGTCCACGATCACGGTGTCCACCGTCTGCAAGATGCCCGCCGCCTTCGAGGTGAGCATGAGGTACAGCGACTCCGGCGTGGTGATCAGGATGTCCGGGGGCTTGCGCACCTGCCGGTTGCGCTCGGACTGCGGGGTGTCGCCGGAGCGCACCCCGACCGAGATGTCCGGCATGTCGCGGCCCAGCTTCTGCGCCACCCGCGCGATGCCCGCCAGCGGCGCGCGCAGGTTGTTCTCCACGTCCACGCCCAGCGCCTTCAGGGGCGAGATGTACAGGACTCGCACGCCGCCGTGGGTGGAGGCGGAAGCTCCGTCGATAGGCAAGGCTTGCTGCCCGGCGCGCTCCACCAAGGAGTTCAGCGACCACAGAAACGCCGCGAGCGTCTTACCGGAGCCCGTGGGTGCGACCACCAGCGCGTTTTCGCCGTCGGAGATCGCGCGCCACGCCTGTTCCTGCACCGCGGTCGGCGCCGCGAAGACGTCCCCGAACCACTGGGCCACCTGCGGGTGGAAGCGGCTGAGGATCGGCGCGTTCATCACGCCAACCTTAGCGGTAGAGTCGGTTGCATGACTGCTCAGTACTCGGATTCCCGGCTGACCAACCTCATCGCCGAGGGCACCGGCGAGATCCTCAAGGGCGTGCGCGGCGTGGGCCTGTTGCGGGGCCGCGAGCTCGGCGAGGCGGGCGACGAGCTCGCCCAAAGCTGGATCTCCAGGGTGCTTTCGCAGCACAGGCCTGACGACGGCTTCCTGTCGGAGGAAGCCGCCGACAACCAGGACCGCCTGTCCAAGGACAGGGTCTGGATCGTCGACCCCCTCGACGGCACGAAGGAGTTCGCCACCGGCCGCCAGGACTGGGCGGTGCACGTCGCACTCGTGGAGAACGGGGTGCCCACCCACGCCGCGGTGGGCCTGCCGGATTTGGGTGTCGTGTTCAAGTCCTCCGACGTCCGCCACGTCTCCGGGCCGTTCGCGGGCAAGGTGGCAATGTCGAGGAACAGGCCCCCGGCCGTCGCGAAGCATGTCGCCCAAGCCTTGGACTTTGAGGTGCAACCCGTGGGCTCGGCGGGCGCGAAGGCGATGCACGTGCTGCTGGGCGACTACGACGCCTACGTCCACGCCGGCGGCCAGTACGAGTGGGACCAGGCCGCGCCCGTGGGTGTCGCGCTCGCGGCGGGGCTGCACGCCTCGCGCCTCGACGGCACCCCGCTGCGCTACAACAACGCGGACACCTACATCCCCGATATTGTGATCTGCCGGCCCGAGCTTGCCGACGACATTCTGGACGCCGCCGCCCGCTACCACGACGAGCACGGCACCTTTGAAGGAGTAGCCAAGTGATTTCCACCCCGTACGAGGACCTGCTGCGCGACGTTTTGGAAAACGGCGCCGAGAAGGGCGACCGCACCGGCACCGGCACCCGCAGCGTGTTCGGCCGCCAGATCCGCTACGACCTTTCCGAGTCCTTTCCCCTGCTGACCACCAAGAAGGTGTACTTCAAGGGCGTCGTCGGCGAGCTGTTGTGGTTCCTGCGCGGCGATTCCAACGTGCGCTGGCTGCAGGACAACGGGGTGCGCATCTGGAACGAGTGGGCCGACGAAAACGGCGAGCTCGGCCCAGTCTACGGCGTGCAGTGGCGCTCCTGGCCCACCCCGGACGGCGGGCACATCGACCAGATCGAGGAGGTCCTGCGCACCCTGCGCGAGAACCCCGATTCGCGCCGCAACCTGGTGTCCGCCTGGAACGTGGCCGAGCTGGACAAGATGGCGCTGATGCCATGCCACCTGCTGTTCCAGCTCTACGTCGCCGACGGCCGCTTGAGTATGCAGGTGTACCAGCGCTCCGCCGACATGTTCCTCGGTGTGCCGTTCAACATCGCCTCCTACGCGCTGTTGACCCACATGTTCGCCCAGCAGGCGGGCCTCGAGGTCGGCGAGCTGATCTGGACGGGCGGCGACTGCCACATCTACAACAACCACCTCGACCAGGTGCGCGAGCAGCTCTCCCGCGACGCCCGCGAGTACCCGCAGCTGCGCCTGCGCAAGGCCGCGTCGATCTTCGACTACGACTTCGACGACATCGAGGTTGTGGGCTACGACCCGCACCCCACCATCAAGGCGGAGGTGTCCGTATGACCTTGGGCGCAATCTGGGCCCAAAGCCTCGACGGCGTCATCGGCGACGGCGCCGGCATGCCCTGGCACCTGCCCGAGGACCTCAAGCACTTCAAGGAGACCACCCTGGGCAGCCCCATCATCATGGGGCGCCGCACTTGGGAATCCTTGCCGGTCAAGCCGCTGCCGGGGCGTAAAAACATCGTGCTGTCCTCGCGCGAGGACGACGAGTGGTCCGACGGCGCGTCCGTGTGCCGCGACATCCCGGACCTGGAGTCGGACGCGTGGATCATCGGCGGCGCCCAGGTCTACGAGGCCACCCTCGACGAGGTGGATGTCATCGAGCGCACACTTATCGACGTCCATCCGGACCTCCCCGCAAACAAAGCCGTCCACGCGCCCCGCATCGACGACGCCTTCGAGCTGGTCCGCGACGGCGAATGGCAGACCTCCACGACCGGGCTGCGCTACAAGTTCCAACGATTTGAAAGGGTTTGACATGACCGTTGCCGCACCTGAGACCTCCTCGCACGTGACCATCTTCGCCGCGGACTGGTGCCCGTTCTGCCGCAAGCTGCGCGAGCGCCTCGACCGCACCGAGACCCCGTACGACCTGGTCGACGCGGACGCCGACGGGATGGACGAGGTCAACGCCTGGATCGAGTCCGTCAACGACGGCAACCGCATCGTGCCCACCGTGCTGTATTCCGACGGCACCTATGCCACCAACCCGGAGGCCTCCGCGGTGCGCGCGAAGCTGCGCGAGCTCACCGGCGAGGAGTAATTAACCTCCGAAGTCCCTCATTGCTGCCTCGGCGGCCCACCACCCCGGCATGCCGTGCACCCCGGCGCCGGGCGCGGTCGAGGACGAGGCCAGGTACAGCCCCTTGCGCAGCCGGTGCGGCTGGCGAAGCAGCAGCTGCGCCCCGTCCATCGCGCCGCCGGCGATGTCGCCGCCGACGAGGTTGGGGTTCCACGCCTCCAGCTCGTGCGGGGGCGTCTCTATCTTTCCTCGGACCACACCGCGGAAACCGGGCGCGAACCGCTCGATCTGCTTCGTGATCTTCTCCGCCACCTCGCCGGGGTGGCGCTCCCGGTAGCCGTGCGGGACGTGGGCGTAGGTCCACAGCACCAGCCCCCGGGAGGGGTCGGCGGCGTACTGCTGCGCCGCCATCACGAACGGCCGCTCGGGCATGATTCCGCGGGCCACTTGCCTTTCTGCCCGCACGATCTCGTCCGCGGTGCCGCCGACGTGCACCGTCGCGGCCTTACCCACCCTGGCATCGGCCCACGGCACCGGGGCGCCCAGCAGGAAGTCCACCTTGTGCACCCCCGGCCCGTAGCGCCACCGGCGCATGGACCGGGTGCGGCGGGCGGGCAGCGACGTGGCGTCGAGAGGCAGCACCTGCTTCGGGGTGAGATTGAGGATTACCGCGTCCGCGTCTGGGAGCACGCGGACCTCCTCGCCGCGGCGCACCACCCCGCCGTGCTCCTCCACAATCCTGGCTAAAGCGGCCGTGACCGCGCCCGAGCCTCCTGAAGCCACCGGCCACCCGCGCGTCATGCCGAGCGCCCCGAAGAGCAGGCCGAACGCCCCCGTAAACGGCCGTGCCGGCGAGGTGATCGCGTGCGTCGCACTGCCGGCAAACAGGGCGCGGGCCTCCTCGGTGCGCAACGCGGCGCGCCCCAGCGCGGTGGCCGGCCACAGCCCGCGCGCGCCGAACCGAGCCAGCGCGAAAGGGTGACGGGGCACGCGCGGCATCGGCGCCAGCACGTCTTCCAGGAGTTCGTCGATGTGGCTCACAACGGGTGCGTGCAGCCGCTCCCACGCCCCGCCATCGGCACCGAGCCCCGCCGCCGTCTCCTCCAGCGTGCCCGCCAGCACCGCCGCGCCGCTGCCCAGCGGGTGCGCCATCTCGTGCGGCGCGCGCAGCCAGCGCACCCCGTAGTCCTCCAGCCGCAGCGCGCGGAAGGCCGGGCTCGCGGCCCCGAAGGGGTGGCAGGCGGCGCCGAGGTCGACCAGCGTGGCGTCGTGAAGCTGCTGTGTCGACGCCGCACCCCCGATCTCAGGGGCGCGCTCGAGCACCTCGACCCGCCACCCGCTGACCGCGAGGCGTGCGGCGGCCGTGAGCCCGTTGGGCCCGGCGCCGACGACAACTGCCAAAGGTTTCACCGCGCCGATGATAGCTAGACTGCTGCCCATGAACGCGAAACAGATCGGATGGGCACTGCACTGGGTCGTGCGCATGGCGGCGTTTGGGCTGCTCATGCCGTACGCGGTATTCAAACTCGGGCTGATGCAGATGAGCAAGCCGGACTTCCCGGAGCTGCTGATCACCCTCGGCGAGAAGTCCCCGATGGGGCTTCTGTGGACGTTCATGGGGTTCTCCCCCGTCGTGCAGTTCCTCGCCGGTCTGGCCGAATTCGTCGCCGCCATCTTGCTGCTGTGGCGGCGCACCGCCTGGCTCGGCGGGCTGATCGGCTTCATCGATCTGGCCGTGGTGTGGCTTCTCAACATGACCTTCGACGTGCCCGTGAAGCTTCCCTCGGCGTTCCAGGCGCTTTTGTACCTGCTGGTGCTGGCGCCGTGGCTGCCGCGGCTGTTCCGCTTCCTCGCCGGTCGTGCGACGGAGGCCGTGGAGGCGCCGCGGGTGATCACCAACGACAAGGTCCACCGCGTGACCCGCTTCTTCCCCGCCGTGGCCGCGGTGGTCGCGCTCGGCGCGGGCGGATTCGTGATGGCCAACGGCATTCCGCGCGCGCTCGACCGCGAGGGCACCGAGCTGTCCGGCGTGTACTCGGTCGCCGGCGGCGACATCGAGCCCGCGCCTGTACTCGCGGATGACCGCCGCTGGTCCGAGATCGCGTTCGGCTCCTTCGACGGCTTCGAGGCCGGCAACTTCTACCGGGTCGAGGGCGAAACCCCCGACGGCGAGTTCCACGGACTCGCTGCTTTGCGACGAGCCTCCGGCGACCTCCACGAAGGCTTCTACACCCTTGACGGCGACCGCGTGACCATCCAGCTCACCGCCCCCATGACCGACGACGGCGTCAACGCCGCCCCGCGCGGCCCCATCGAGGAGACGTTGGAGTTCACCTGGCGCAAAGACGGGGATGGCCTCGAGCTTTCGCGTATCGACGGCACCGCCGACGCCTTCGAGCTGACCCCCTCCAAGCTGGGCACCACCCTGCTGGACCGGCCGTTCACGTGGGTCTCCCCGCCGTTCAACCGGTAGGTCGGGCGGGTGGTAACAACACCAGCCTGACCTTGACCATGGGCGCCAACTACGGCGGGCGCGCGAAGTGGCAACCCGAAACCAGACTTCAAGCCGAGCACACCTGCAAAACCCCAGGTCGCGACCGCGCTTGAGGTCTGGTTTTGCGTTGAGGTCTGGTTCGTCCAGGGCTCTCTTTGCCACTCACCGACCTGGGATGCAGAGGCTGGGTTCGTCCGCCGACCCTCGTGGTCTTTACTCAACACCCAGCGGAACGATGTCACCGAAACTCTCGCAAAAAAATTTGCGCCCCAGAGAGGAATCGAACCTCCGACACCTTCTTTAGGAGAGAAGTGCTCTATCCACTGAGCTACTAGGGCAATGGGGTAAAGAGTACCGCAGCCATTGCGCGCGCCGAAAACAGGCTCGCAAGCCCTTCCACCACAACCTACGGTCCGGTAGGGTTTGGGCGAAACGCTCCCCTACCCTGCGAGGCGCCCATGACTGCCCTGAAAACCGGCCAAGTCCAGCGCACCTACGTGGTCGCGGACCGCGGCGACCGGCCAGCCGTGCGCGGCTGGTTCCACCTCGTGGCCGCCGCCCTGTCGGCCATCTCCTCGGCCGTGCTGATCACGTTCGGCTGGATGACCCTGCCGTGGCCGCAGGCCCTCGGCGTGACCATCTACGGTGCCGGCATGGTGCTACTGTTCGCCGTCTCCGCGATGTACCACCGCTGGCCGTGGCACTCTCCCGCGGCGGTGCAGTGGTGGCGCCGGGCCGACCACGCCACCATTTCCGTGTTCATCGCCGCCACCTACACCCCGCCGTGCCTGATCGTGTTCGAGCCGCGCACCGCCGCGATCATGCTCGCGGTGGCGTGGGCGGGCGGCTTCGGCGGCGCCGTGCTCAACCTGGTGTGGATTAACCACCCGCGGTGGCTCGACGTCGTGGTCTACGTGGGGCTGGGCTGGATCATCGTGCCGCTCCTGCCGACGCTGTGGCACTCCGCCGGGCCCGCGGTGGTGTGGCTATTGTTCGCCGGCGGGGCCGTCTACACGCTCGGCGCGCTGGTGTACGGCTTCAAGTGGCCGGGGCGTTCCGCGCGCTACTACGGCTACCACGAGCACTTCCACACCGCGACCGTCGTCGCCGCCGTGTGCCACCTCGTCGCCATTTGGATGGTGATTGTGGGCCACTGAGACTAGAGTGGCGCATGTGACTACTTTTAACCGCCGCACGTTCCTCAAATCCGCCGGTGCAGCCGCAGCCGCCGCCACCGCAACCGCAACCGCCGGCACCACCGCCCCCGCCGCCCAGGCGCAGCGGCGCCGGGTGCTGGGCACGGTGGTTGATTACTCGGCTGGCGTGCCGTCGGCAAGCGCTGTGAAGGCCGCGGGCCACATGGGCGCAGTGCGCTACGTCTCCGACCGCCGCCCCGGCGCCGAGTGGATGCGCGGCAAGCCGGTGACCATCGGCGAGACCCGCGACTACAAGGCCAACGGCCTCGCCGTCGCCTCGGTGTACCAGTTCGGTCGCGCCGAGACCGCCGACTGGAAGCGCGGCGCGCTCGGTGCCGCCGCCCACGCCCCGAAGGCGATAGCGCTGCACACCGCCGCCGGCGGCCCGCAAGGCCGCCCGATCTACGTGGCTATCGACGACAATCCCACCCTCGAGCAGTTCAACAGCCAGATCAACCCGTACCTGAAGGCCATGGGCACCGCGTTCAGCGCCGCCGGCTACCAGCTGGGCGTGTACGGCAACTACTACACCATCGCCTGGTGCCTGGAAGACGGCATCGGCTCCTACTTCTGGCAGCACGACTGGGGCTCCCAAGGCAAGGTCCACTCGCGCGCGAACCTGCACCAGGTCGCCGGGCAGCAGGCCACCATCCAGGGGATTCAGGTGGACATCAACAACGTCTACGCCTCCGACTGGGGCCAGTGGACCCCGGGGCAGGCCAACGCCCTGACCAACATGACGCCGGACGACTGGTCCGCGCTGCTCCAGGGCAGCAGCCAGATGTCATCTTCGCTGTTCAGCAGGTAGCGCAACAAAAAATGGCCCGGACAAACCGGGCCATTTTCTATTGCGAAATCACGCGCCGCTTTAGTGGTCGACGGGAGCTTCGACGCCGACGCCGGTCAGGGAGCGGACCTCCATCTCGGCCTGCAGCTCGTCGAAGTTGTCCGGCTTGCCCAGGTAGGTGCCGACGATGCCGGCGAGGAAGCCGAGCGGGATGGACACCAGGCCCGGGCTGGTCAGCGGGAAGATGGACCAGTCGGCGTTGGGGAACATCGCGGTCGGGCTGCCCGAGACCGCCGGCGACAGGACGATCAGCACCAGCGCGGAGATCAGGCCGGTGTAGATCGACGCCACCGCACCGGTGGTGTTGAAGCGCTTCCAGTACAAGGAGTACAGGATGGTCGGCAGGTTCGCGGACGCCGCGGTGGCGAACGCCAGGGAGACCAGGAAGGCCACGTTCTGCTGCATCGCGAGGATGCCCAGGACGATGGCGACAATGCCCAGGATCACCACGGTGATTCGGGAGACGCGGACCTGCTCTTCTTCGGTGGCTTGGCCGTCGCGAAGCACAGCGTCGTAGACGTCGTGGGCGATGGAGGCCGAGGCGGTGATGGCCAGGCCGGCGACCACCGCAAGCACCGTCGCGAAGGCGACCGCAGAGATCAGCGCCATGAAGATGGAGCCGCCGAGCTCGAATGCGAGCAGCGGGGCCGCCGAGTTCGCGCCGCCGGGGGCGGCGAGGATGCGGTCCGGGCCGACGAAGGCGGCCGCAGCGTAGCCCAGGATCAGGGTGAGCAGGTAGAAGGAACCGATGAGCACGATCGCCCAGGTCACGGACTTACGCGCCTCCTTGGCGGTGGGCACGGTGTAGAAGCGCATCAGCACGTGCGGCAGACCCGCGGTACCGAGCACCAGCGAAAGGCCGAGGGAGACGAAGTCCAGCTTGGAGGTGGTGGTCGCGCCGTACTTCAGGCCCGGCTTCATAATCTCCTCGGCCTGGTAGCCCTTTTCCGCGAGGTAGCTGGAGGCAGAGTGGGTGTCGATGGCCTGATCGAACACGGCGGTCAGGCCGCCCTTAGCCATGATGAACGCCAGCACCGACATGATCACCACGCCGGCGATGAGCAGCACGGCCTTGATCATCTGCACATAGGTGGTGCCCTTCATGCCGCCGACGAGGACGTAGATGATCATGATCACGCCGACGATGCCCACGCAGATCGCCTGGGCGGTAAAGGAGTGCAGGTTCAGCAGCACGGACACCAGCGAGCCGGCGCCGGCCATCTGGGCGATCAGGTAGAACAGCGACACAAACAGGGTGCCGAACGCCGCGGCGACGCGCACCGGCTTCTGACGCAGGCGGAACGACAGCACGTCGGCCATGGTGAAACGGCCGACATTGCGCAGCGGCTCGGCCACCAGCAGTAGCGCCACCAGCCAGGCGACGAAGAAGCCGATGGAGTACAAAAAGCCGTCGTAGCCGTTGAGCGCGATCGAACCGACGATGCCGAGGAAGGATGCGGCGGACAGGTAGTCGCCGGCGATGGCGAGGCCATTTTGCGTGCCGCTAAACGACGCACCGCCGGTGTAGAAGTCCGCGGATTCGCTTGTGGTCTTGCCGGCGCGGGTCACGATGTAGAGCGTGACCACGATGAAGGCGCCGAAGATGGCGATGTTGAGCAGCGGGTTCCCGGTTTCTTGCCCGGTTTCGGCTGCGAGCAGGTGGGTCTGCATGGTTTAGCCCTCCATCTCTTCGCGGATGTGAGCCGCGCGCGGCTCAATGTTCTTGTTCGCCCACTTCACGTAGATCCAAGTGATCAAAAACGTGGTGAAAAACTGCACCAAGCCGAGCCAGAGCCCGACGTTGAGGCCAAGGAAATCCTTGGCCATCACGTCGGGGGCGAAGGTGGCGAAGACGACGTAGAAGACGTACCAGAGGAACGCCGCGATCATCACCGGGAAGGTGAATCCGCGGAACGTGCCTCGCAGGTCCTGGAATTCGGGGCTTTGCTGCATGGCCACGAACTCGTCAGGAGTTGGCTCGCGGCGTTGCGGGACAGCGGTGGAACCGGCCATGGCCTCGATCCTTTCTAGTGCACGGGAATTAGGTCTTTGCCGCGCCGGAAGTATGTGATCTCCGACTCAACAATGTGAATGTAACCTAACACACAGTCACATGTTGGTTGTTCCGTAAATCGCTTTAATTTTTCTCCCAGGAAAAATCGCAGCAATGCAAAACCGCCCGGTCGCAATAAACGCGGCCGGGCGGTTCTTCATAAATCCCCTACCCCGGGAAAGTCAGCGGGTCGCCCGAGAGGCGCTCGCCTGCGACCCCATCAAGGGCGGCGACATCCTCGCTATCCAGCGTGATGCCCACCGCGCCGAGGTTTTCCTCCAGGCGCTTTGGGTTGGCGGTCTTCGGCACCACCGAGCAGCCGAGCTGCATCAGGTAGGCCAGCGAGACCTGCGCCGGGGTGGCTCCGTGCTTGTCGGCCACTGCCTGAATGGCCGGGTCGTCGAAGTTGCCGCCGCGCGCGAGCGGCGCCCACGCCTCGGTCACGATGTCGTGCTCGTCGTGGTAGGCGCGCAGCTCGGGCTGGGTGAACCCGGCGTGCAGCTCCACCTGGTTGAGCACCGGGGTGATGCCGGTGGCCGCGATGATCTCGTCGAGCACCTCCGGGTAGAAGTTGGCCACGCCAGCGGACTGCAGCCGGCCCATGCCCTGCAGTTCCGCGATCTGTTCGAAGGCCTTGACGTAGGTGCCGTGCTGCGGCCACGGCCAGTGCACGAGGTAGAGGTCGATGAACTCCAGGTCGAGGCGCTTGAGCGACTCGTGGTAGGCCTCGGCCACGCGCTCCTGGTCGTCGTTCCACAGCTTCGTGGTCACGAACAGTTCTTCGCGCGTGACGTCGCCAGCCTTGATCGCGGCGTTGATGGCCTTGCCCACCTCAACTTCGTTGTCGTAGAGCGCCGCGGTGTCGATGTGGCGGTAGCCGAGCTCGATCGCGGTGCGCACGATGGGCTCCACCTCGTCGCCGGTCAGCTTGTAGGTGCCGAGGCCGAGGAGGGGGAAATCGTAGCCGTCGTTAAGCGTGGTGACCGGGATGCGCATGGCAGCCTCCTAGCTGGCGTCGAGCAGGTCGATGATGAACACGAGGGTGCGGCCGGACAGCGGGTGTCCGCCGCCCGCGGGGCCGTATGCCTTTTCCGGCGGGATGGTCAGCTGGCGGCGGCCGCCGACCTTCATGCCGGGGATGCCTTCCTGCCAGCCCTGGATCAGGCCGGTGAGCGGGAACTCTGCGGCCTCGCCGCGGTCCCAGGAGGAGTCGAACTCCTCGCCCGTTTCAAAGTCCACGCCAAGGTAGTGGACCTTGACAAAACCGCCGGCCACGGCCTCTGCGCCCTCGCCGACAGTGATGTCCTCAATGACGAGGTCTGCAGGCGCCGGGCCCTCCGGCTTGTCGATGAACGGCTTTTCCATAGCGTTGAAACTCCTTGCAAATTATGTGGGCAAGTTGTGCGGCCCAATACAAAACCGCCGAGAACTTCCTCCCGAAATTATAAGGGAAGCTCAGTTCTCGGCGGTGGCGCGCCGAAGCATGCTGCTTATCGACGCCCTTCGGTTGCGCCTAGCGCTGGTCGCGCGGCACGAATTCGCGCTGCTGGTAGCCGGTGTAGATCTGGCGCGGGCGGTTGATCTTGGTGTTCATCTCCAGCTGCTCGCGGTACTGGGCGATCCAGCCCGGCAGGCGGCCGATGGCGAACAGGACGGTGAAGAAGTCCGTCGGGAAGCCCATGGCGCGGTAGATCAGGCCGGTGTAGAAGTCGACGTTCGGGTAGAGCTTGCGCTGGATGAAGTACTCGTCGTTGAGCGCGATCTCCTCGAGCTTCATGGCCAGGTCCAGCAGCTCGTCGCCGCCGAGGTGCTCGAGCACCTCGTGCGCGGTGTCCTTGACGATCGCCGCGCGCGGGTCGTAGTTCTTGTACACGCGGTGGCCGAAGCCCATCAGGCGCACGCCCTTTTCCTTGTTCTTCACGCGGTTCATGAAGTCGGTGGCGTCGCCGTCGTGGTTGTTCTTGATGTCCTCGAGCATCTCCAGCACGGCCTGGTTTGCGCCGCCGTGCAGCGGGCCTGCCAGGGCGTTGATGCCGCCGGCGATGGAGACGAACATGTTGGCCTGGGCCGAGGCGATCATGCGCACGGTGGAGGTGGAGCAGTTCTGCTCGTGGTCCGCGTGCAGGATGAGCAGCTTGTCCAGGGCCTTGGTCAGCACCGGGTCGACGTGGTAGTCCTCGGTCGGGTACCCGAACATCATGCGCATGAAGTTCTCGCGCGGGTTCAGGGAGTTGTCCGGGTACATGTACGGCTTGCCGCGGGATGCGCGGTAGGCGTACGCGGCGAGCATCGGCACCTTGGCCATGAGGCGCACGGTTGCCTTATCCAGCTGCTCCTCATCCAGCGGGTCGAGCTGGTCCTGGTAGTAGGCGGAGAGAATGTTCACTGAGGAGGCGAGCACGGCCATCGGGTGGGCGTTGCGCGGGAAGATGTTGAACGCGGCCTTGAAGTCCTCGTCCAGCAGGGTGTGGTGGCGCAGCTCGGAGTTGAAGTTGTCCAGCTCGTCGGTGGTGGGCAACTCGCCGTTGATCAGCAGGTAGGACACCTCGTTGAAAGTGGCGTTTTCTGCCAGGTCAGCGATGTCGTAGCCACGGTAGCGCAGGATGCCTTCGTCGCCGTCGATGTAGGTGATCTTGGACTCGGTGGAGCCGGTGGAGACGTAGCCGGGGTCGAAGGTGACCAGGCCGGTCTCGCCGAGAAGCTTGCCCAGCACGACGCCGTCGTTGCCTTCGGTGGCGCGCATGATGTCCATCTCATACTCGCCGCCCGGGTAGTGGAGTACGGCCTTGTCCTTGTTCTCAGTAGCCACTGATTTCCCCTTCCAGGTAGTTTTCTCGGCTGTCTTTGGGATACCTCCCGGCAACCTGTTTTTACGTAAGGCACTGTATCAAAGTTTGTGACCCGTCTGACAACAATGGCAACTGTCTGGACACACCACAGATAACCGGGCGGGTACGCCCGCTGGTGCGGGCACGTCCGTTAAGCTGGTCGGGTATCTGCCCGGCGGAAAGGTGACGTATGCGCGAGCTGTACTTCTTGGAAGACGAGTCGACGGAGACGTTTTTCGTCCTCCGCGACGAGAACGGGATGCGTTACCAGTTGGCGCGCACCGAGCTTGAGCCTTCGCTTATCGACGGCGATTCCGTCACCGATTCTGCCTCTACCCCTTCCACCCCCGCCGACGACAACGGGCCGGCCCCACTGGAGGACACCGCCGACGCACCCGGGACCGAGGCCGCCGACGTAGAGGAACCCGCCGCGCCCGAGCCGGCACCGGTGGAGCGCTCCCTGCCGGAGCCGGACCCGCTCTACGCCACTCCCCTGTCCATGCGCCCGAACGAGATCCAGGCGCGCCTGCGCGCCGGTGCCACCGCCACCGAGCTGGCCGAGGAGATGGGCGTGGCGGAAAGCCGTCTGGACGTCTACGCCCACCCGGTGCGCCTCGAGCGCGCTCAGGTGGCGGAGGCCGCGAAACAGTCCCACCCGGTGCGCGAGGACGGCCCGGCCAAGCAGACCCTGTTTGAGATCCTGGCCACGGCGTTCGCGGCCCGCGGGCACTCGATCAGCGACGCGGAGTGGGACGCCACCCGCGAGCAGGGTGACAGCTGGGTCGTCCACGTCACCTGGAAGGCAGGGCTGACGGAGAACGAGGCGCTGTGGACCTTCAAGCGTTCCATGGGCTCCGCCGCCCAGACGGAGGCGCGCAACGCCATGGCCGCGGACCTGACGGACCCGGATTTCGCGCAGCCGGTGCGCTCGCTGTCCGCGGTGCGCGCGGACCGTGCCGACGTCAGTGACGAGGACGTGGCCGATGACGCTCCCGAAGCTGGTGTCACGGAGTTGCCGGTGGAGGGCAAACCGGAGGTCGTCGATACGCGAGACGATGTGCTCGAGGGCGACTTCCTGCGCCACCCGGACGAGGACGAGCAGCCGAAGAAGCGCCGCCGCAAGGCTGTCACCCCGCACTGGGAGGACGTGCTGCTGGGGGTTCGCACGAACACCAAGCGCCCGAAGCGCTGAGCACCTTAGGATGTGTGCATGAGTTTCCCAGCGGTTCTTACGCTTTGGTTTGTCAACACCGCCGATCCGGCTGGCGTGCTCGAGCGCGAGCCGAAGGCCGACCGCGGGTTCGGCCGCAAGCTGCTTTCCCAGGTCAACCCGGCGTGGCCGATCACCCCGATCGGTTCGTTCCCGCTGAACCGCTCCTCGGTGCCGGGCCGCGACGAGTTCTACATCGCGGGCTTCCCCGGGGTCTCTGTGGTGCGGATGCTTGTCGACGATTGCTCGGCCCTGTCCACCACCACCCCGTGGCTTTCGGCTCTTCCCGCCTCTGACGTGTTTGTCATCGCCACCGGCACGGACTCTGACTACGGCGGGTTCGCCCACTTCACCGGCGAGACCGTGGTGCGCAGCTTCAGCGCCACCCGCACCCAGGTCATCGAGGACCTCGGCCTGCCGGAGCCGTTCGAGGCGCCGTATTGGGCCGGCGAGCGCGCCGAGGCCGCCGGGGGCATCTCGCTGCCGTTCGAGCCGCGCGACTTGGCCTTGTCCGCGGAGCGGCACTGGTTGGGCGTGGACATCGGCGAGGACGGCCCCGACATCAACGTCGTCGGCTACGCGGTAGACGGCCGCCCGGAGCCGAAGATCGAGGAAAAGAAGGCGCCCGCGGTGAAATCTGTGGACGCGGTGGCCGCGAAGTTCGCGGAGAAGTCGAAGGCGTACGACGACTACGAGGACACCCCCGACGACCAGCGCGGCGACGAGTTCGCCGAGCTTGCCGACGCCTCCGTGGCCGCCGCAAAGCGCATCGGCCGGGGTCTGCGTTCCCGCGCGGCAGAGCTGTGGAAGACGCTTGCGCAGCGCATCCGCCACTTCGACCGCTAGCGATTTCTTTCGTAAAACGCGATCGCGGCGGACGTCGCCACGTTGAGCGAGTCCGTGCCCGGCGCCATGGGGATCTTGGCGCGCACGTCGGTGGCGCGCATCGCGTGCGGGGTCAGGCCCGGGCCCTCCCCGCCGACTAGGAAGGCCACCTTGTCGTGGCCCTGGATCGCCTCTTTCAGCTCGACGGCGTCGTCGGCCGGGGTCAGCGAGACGAGCCACCAGCCGGCCTCGCGCAGCTCATCCAGGGAGCGCTGCCACGTCGTCGGCGTGCCGTCGAAGTGCGCGAACGGGGTGCGCAGCACGTGCCCCATGGACACGCGCACGCTGCGACGGTACAGCGGGTCGGCGGTGGCGGCGCCGAAAAGCACCCCGTCGACGCCCATGCCGGCGGCGTTGCGGAAGATCGACCCGATGTTCTCGTGGTCGCCCACGCCCTCCAGGATCACTAGGGTGCGTGCGCCGTCGAGCACCTCCGCGACGGAAAGCGGCTCCGGCTTGTCGGCGGAGACCAGCAGCCCGCGGTGCATGTCGTAGCCGGCGACCTCGCCCATGATTTCGCGGGTGATCTGGTACACCGGCACGCCGCGGCGCTCAAGCTCGTCGCCGTAGTCGGCCATGAAGGATTCCAGCCGCCCGCCGAAGCCGAACACGGCGCGCACCGGGAAGCGGGACTCCACCAGCCGCCCGGCCACGAGCGGCCCTTCGGCGAAGACCAGCCTTTTTTCCTTGTCGGAGTGCTTCAGGTCGCGGATGTCGTCGAGGTGGGGGTCCGACGGGTCGTCGATAGGCACAAGCATTTAGCTCAGCGCCGCCAGGATCGGTCCCTGCGCGAAGTACACCACGAACAGGGCGGAGATGAGCCACATGATCCAGTGGATGTCCTTCGCCTTGCCGGCGAACAGGCTCATCAGGGTAAACGAGATGAAGCCGACGCCGATGCCGTTGGCGATGGAGTAGGTCAGCGGCATAGTCACGATGGTCAGAAACGCCGGCAGCGCGACGGTGAACTCGGACCAGTTAATCTGGCCGACCTGCATCATCATCAGCGCACCGACGACCACCAGCACGGGGGCCGCGGCCTCGATCGGCACGATCTCGTAGAGCGGGGTGAAAAACATCGCGACCAGGAACAGCACGCCGGTGACCACGTTGGCCAGGCCGGTGCGTGCGCCGTCCGCGATGCCTGCCGACGAATCCACGAACACAGTGTTCGACGACGCGGAGGTTGCGCCGCCGACGACGGCGCCGAAACCCTCAACCACCAGGGCGCGCTTCATGTCCGGCAGCACAGCGTGCTCGTCGGTGAGCTCGGCCTGGCGGCCGAGCGCGGTCATGGTGCCCATGGCGTCGAAGAAATTCGCCAGCACGAGGGTGAACACCAGCAGCGACGCGGAGATGACGCCGATGTTCACAAACGCGCCGAACAGGTCGACGTTGCCCACGATGGACAGGTCCGGGACACCGCCGAAGCTCTCCGGCAGGCCTGGAACCGCCATGCCCCAGCCCTCCGGGTTGTCGGCAGAGGAGCCGGCGCCGGTCAGCGCCTCGACCACCATGGCGATGACGGTGGTGAGCAGGATGCCGATGAACAGACCGCCGCGGACGTTGCGCACAACCATGAAGCCGCAGATGAACAGGCCGATAATGAACACGAAGGTGGGCCAGGACGCAATCGAGCCGCCGGTGCCCAGCTGCACCGGCACGGTGGTCATCGCGGCGTCGGGGATGCGGCGGACGAAGCCGGCGTCCACCATCCCGATGGTGGCGATGAACATGCCGATGCCCACGCTCATGGCCACCTTCATAGAATCCGGGATGGCGTTGAACACGGCGGTGCGGAAACCGGAGATGGCCAGCAGCACGATGATGATGCCGTCGATGACTACCAGCCCCATGGCCTCGGGCCACGTCAGGCCCTGCTGCCCCACCATGGTCACCGCGACCAGGGTGTTGATGCCCAGGCCGGTGGCGATGCCGAACGGGTACTTGGCAATCACGCCGAACAGGATGCTCATCACGCCGGCGGCCAGCGCCGTGGCTGCGGCGACCTGCGGGATGCCCAGGACCACGCCTTCGCGGTCCGGGCTGGTGCCGATGATCAGCGGGTTGAGCAGCACGATGTAGGCCATCGCGAAGAACGTCACTACCCCGGCGCGCACCTCGGTGCCGACCGTGGATCCGCGCTCGCTGATGTGGAAGAAGGCGTCCAGCGCGCCGCGCGGCTGCGGCTGGTCCTTATGCAGTTTTGCTCCGGTGGTGGTACTCACGTCGCATTAGTGTCGCACCCTGCCTGCGAAAACACCAATCGTTGGGGTGCACCAACGAATACGCCTACTCCGCCACCGTGGTGTCCGAGTGCGCCCCGCAGCCGTAGGAGGAGGCCACCACGTGCCCGTCCGCGGAGTACTCGTTGGCGCAGATGCCGAAGTTCTCGCCCACCGGCTGGTCCAGCGGGATGTAGAAGGCGCAGGAACGGCACGACAGCGCGGCCTTTTCGGCGAACTCGCTGTTGGGGCCGAACTCACCGGTGCGCCAGCGCTTCTTCGCGTCCTCAAGGCCGGTTGTGGTGAGGTAGCGCTTGGTGTCGCGGCCGGTGAACGTGACGGCCTCGCGGGAAAAGGAGTCGTCGGTGACGCGCTCGTCGTCAGGCGAAAGCTCCATGATGTCGCCGGGGCCCAGGTCTCCGGGGCGCAGGCGGTCGGAGTACGGCACCCAGTCCGGCGCTTCGAGCGCGCCTTGCGACGGCACGAGCGCGACCTCGTTGACCGTGACCCAGTCCGCGCCGTCGGCGCAGGCCACCACGGCGTTCCACTCCCAGCCTGCGTAGCCGGGCACGTCGGCGGCGAAGCGGTGGGTGGCCACGTTGCGGCCCAGCCCGGTCACGCCGATGTGCTCGCCGACTTCCCCGTCGGCGATCTCGGCCAGCGCCTCCCGTGCAGTGTCGACTGCGTCGGTGGACAGCAGGGGGCTGCGCTTTCGGGGGTTGCGGGATCGGTTGTTGGATCGTGACACGGTTCCCCATTATTGCCCACGTGGTGCAGGATGGTTGCCATGGGTCGATTCACACTTGCCGCCGTCTGCTCCGCGCTCGCTCTCCTGTCCAGCTGCTCCTCCCCCGAGACCGCGGGGCCGGACACGCAGCGCCTCACCGCGCACGTCGAGGAGCGCCTGCCTTTCGACGACACCAGCTTCACCCAGGGACTGGAGGTCGCCGACGACGGCACCATCTACGTCGGCACCGGCCAGGTGGGCGAATCGCGCCTGTACACGCGCACGCCCGAGGGCGAGGAGTTGCGCTCCGTGGACATCGATCCGCAGTTCTTCGGAGAGGGCATCACGCTTCACGACGGCATCCTGTGGCAACTGACCTGGCAAAACGGCACCGCAATCAAGCGGGATGCCACGACGTTGGAAGAGACCGGCCGGGCAGACTTCGCCGGCGAGGGGTGGGGCCTGTGCTCCCGCGCCGACGAGCTGATCTTCTCCGACGGTACGGCCGAGCTGCGCCGCATGGACCCGGAGACGTTCGAGGAACGCGAGCGCTTCACCGTGACCATGGACGGCCAGCCGGTGGAGGGCCTCAACGAGCTCGAGTGCGTCGGCGACGAGGTCTACGCCAACGTCTTCACCACCACCAACATCATGCGCATCGACGCTGACTCGGGGAAGGTCACCGCCGTCATCGACGCCTCCGCGCTGGACAACAACGCCGCGCCCGACCCGAACAACGTGCTCAACGGCATCGCGCACATCCCCGGCACCGAGGAGTTCTACCTCGCCGGCAAGCGCTGGCCCGACATGTACCGCGTGACGTTTAAGCCTGAGACCGCCGCCAAGTAGGATCTTGCGCCATGGCACGCAAACGCGCAGCAACTCAGCAGTGGAAAGTCCTGGCCATCGCCCTAGTTGGCGTGGTGGTGCTGGTAGGGGCGGTCTACGCCTTCATGAGCTACCAGCAGAACAAGCCGGGCACCCCGGTGCGCGACCTCGAGGTCGCCGTGGCCGCCGGCGGGCAGACCGAACAGGTGCCCGTATATACAGTGTGCGAGCTGGACGTGGAGTGCCCCGGCGGCGAACCGCCGAGCGTGCGCCTGCCCGATCAGGGGGACGTGACCTTCACCGTGCCCCGCGAGATCGAGCGCAACAGCTGGCGCCTGCTGCTCATCTACGACGACCCTGCCGCCAACACCGAGCGCGTGTTCACCTCCGGCGAGTCCGGCGAGGAAACCGCACCGGCAGTCACCGAGTCCGGCGCGAAGCTCGTCGTCGCGGAGGTGACCACCTTGGACATTGAAAAAGGCGACGACGGGGAAGAAACTCCCGTCATCGCCACGTGGTCCGTCGGCTTCGACTAAGCGTCCAGCTCCCTGGCCACCGCCCGCAGGATCTCCGCGACCTGGCGGCCCTCCTTGCGGTCCGGGTAGCGGCCGTTGGTCAGCGCGGGCTGGACCTGCGTCTCAATCAGGGTCATGACATCGGCCAGCATGCTGCCCAGCTCCTCCGGCTTGCGACGGTGCACGGGGCGGCGCTTCGGCTCATCGAGCACCTTAACGCGCAGAGCCTGCGGGCCGCGGCGGCCGGCGGCGAAATCGAACTCGATGCGCTGGCCGGCGACCAGCTCGTCCACGCCATCGGGAAGCACGGACTTGCCGATGAAGACATCGTCGTCGCCCGGGTTGGACGCGAAGCCGAAGCCCTTCTCGGTGTCGTACCACTTCACCTTTCCAATAGGCATGGCATCCTCCTTCAGGTTCCGGTACTTGGCCCGCCGATTGCAGGCCAAAATAAAGGCTTTACCTTACACCTCCGCCCCGAAAACCGCGACTGTGGCCCAGAACACCAAAATTCCTCCCGCGGGGCGCGACCTGCGCAAACGCGGAGCACCACAGTCACATACGCACCATTTCGTGCCGGTTGCGTGACACAATCGTTACAAATGGTTAGGCTGTCCCGAGAATTGGCGGTCAACGACGAGAGGAAACGAATCATGGGACGCCACTCCAAGAAGACCACCTCCACGGGCAAGAAGGCTCTGGCAGGTACCGCAGCAGTTGCAGCACTGGCAGGCATCGTCGCCCCGCAGGCAACCGCAGCACCGGATTCCGACTGGGACAAGCTCGCACAGTGCGAGTCCGGCGGCAACTGGGCAATCAACACCGGCAACGGCTACTACGGTGGCCTGCAGTTCAACTACGGCACCTGGCAGGCGTACGGCGGCGGCGAGTTCGCGCCGACCGCAGACCAGGCCACCCGCGAGCAGCAGATCATCGTCGCTGAGCGCACCCTGGCACAGCAGGGCTGGGGCGCATGGCCGGCGTGCTCCGCGCGCTACGGACTGAACTCCGCGCCGACCAACCGCGACGCGCAGGCTGCTCCGGCCCCGAAGCCGGCACCGGCCCCCGCACCGGCTGCTCCGGCACCGGCCGCGCAGACCTCCTCCAACCGCACCGAGACCGATGAGCTGTACGCGAAGCTGCGCGACGCCATCAACGGCCTCGGCTTCCAGGTCCCGGCTTCCGTCCAGGACAACTACGCCGCTAACCGCAACGACTACAACGCGTTCTACACAGCCAACCAGCCGCTGGTGGACGCCGCCCTGGCCGGCGACTACGCCAAGGTCGCCCAGCTCGTCGGCGCCAACTTCAGCAACCAGGTCAACGACACCCTGGCTTCCCTGCAGCAGGCCTACCTGCCGCGCTAAGAACTACACGCCAAAACCCCGCCTCCGGGCGGGCTTTCTTTTTGCCCCCCAAGGCGGACCGTCTAGCGCGGAGGGCAGGCCTGCTAGACGATCACGATCCGCGCCATACGTTTCCCCCAGGTCGTATTGCGCTTGATTGTCAATAAGCGCCGGACCGTCTAGCAGCCCATCGACTCTGCTAGACGATCAGCGCAGAGACCACGCGCGCCCCCAGGCACACACAAAAAGGTGGCCCCACAGCACGGGGGCCACCTTTGGTGCCGTCGCTAAGCGAAAGCTAGCGGTTGATGCGCGTCGTCGGGTGGACGTAGCCGGTCTCCTCCGCCTTCAGCGGCAGGATCAGCTCGTCGCCGAACGGGCTCGCGGCGCCGGTGAGCTTGGAGGAAATCTCGGTGACCGGGTGGCCGTTACCAGGGGTGTGCGTGGGCCACGCCGGGTTCGCGCGACCGATCTTCTCTACATCTTTAGCCATGCCCCTCATTCTTTCACGCCGGGCAAGAAAACGCACGTAAACTCACCCCCGCAATGTCTACCTTCCCCGAATTCTTGCAGTCGCTTAGCGACGATCAGCTCCGCCTGCTCATCCGCACCCGGCCGGATGCCTTCTTCCCCACCCCTCTCTCGGCTGGGTCGTTGGCCACGCGCCTAGGCCTGCCCGGCTCCGCGTCGCGGGCGTTGCGCCAGCTCACTGCCGCCGACTTGGCGGTGCTGGAGCGGCTCGCCGACGCCGGCGCGGAGCTCGACCCGGTGGACGCGGGCGAGCTCGGCGACGTGGCGCACCTGCGCGAGCTCGCCCTCGTCTTCGGGCCAGTGGATGAGCTGCGTATCTCCCCCGGCACGCTCACCGCGCTGCCCCCGGGCTGGCGCGTGACCGACACCCTGCCGGAGGGCGCGGCCGAGGCGCTGGACGCGCTGCCGGCCCGCGAGCGCAAGGTGCTGGAAACCCTGGCCTCCTCGGGTGGGGTTGGCACTACCTCGGCGGCGGGGCCGGACGCGGACCCTTCAGCGCCGGTGGCGAAGCTGCTTGCGGCGGGCCTGCTGGTGCGGGTGGACGCGAACACTGTTCGGCTGCCGCGGCCGGTCCGCGACGCGATGCGCGGGATAGCACCGCGGGAGTTCCCTCTGGAGCCGCCCGCACTGCCAGAAGTAGACCTGGCCGCGGTGGACGAGGCCGCGACCTCGGCGGGCTTGGACGCCGTGCGCCAAATGCGCCAGCTGGTCATGGCGCTCATGGACCGCCCGGTCACGCTGAACAAGGACGGCACCGTCGGCGTGCGCGCCGCGGCGAACCTGGAAAAGGAACTCGGCTTCGACCCGAGGCTATTGATCACCATCGGCGAGGCGGCGGGCCTTATCGGCCGAGGCAACGTCGACGACGAGGACGTGCTCGCCGCCACCCGCGACGCGCTGACCTGGATCGACGCCACGCTTTCGGACCAGTGGGCGATCCTGATGGTCGGTTGGGCCGCCTCCCCGTGGCGCGCTGACACCGACGCGAAGCTGTTGTCCGCGGACATGCACGCGCCCGCGGTGCGCCACGCCCGCACGACCATCCTGCGCCACGCGGGCCGGACCGACCAGTTGCTATTCCATGCCCCGCTAGAGGCCAGCGGTTTCTCCCCGCGGCTCATCCAGGCGGTGGTGGATGAGGCCCAGTTCGTCGGCGCGCTCGCCGGCACCCCGCAGCCGGCGCAGTCCTCTCCCCTGTTGGCGTTGCTGGACGGCCGCGATGGCGAGGACGTCGCCGCCGCGGCCAAGCAGCTCGTGCCGGCGTCCGTCGACACGCTGATTGCCCAGGGCGACATGACAATGCTCGCCCCGGGCCCGCTCGAGCCGGACATGGCGTCGTTTTTGGAGCGCATCGCCGAACTCGAATCCCCGGGTCTGGCCAGCGTGTGGCGGGTCACGGAGGCGTCGGTGCGCCGCGGCCTCGACAGCGGTCTCACCGCCGAGGAGGTCCACGCCTGGCTGGGCCGGCACGTCATGGGCGAGGTGCCGCAGGCAATCGCGTTTCTTGTCGACGACACCGCCCGCACCCACGGCGCCATCCGCGCAGGCAGCGCGCTGAGCTACATCCGCTCCGCGGACCCGGCGCTGATCGCCACCGCCGCCGAGCGCTGCAACTTACGCGTCCTCGCCCCCACCGTCGCGGTGTCGGACCAGCCGCTGCCCAAGCTCATGGCGCAGCTGCGTGCGGCGGGGATGCAGCCCACCGCGGAGGACAACACCGGCGCGACGCTGAACATGGCGCCCGAACCGGCGCTGGTCGCCGCCACCCCGTCTACCCTGCCGCGCACCCCGAAGGCGACCGAGGAGCAGGTCGAAGCGATCGTGTCCAAACTGCGCGCCGATTCCGGCTCCGACGCGGACGCCGGGGCCGGCGACATCTTCGAAACGCTGCGGGCGGCGGCTCGGGCGAAGCGGCATGTGGCCGTAGGTTTCGTGGATAAGCAAGGGCGCGGCCGCACGCTCACCGTGCTGCCACTGAGCGTGAGCGCGGGGCAGGTCGACGCGCTCGACGAGGCCGCCGATCGCGTCGTGCGCATCGCGCTGCCGCGCATCACCAAAGTGGTGCTGGCCTAGCGGCTGACGCGCTCGAGAATCTCCAGAATGTGCTCGTAATCCTTGCCGGTCGCGGCAGTCAAGCCCAGCTCGCAGGTGCGGTTGGACGACGCATGCGTCGCGGAGCCCAGCTCCTCGGCCTGCGCCGCCTCGCGCTTCGTCGCCGCGTGGGTCAGCTCCGGGTGCAGCATGCCGCGGTCGCCCGCGTAGCCGCAGCAGTTCCACTCGGCGGGCACGCGCACATCTTCGGCCGCGGCGCCAGCGACGCGCGCCAGCGTATCGACGATCCCAAGGTGCGTCGCCGAACACGTCGGGTGCAACGTCACAGAGTCCACCTTCTGCTTCACCTCGAGGCGCTCGAGCACCTGGTCTTCGACGAATTCGATGGCGTCGATGACGGTGATGCCGATGCCTTCGGCCATGTCGCGGAAGCCGTGGGTGCAGCTGGACGCGTCCACGACTACCGGCAGGCGCCCGCCGTCGGTGGCGGCGATGAGCTGGTCGTTGACACGGCGCTGCATGATGTCGTGGCCCGTGCTCATGCCTTTCGACGCCCACGGGGTGCCGCAGCACATCCCGTCGATGCCCTCCGGGACGGTCAGCGCGAGCCCGGCGCGCTCCACCAGCTTCGCAAACGCCTCGGAGGCGCCCACGCCCTCGCCCTGCGGCCCGAACATGGAGTTCACGCAGGCGGGGACGAACACGCCCGCCGGCTCCGCGCTCGGCGCGCCGATGCGGGTGCCGAACGCCTTGGAGCGCTTCACTCCGCCCTTGGATAGCTCGGGGCGGTACTGCGGCACCGTGTCATCGCCTACCAGGGCGCGGGCGACGTCGGTGACCTTCTGCACCAGTTTGGTCGGCATGTAGTAGGCGCCGGTCAACGCCGCCGAGGCCAGCGTGTTGCCCGGGCCCCACGCCTTCGCCGCGGCCGCCCATCCGGCGGATTCCGCAGCGCCCGCCTGGCCGCGGCGCAGGGATTTGATGAACTTGCCGGTATCGATCTTCACCGGGCAGGCGGTCACGCACATCGAGTCCACGGCGCAGGTGTCGATGCCGTCGTACTGGTAGGCCTCGTCGAGGTGCGCGACCAGCTCGGTGTCGCCTTCCTGGATCGCCTTCGCGCGGGCACGGCGCACCACGATGCGCTGGCGCGGGGTCATGGTGATGTCGCGCGAGGGGCACACCGGCTCGCAGTAGCCGCACTCCACGCACGAGTCGATCTCGTCTTCCACCTGCGGGTTGAGCTTGAAGTTCTTCATGTGCTCGCGCTCGTCGTCGGTGATGATCACGCCCGGGTTCATCACCCCGCGCGGGTCGGCGGCCCGCTTGAGCTCCACCATGACCTCGTAGAGTTCCTCGCCGTACTGGCGGCGCACGTACGGCGCCATCACGCGCCCGGTGCCGTGCTCGGCCTTCAGGTTGCCGCCGGCGCCGAGCACGAGGTCGACCATTTCCTCGTTGAAGCCATCGTAGCGGGAGAGGTTCTCGTCGCCCTCGAAGCGGTCGGTGATGAGGAAGTGGATGTTGCCGTCTTTGGCGTGGCCGAAGATGACGGCGTCGTCGTAGCGGTAGGCGTCGAAAAGCTGCTGCAACCCGCCGCAGGTGTCCGCGAGGTCGCCCACGGGCACGGCGATGTCCTCGAGCAGCGCGGTAGTGCCGGACGGGCGAGCCTCCGCAACCTGGGCGTAGAGGCCCTTGCGGAAGGCCCAGGCCTTGGCGGCCTCGGCGGCGTCGGTGGTGAAGGCGGCCGGGGTCTGCAGGTCGAAGCCTTCCAGCAGCTTCGCGCCGGCGGCCTCGTACTCGCGTAGCTGCTCGGCCTCGTTAGCGTGGTACTCGATGAGCAGCGCAGCCTGGCCGGACAGCTCGAAGCCGGTGATCTGCTCCGGCACCGAGTCGAAGGTGCGGCCGACCTTGATGGAGCGCGAGTCCATCAGCTCCAGCGTGGCGGCCTTCGAGTCGAACAGCGCCGGCAGGGAGCGCGTCGCCACATCCAGCGTCGGGTACACCGCGATGGTGGTGGTCTTCAGCTTCGGCACCTCGATGGTGCGCAGCACGGCCTCCGCGATGAACGCGAGCGTGCCCTCGGAGGCGACCAGCAGGTGCATGAAGATGTCTAGGGGCGAGTCGTAATCAAGGAACGCGTTGAGCGAGTAGCCCATCGTGTTCTTCAGCGCGAAGTGGCGCTCGATGGTGGCCACGGATTCCTTGTTCTCGCGCACGCGCCGCTTCAAGCGCTCAAGCTTTACGACGAGCTCCGCCTCCTCCCGCGCAAACTGCGCCTCCGCATCCGCGTGGGCGGTGTTGATGACGGTGCCGGACGGCAGCACGAACGTCATCGACTCGATGGTGTTGTAGGTGTTGTACTGGGTGCCGCAGGCCATGCCGGAGGAGTTGTTGGCGATCACGCCACCCATCGTCGCCGCGCCCTCGGACGCCGGGTCCGGGCCGATCTTGCGGCCGTACGGGGCGAGGTGGGCGTTGACCTGGCGAACCGTGGAGCCGGGCTGGACGCGCACGCGTGTGCCGCCGTCGAGGACCTCCACGCCGCGGAAGTGCTTGCGCACGTCCACGAGCATGCCCGCGCCGCCGGCCTGGCCGGACAGCGAGGTGCCGCCGCCGCGCAGCACTACCGGTGCGCCGGAGGAGGCGGAGGCGCGGAAGGCTGCCGCCACGTCGTGGGCGGTGCGGGCTTCCACCACCACGTCCGGGGTGTAGAGGAAGTGCGACGCGTCGTGGGCGTATTTAATCCGGTCGATCGGGCGGGTGGAAAGCGCCTGGTCGGAGCCGAGTTCGCGGGACAAATGCTCTTCAGGGGAGGAAATGGTTGTGGTCATAAATCCATGCTAATCCTCCTGAGGATAGGCTATGCGTCAGCCAATACACTTGACATATCGTTGGGTTTATACAACACTGCGTTGTGTGTCGCCGAAGAAACTACCCAAAGACCCGATCTATAACCGGGTCCGCGTCCTGCGCGCGGAGCACGACATGTCTCGCGCCCATCTCGCGGAACTTATCGACGTCAACCCGCAAACCGTCGGTGCACTCGAGCGCGGTGACCACTCCCCCAGCCTGGATCTCGCTTTCCGTATTTGCGAGGTCTTTGGGCTGCCCGTGGAGGCCGTGTTTTCGCGCACCGAGTTCGCCCCTATGTCGAAGGAGCTGTACGCCAAATGAGTCGCATCGACACCGTCCGCAAGCAAGACCCGCTCAATGCCAAACGGTTCCGCAATCCTCGCGACACCCGGTTACTGATCACGGTGGTTTTTGCGGGCATGCTCGTCTCTTTTTCCTGCATGGCATATCAAATCGCATTCGGCTTTAACTGGTGGCCGAACGCGATGTGCCTGGTAAGCCTCGCGGTGAGCATGTGCGCGTGGACCTTTCTTCGCTCGGCCAACGAAATGAAAGACACCGCACCCGAGGAACAATTGGACGAGTACGAACGGGTAGTACTAGCCACGTGGCGAAAGCGCTCCCTCAAGCTGTTCTCCGCTCTCGTCGGTTTGGGTGGTATTGCGTTTCTGGCTGCGGGCCTATTTATGGGCGACGACTTCGACCTCGGACTGATCGCCGCCGGCTACTTCATGTTGGCGACACAACTTATCGCCACCCCGCTGCCAATGGTCGGCTATGCCGTAACCTTCAACCGCAAGGAGGATGACAAGTGACAACGATCGAAATCCGCAACCTGAACAAGCGCTTCGGCGACGTCCAAGCCCTCGACGGCATGAGTTTCACCGTCCACGACGGCGAGATGTACGGCTTCGTCGGCTCCAACGGCGCCGGCAAGTCCACCACGATGCGCATCGCCCTCGGCGTGCTCGCCGCCGATTCGGGCGAGGTGCTCCTCGACGGGCGCCCGCTTGACGACGACACCCGCCGCCGCATCGGCTACATGCCCGAGGAGCGCGGCCTGTACGGCAAAGAGAAGATCTTGGAGCAGCTGGTCTTTCTGGCCAAGCTGCACGGCGTCGACGGCAAAGCCGCCAAGAAGCGCGGCACCGAGCTGCTCGAGGAGCTCGGGCTGGGTGAGCGTGTGAACGACAAGCTCGACGACCTCTCCCTGGGCAACCAGCAGCGCGTCCAGCTCGCCGCGAGCCTCATCCACGACCCCGACATCCTCATCCTGGACGAGCCGTTCTCCGGCCTCGACCCCGTCGCCGTGGACGTGATGAGCACGATGCTCACCGACCGCGCCCGCGCCGGCGTGCCCGTCATCTTCTCCTCCCACCAGCTGGATCTGGTGCAGCGGCTGTGCGACCGCATCGGCATTGTCACCCGCGGCCGCATGGTCGCCGAAGGCACCGTCGACGAGCTGCGCGCCCACGGCCCCATCCGCTTCAGGGTGGGCACTCAAGCCCGCGGCTGGATCCCGGAGGGCATTTCGCTTATCGACGACTCCGCCACCCACGTCATCCTCGAAGCCCCGAGCGTCCAGGACGACCAGCGCATCCTGCAGGCCGCCATGGCCGCAGGCCCCGTCCACGAGTTCACCCGCGTCGTGCCCGACCTGGCCGACCTGTTCAAGGAGGTTGTGCAGTAATGCAGACTTACTCCCCCATGCACACGATCACCACCACCGCGGCGCGCGAGATCCAGATCCTGTTGCTGAAGAAGGGCGTGGTCATCACCTTCGTCATCCTGCTTCTGGCCATGGTCGGCTTCATCGGCTTCGCCTCCTGGCAGAAGAGCAAGGACGACGCTGAGGGCGGCGACGCGAAGACTGCGGTGGCGACCGTAGGCGTCGATAAGCAACTGCTCGACGGCGCCGGGTACGACGCGCGCGAAACTGCGAACCGCGACGACGCCGTGCAGCTGGTGCGCGACGGCGACGTCAAGGCCGCGCTGGTGGCCGAGGGCGACCAGTGGGAGGTGATCTCGGACGGCACGCCGTCGGCCGGCATCATGGAGGGGATGGAGGCGCTCGCCGACAGCTACACCCGCGCCGAAACGCTAAACACGCTGGGCATTTCGCCCGCCGACTACGAGGCGGCCTCCCGCACCATCGACATCGTGCCGGTGGACGTGGACGAGGCCAGCGGCGAGGACTTCGAGCAGCAACTGCTTCGCTTGCTCACCACATTCGTGGCGCTGATGGTGGTCATTTTCACCGTGATCACTTTCGCCGCCCAGGTGGGCAGCCGCGTGACCGAGGAGAAGTCCTCCCGCGTGGTCGAGCTCGTGCTCGCCTCCGTGCGCCCGCTGGATTTCCTGGCCGGCAAGCTGCTGGGCACACTCGTGCTGGGCTTCCTGGCCACCGCCGTGCTGCTCATCGTCGGCGGCGTTGGGCTGAAGGTCTCCGGGCTCGTGGACGACATCGCGTTCGACTGGTCCGTCCTCCCCGTGCTGCTGATCGCCTGGCTTCTGGCCATGCTGTTCTTCGGCGCCCTCTACGCCGCCGCCGGCGCGATGGTGCAGCGCACCGAGGACCTGCAGTCCACCCAGATGCCGATCCTGCTGCTCATCATGGCTTCCGCCTACATCCCCGGCTTCGGCTGGATGAACACCGATGCCACCTGGATGCAGGTAATGAGCTGGATCCCGCCGTTTTCCATCTTCGCCGCGCCGCTGTCGTATGCCGCCGGGGACTTCACCGCGCTGCAGCTGGCCGGCTCGTTTGTCCTCGCCGCTTTGGCGACGGCGCTGGCAGTGTGGGCCGCCGCCCGCATCTACAAGCGCACGATCCTGAACAACGGCAGCGTGACCAAGTGGTCCCAGCTGCTGCGCAGGGGCTAGCGCGCTCGCACCTCAGCGATGAACTGCTCGGCGTCGAACTCGGCGCCGAGCTCACCTTTTTCCACGGCGAGTTTGAGCGCGTCGAACTTCTGCTCCCGTTCCTCCACGAGCCGCAGCCCCTCGCGCAGGACTTCGCTGGCAGACGCGTAGCGGCCGTCCTGAATGAGCCGGGCGATGAACTTGTCGTAACGTTCGCCGAGTACAACTGAAGTGTTCTTAGCCATACACGGCACGCTACCAACATTTAGGAGTAGATCGCATGGCTCTCGGCGACGGCCCCCTCATCGTCCAATCGGACAAGACCGTCCTGCTCGAAGTCGCGCACCCGGACGCGCCCAAGGCCCGCGCCGCGCTCGCGCCGTTCGCGGAGCTCGAGCGCGCGCCCGAGCACATCCACACCTACCGCATCACTCCTCTTGCGCTGTGGAACGCCCGCGCCGCCGGCTTCGACGCCGAGCAGGCCGTGGACGTGCTCGAACGCTACTCCCGCTTCCCGGTGCCGCAGGCACTGCTCGTCGACATCGCCGAAACCATGGCCCGCTACGGCCGCCTCAAACTGGTCAAACACCCCGCCCACGGGCTGATCCTCGAGGCGGATGACCCCGCGATCCTCACCGAGGTCACCCGCAGCAAGAAGATTCAGCCACTTATTGCCAAGCCTATCGACGACACCACCGCCCCCGTCCACCCCTCCGCCCGCGGCCAGATCAAGCAGGAGCTGACCAAGCTGGGCTGGCCGGTGGAGGACCTCGCCGGCTACGTCGACGGCGAATCCCACCCGATCGCCCTGAACCACGACGGCTGGGAGCTGCGCGACTACCAGCAGTACGCCGCCGAATCCTTCTGGGAGGGTGGCTCCGGCGTGGTGGTGCTGCCCTGCGGCGCCGGCAAAACCATCGTCGGCGCAGCGTCGATGGCGCAGGCACAAACCACCACCTTGATCCTGGTCACCAACACCGTCGCCGGCCGTCAGTGGCGCGACGAGCTGCTGCGCCGCACCACCCTCACGCCCGAGGAAATCGGCGAGTACTCCGGCGAGAAGAAGGAAATCCGCCCCGTGACCATCGCCACCTACCAGGTGGTCACCCGCAAGACCAAGGGCGAATACCGCGCGCTCGAACTTTTCGACTCCCGCGACTGGGGCCTGATCATCTACGACGAGGTCCACCTCCTCCCCGCTCCCGTCTTCCGCATGGCCGCCGACCTCCAGTCCCGCCGCCGCTTGGGGCTCACGGCGACCCTCGTGCGCGAGGATGGCCGCGAGGACGACGTCTTCTCCCTCATCGGGCCAAAGCGTTACGACGCCCCGTGGAAAGAACTCGAGATGGCCGGCTACATCGCCACCGCCGAATGCATCGAGGTCCGCACCACGCTCACCGACGAGGAGCGCCTCACCTACGCCACCGCCGAGACCCGCGAGCGTTACCGTCTGGCGGCCTGTTCGGCGGGCAAGCTGGAAGTCGTCGATAAGCTTCTTGCAACGCATAAGGGCCAGCAGACCCTGATCATCGGCGCGTACGTGGAGCAGTTGGAGGAGATCGCTATGTGTATCGACGCTCCCCTGGTCGACGGCAAAACCACCACCAAAAAGCGCGAAGAGGCTTTCCAAGCGTTCCGGGACGGGGAAATCTCCACCCTGGTCGTTTCCAAGGTGGCGAACTTCTCCATCGACCTGCCCGAAGCCGCCGTGGCCATCCAGGTCTCCGGTACCTTCGGATCCCGACAGGAAGAAGCGCAACGCCTGGGCCGATTGCTGCGGCCCAAATCCGACGGTGCGGAAGCCGTGTTCTACACCGTGGTCGCCCGCGACACCCTCGACTCCGAGTACGCCATGCATCGGCAACGCTTCCTGGCCGAACAGGGCTACGCGTACCGACTGGTCGACGCCTCCGACCTTTAGACTTGTATGCCATGAGTGGCATGAAGGTATTCAAGTTCGACGTCGACGAGGACTTTGCGAAGCAGCACAACAAAATGGTGCGCGACACCCGCAGCCTCGTCGCTTCCGGCATCGCGATCTTTGTCATCTCCGTGATCGTCGGCGTCGCAGTGTGGTTCCTGGTGGACCCGTCCTCGCCGTGGCACTGGCTCGGCAGCTTTGGCGCCGTACTGTTCGGCATATTGATGCTGGTAGTGGCGCTGCTGATCCCCCGCAGCGTGGGCAAGACCCAGGAGATCTACGACTCCAACCCCCTCGCCCCCGCCATCATCACCGAGCGCGCCGGCACGACGGTGACCCTAACCGCGCTGGTGAACCTCAACGTGGATCCCGCCCTGCCGCCGCGCTGGGCCATCACCTCGCGAGTGATGCAGCCACTTCCCAACACCTCCGACAAGGTCGGCACCAAGGTGCCCGTCGCCGCCGTGGGCGCACAGCGCTCGACCCGCGACCAGCAGCACTGGCAGACCATCACCCCCATGCCCATCGCCTGGGGCACGCCCGACGAGGCAATTGTGGCCTCCGCCCGGAAGTCGATCCCCCAGGACCAGTGGTCCACGCTCGAGCGCGCCCGCAAAAAGGGCGAACTCGTCGAGCAGTCCAAGAACTCGTTGCTGGAGCTTTAGCGCGGGTTGTCTCCGGGGGCTCGGGGCGTTGTCCTTCGGGGCTTTCATTCTCTTCTTGGGGGTTGTGGGAAATCTGGCTGGAACCGTTTCGCAGAAGTTGACGAGCGGCCGGTTCTCGCCCGTTGTTTCCGCAGGTCGCGGATCGCTGTTGTCAGCTTTTGCGAGGCCCTCAGGCGCAGACCTGCTACAGGGGAACGTTTCGTGGGGGTGAGCCAATAGTTGGTGGTGCCGTTGTTGTCCGCAGGGTGGTCGTAACCACTGCGCTAGGCGCCCTGGCCGCGTCATCCGTGTGCCGGTTGTGCACGAATCGACAGTGGTGCCGCGTTTGCCCAGGTGGAACTTGGGTGGGCGGGGTTGTTTCGTCGATTCGTACAATTCGTGGGTGCGGGCCAATGATGGGTGTGTGCGTGGTTGTCCGCAATGCGTAAGTCCGCATTGGCGCCAGCAGTCTGGGGGTGGGGTCGTAGAAGTTGACGACCGGCCGGTTTTCACCCTGTGTTTCCCCAGGTCGCAAAACGCGGTCGTCAGCTTCTACGAAACCCCATCTACCGGACGGCAGGTCCGTTGGTGTCCACCCATTGTTGGCGGTGTCGCTGGTGTCCGCAATGCGGAGTTTGGTGCCAATAATGGGTGGCGGCGATATTGTCCGCAATGCGGAGTCCGCACGACACCGGGTGCTTGTGGGTTCCCGCCAATGATGGGTGCGGGTGTGGGTGTCCGCGACACGCGCCGCACATAAGCACCCCAGCAGCCGGCAGCAGGCGTTGGCATACGAAAAGGCACCCGCCGCACAAACAAGGGGTGTTTGTGTGGCGGGTGCTGTGTGTGAAGTTGTTGGGTCGGCGGTAACCTACTCTCCCACTCCCTCCCGGGGGCAGTACCATCGGCGCGGGCGGGCTTAGCTTCCGGGTTCGGAATGGGACCGGGCGTTTCCCCGCCGCCATCAACCACCGACACACCTTATGGGGGTATGCACGGCGCTGTGTGTTCAGCGTGTGTATGCAATTATTGTCGGCCAACACCGCATGTGGTGTTGGTGTGTTGTGTCAGTGACTGCACAGTGGACGCAAGCGTTTTGCTTATTCGTGTTTGTTTCGCGGTGTTCGCACATCATCTGATTGCGTGTGGCGTATGTGTGTTTATTGGTGTATTAGTACCGGTCGCCTCCACACATTGCTGTGCTTCCAGGTCCGGCCTATCAACCCAGTCGTCTTCTGGGAACCTCAAATGAAACCTCATCTTAAAACAGGCTTCCCGCTTAGATGCTTTCAGCGGTTATCCCTTCCGTACGTAGCCAACCAGCCGTGCTCCTGGCGGAACAACTGGCACACTAGAGGTACGTCCGTCCCGGTCCTCTCGTACTAGGGACAGCCTTCTTCAAGTTTCAACGCGCGCGGCGGATAGAGACCGAACTGTCTCACGACGTTCTGAACCCAGCTCGCGTGCCGCTTTAATGGGCGAACAGCCCAACCCTTGGGACCTACTCCAGCCCCAGGATGCGACGAGCCGACATCGAGGTGCCAAACCATCCCGTCGATATGGACTCTTGGGGAAGATCAGCCTGTTATCCCCGGGGTACCTTTTATCCGTTGAGCGACACCACATCCACAAGTAGGTGCCGGATCACTAGTCCCGACTTTCGTCCCTGCTCGACTAGTCAGTCTCGCAGTCAAGCTCCCTTGTGCACTTACACTCTAGACACCTGATTGCCAACCAGGCTGAGGGAACCTTTGGGCGCCTCCGTTACATTTTGGGAGGCAACCGCCCCAGTTAAACTACCCACCAGGCACTGTCCCCAACCCAGATCATGGGCCAAGGTTA